>DATDFJ010000179.1:0-26198 GCA_036522675.1 Chthoniobacterales bacterium | reverse complement strand
AGATCATTAAAGAAAGGACCCTTCGTCGAGACGCATCTTCTGGAGAAGATCGACAAGATGAACGCCGCGGGCGCGAAAAAGGCGATCAAGACCTGGTCGCGGCGCTCGATGGTGACGCCGGATTTTGTCGGGCACACGTTTTTGGTGCACAACGGGAAGATTTTTCATTCCGTGTTCATCACCGAGAACATGGTCGGCCATAAGCTCGGCGAATTTTCGCCGACGCGCGTGTTTAAGAAACACGGCTCGCACACGGCGAAGGTGACCAAGTAAAATTTGAATTTTCGATTTTCGATTTTCGATTTTCGATTGCTCGGAAGAGCACTCGGTCGGCAATCGACGATCGTGTTGGGTGCGCTGTTGCCGGTCGGAGGATTGGCGGCGCAGGGAAACAGTTCTTTGTCAGAATCGAAAATGGAGCACGCGGAATACGCGGTGACGGCCGATGCGTTGCTGGCGCAGAACGAGGAGCTCCAACGGCAATTGTCGATCCAGCAGGAATCGGTTAAAACGTTGACCGACAGCCTTGCCGAGTCGAACGCGGAAGCGGAACTGTTTCGCCGTAAGTTTTCCGACCTGAACCTGCGCATGGAAGCGCTCGGGCTGGCGTCGGCGAGCAAAGACCGGGCGAAATTAGAGCAACGATTGCTCGCCGCGGTGAGCGATCTGCAGGTCGCGCAAAAGGAGCGGGACGAATATCGTGATCAAATGCTGCGGCTGCACGAAGCGATGTTGCGTTACTTGAAAACCGCCGAAGGCGGCGATGCTCAGGTGCGCATGGACGTGGAAGAGCAATTGCGCGGCGCCACTGCCCTCGTCGCCAAGGCAGCGAATGCGGCGGTCGAAGAAGTGCAGCCGAGTCTGCTCAACGGCAGCGTGATCAGCGTGAAGGAAGAATGGTCGCTTGTCGTTGCCAACCTGGGCGAGAAACAGGGCGTCAAGATTGGCATGCCGCTGCGGGTGACGCGCGGCGAACAAAGGATCGCGACCCTGCGCGTGGTCGACGTGCGTCAGCAAATTTGCGGCGCGATCATCGAAGAACTCGATTCTCAAAACGAAAAAATAAAAGTGGGTGATCGCCTCGAGGTCGACGCCCAGCGGAATGCGAGTTTGAAGTGAAGAGGGTTAAAACAATTACAACGTCACAATGGTATCGGCCGGCGGTTGTAACTTTGTAATTCTTTTAACTTTTTAACTTATGGCACAGCGATGGAAGTAAGATCGACATATAAATATGCGCGGATTTCGCCGTTTAAGGTGCGCGAAGTCACCCGCGAGATTCAGGGCCTGCCCGTCTCGGCCGCGCTCGATGTCCTTGCCTTTACGCCGAAGAAGGCAGCGTTGCTGATCAACAAAACCCTCAAGAGCGCCATCGCCAACGCGGAAAACAACGCCAATCTCAAGCCCGACGGTCTCGTCGTCAAAGAAGCGATTGTTGGCGAGGGTCCGACGTTCAGGCGGGTCATGTCGCGCGCGCGGGGCAGCGCCAGCCGCGTTCTGAAACGCACGAGTCACATCCGCATCGTGTTGAGCGACGAAATCCCGGTCGAGACGGGCAAAGCCAAGGAGGAGCAGGAAAAGAAAGCCGCTGGTAGAGAACAGAAGGCTGAAGAGCCGGCCGCTGAGAAAAAGCCGAAAGGTAAGAAGAAGCCGGCAAAGAAAACGAAGAAGTAAATTTATGCGTTCTAAACAACTTTCTGGAGTAATGGAGTATTGGAGTGCTGGAGTAATGGCGACCCATTCTCTGCGCTTTGGTTTCATTACTCCATTACTCCAACACTTCATCACTCCGCCGCCGCCTTATGGGACAAAAAGTTAACCCGATTGGATTCAGACTTGGCGTGAACCGCGACTGGCGATCACGCTGGTACGCGTCGCCGCAGGAGCTGCCGGAGTTTCTCCACAGCGATCTCAGGATTCGCGATTACGTGAAGAAGAAGCTGCAGTTCGCCGCCGTGGCCAAGATCGTGATCGAGCGCGCCTGGAACTCGATTCGCGTCACGATCCACACGGCGCGTCCCGGCATCGTGATCGGGCGCAAAGGCGCCGAGATCGAAAAAATGACGGAAGAGATTTCCAAGATGGCGCAGGGCAAACAAATCAAGATCGACATCCAGGAGATCAAGACGCCCGAATTGGACGCGCAGTTAGTCGCCGAAAACGTCGCGTTGCAGATCGAGCGACGCATCGCCTATCGCCGCGCCATGAAAAAAGCCGTGCAGACCGCGATGGATTTTGGCGCGCTCGGGATCCGGTTACGCTCCTCTGGCCGGTTGAACGGCGCGGAAATCTCGCGCTCGGAATGGTATCGCGAAGGCAAAGTGCCGTTGCATACGCTGCGCACCGGCATCGACTACGGTTTCGCCGAGGCGAACACAGTTTACGGCAAAATAGGCGTCAAATGCTGGATTTGTAAGAAAGAAGAAGCGCCGGTTGAAACTCCGGCACCATCCGCTCCGCCGCCACCTCCTCCGCCGCCCGAGCCGCAGCCTGCTGCAGGTTAAGGAGAAAATTTATGCCGTTGATGCCCAAACGTGTGAAGTATCGCAAGTCCCAGCGGGGAAGCCGCAAGGGAACGGCGTCGCGCAATCTCCGCATCGACTTTGGCGAGTTCGGGCTGCAGACGCTCGAGCGCGCGTGGCTCACGAACATACAAATCGAAGCCGCACGCGTGGCGTTGACCCGCAATATGAAGCGCAAAGGCAAACTTTGGATTCGCATTTTTCCCGACAAATCGGTGACCGCCCGACCGCCCGAGACGCGTATGGGCAAGGGTAAAGGTCAACCGGAACACTGGGTCGCAACCGTGCGACCAGGCAACATTTTGTTCGAGCTCGATGGCGTGCCGGAGTCGGTCGCGCGCGAATCGTTGCGCCTCGCCGCGGATAAACTCCCGGTGCGCACAAAATTCATCAGCCGTCATCACGTCGCCGCCGCTTAACAAACAATGAAAATGAAGGAACTCATTGAGATGAGCACGGACGAGTTGCTGACCAAGCGTCGCGACTTGCGGCAGGAAAGGTTGCATCTGCGATTGCAGCAGCAGAGTGGGCAGCTCGAACAGCCGAGTCGATTGCGTTTGCTCCGGCGCGACGTGGCTCGCATTGAAATGGTACTGACACGGCGGGCAAAACAACCGGCCGAAGCTGCAGCCGAACCGGTAGCGAGGAACCAGAGGTAATTTATGGCCGAACAACCGATACAGCCAGAGCCTCAGCCGCCGCCGTTGCCGGCGCGTTTTACTCGCGCGCATCGCAAGACGCGCGTGGGTGAAGTGATTTCGGACAAGATGAACAAGACGATCGTCGTGCAAACGGTCACGCGGGTGCCGCATCCACGCTTCGGCAAGATCGTCAAGCAGATGAGAAAGTTTTACGCGCACGACGAGCAGAACAAGGCAAAGACCGGCGACACCGTGCGGATTATGGAGACGCGACCGCTGAGCAAATTGAAACGGTGGCGCCTTGTGGAGGTCCTCCAAAAATAATTGTCGATCTTATGGTGCAGATTCGATCCAGACTCGACGTAGCCGACAATAGCGGCGCGCGCATGGCCACGATGATCGGCGTGATCGGTAAAGCGACGCTCTATGCCGGTATCGGCGACGTCATTACCGCCAACGTGAAAGAGGCGAGCGCGACCGGCACGGTTAAAAAAGGCGAAGTTGTGCGCGCGGTTCTGGTCCGGACGCGTCAGCCAATCAAGCGTGACGACGGTTCGCTCCTGCGCTTCGATAACAATGCGATCGTGATCATCGACAAGGATCTGAATCCGCGGGGCACGCGCATTTTCGGGCCGGTCGCGCGCGAATTGCGCGAGAAAAATTTCATGAAGATCGTTTCGCTCGCGCCGGAAGTTTTATGAACCGAGTCAAGTTTCACGTGAAGAAAGGCGATCAGGTTGAGGTAATCTCTGGTAACTTTCGGGGATCGTCCGGCCGGATCCTGCAGGTGATTCCGCGCAAGCACCAGGTGCTCATTGAAGGCGTGCGCATTATCAAGAAACATCTGCGCAAATCGCAGGACAACCCGAGCGGCAAGATCGCCGAGCGCGAAGGCCCGATTCACATTTCGAATGTGAAGCTGCTCGAGCGCGGTGAAAAACCGGCGGCGGAGAAGAAAAAGAAAGCGAAAGAAACAACGTGAAAGAGCAGAACGAATTCTACCGCCACTACAGAGAGAAGGTGGTGCCGACGCTGCAGCAGCGGCACGGCTACAAAAACGTTCACCAGATCCCGAAAGTGGAAAAGGTCGTGATCAACACCTCCGTCGGTTCGCAAAGCGACGTGAAAACCGCGCTCGAAGAAGCGAAAGCGGAGCTGGCCTTGATCACCGGCCAGCGGCCGGTCGAGACCCGGGCCAAGAAAAGCATTTCCAATTTCAAGCTGCGCAAAGACCAGGCGATCGGCGCGAAAGTGACGCTTCGCGGCGAGCGCATGTATGAGTTTCTCGAGCGCCTGATCAACGCAGCGCTCCCGCGCATCCGCGATTTTCGCGGCGTGTCGCCGCGGTGTTTCGATCGGCACGGAAACTACACGCTCGGCGTGGCTGACCAGACGATTTTCCCGGAGGTCGAGCTCGATAAAATCAAGCGCAACATCGGTTTTGATGTTACCATTGTCACCACCGCGCGGACGGACGAGGAAGCCAAATCGCTCCTGAGCGAGATGGGCATGCCGTTCAGCGACCGGGCCCGCAAGCTCGCCACGGCCAGTCCGTCCGACGGCGGATCCGTCGCCGCGCAGCCCACCTGATTGAAATGAGTGCTGTAACTGATCCGATTTCCGATCTGCTGGCTCGTGTGCGCAATGGCGTGCGCGCGCAGAAGAGCGACATCGTCGTGCCCTATTCGAAGATCAAGGCGGACATCGCGCGGATTTTGAAGGACGAAGGTTACATCACCGATTACGCGATCGATACGAGCGCGGCGCATCCGCGGATCAAGATCACGAACAAACTCGTCGACAAAACGAGCGCGATCACGGGCCTGCGCCGCGTGAGTCGTCCCGGCTTGCGCCGGTACGTCGGGACCGATGAAATCCCGCGCGTGCTCGGCGGGATGGGAATCGCGATTCTTTCGACGTCGCGCGGTGTTTTATCGGGACGCGAAGCGAAGAAACAAAAGGTCGGCGGCGAACTGCTCGCCTACGTCTGGTAAATTTTTATGTCACGAATCGGAAACAAAGCGATCGACATTCCTGACAAGGTCAAAGTCAACATCGACAATGACGGCGGCGTCGCGGTCGAAGGGCCAAAAGGAAAACTCAACTGGCAGCTGCCGCCCGCGATTTCGGCGAAGATCGACAACAACCGGGTCGTGGTCGCGCGCTCGGCCGAGAGCCGCAGCGCGAAAGCATTGCATGGTCTCTCGCGCGCTCTCGTTCACAATATGGTGCAGGGCGTGAGCGAAGGATTCAGAAAAAATCTTGAGATTGAGGGCGTAGGTTTCAAAGCTGCGGTGCAAGGTTCGAACCTGAACCTGAGCCTCGGGTTTTCGCACCCGGTGCTGTTTCCGATTCCGAAGGAGATCAAAATTAGCGTCGCCGATCAGACCAAGATCACGATTGAAGGCGTCGATAAAAAACTCGTCGGTCAAGTCGCCGCCGATATTCGCCGGTTCTATCCGCCCGAGCCCTATAAAGGAAAGGGCGTGCGTTACGTGGGCGAGCAGATCCGGCGCAAGGAGGGCAAGACCGTCCAGTAATTTATGGCGACGTTCAATCGAAAGTCAGCTCGCACGCGTTTGCATCGGCGCATTCGACAAAAAATTTCCGGCACAGCCGCGCGGCCGCGATTGTCGATCTTCTTCTCTGGCAAACATGTTTACGCGCAGGTGATCGACGATGACGCTGCGAAAACCCTGGTCGCTGCTTCGACGGCGGAGAAAGACGTGATTGGGAAAAACAAACCAGCCGCGAATCGCGCGACCGCCGAGGTCGTCGGCAAAGTAATTGCCGAACGCGCGCTCGGCAAAAAGATCGACAAGGTCGTGTTCGATCGTGGCGGTTTCCAGTATCAGGGCAAAGTCAAAGCGCTGGCCGACGCGGCGCGCGAAGTCGGATTGAAATTTTAGCGATGGCACAAATGATTCCAGGCAGACGTCCCGATTCGCGGAGCGCCGACAGAGGGCCCGCCGCAAAAGGCGACACGACGGAAAAAGTCGTGTTCATCAATCGCTGCGCCAAGGTTGTGAAAGGCGGGCGGCGTTTCAGCTTTAGCGCCTTGATCGTGGCCGGCGACCACGACGGCAGGGTGGGCTATGGTTTCGGGAAAGCGAACGAAGTTTCGGAAGCGATCCGCAAGGCATCCGAAGCAGCGCGCAAGTCGATGGTGAAAGTTTCTTTGCACGAAAACACGATTCCGCATGAGACGATCGGCGAATTCGGCGGCGGCCGCGTCTTGCTGCGGCCGGCGTCGCCGGGAACGGGCGTGATCGCGGGCGGCGGTGTGCGTGCGGTGGTCGAGGCCGCGGGGATTCGCGACGTGCTCGCGAAATCGCTCGGCTCGAGCAACCACGCCAATGTCGTGAAAGCGACGATGGCCGCCTTGCAAGCGTTGCGCCGACGCGACGAGATCTTGCGGGCACGCGGTATCAAGGGTGGCGACGGAAAGGCAGAGCAAAATGTTGCGTCTACATAATTTGCAGCCGCGGCCCGGCGCCCGGCACCGAACCAAGCGGCTCGGCTGCGGTGAAAGCTCAGGTCACGGCAAGACCAGCGGCAAAGGCACCAAAGGTCAGAAAGCCCGCTCGGGCGGCAGTATCCGCCTCGGATTCGAAGGCGGTCAGATGCCGCTGATCCGGCGTTTGCCGAAGCGGGGTTTTAACAATGCCGCCTTTCACAAGCGCTACGCGATTGTTAATCTTGCCGATCTCGCAGATTTCAAAACCGGCACGACCGTGAACGAGCAGTTACTTCGCGACTCAAAACTCGTCCGGGGCGGTTTCGACGGAATCAAAATTCTCGGTGGCGGCGAATTGAAACACGGGCTCACGATCGAAGCCGATAAAGTGAGCGCAAGCGCCCGCGAAAAAGTTGAGAAAGCTGGCGGTACGATCACGCTGCGCGAGCGACGCGCGCCCGCGGTAGAGGCAGGCGTGTCGCCTGCGGACGACGAGGCTGAGCAGCCCGGAAAGCTTTCAGGGCTGCCACAGAGAAGATCGACAAAGAAAACTTCGGCCAAAGCGAAGCCAAAGAAAAAATCGCGGAAGAGCTAGCGCTCGATGTGAGTTGTTCCAGATTTAGCGAATGGTTTCGGCTTTTGTAAACACGCTCAAAATCCCGGAGCTGCGCCGGCGCATCTTGTTCACGCTCGCGGTGATCGTGATCGTGCGCCTCGGCGCGGCAATCACCACGCCGGGCGTTAATCAGGCCGTCATCCAGGAATGGTTCCGCACGGCCTTGACCGAAAAGACAGGCGGCCAAATCGCGGCGCTGTTCAATTTATTTAGCGGCGGCGCGCTCGAGAACTGCGCCGTGTTTTCCCTAGGCATCATGCCCTACATCAGCGCGTCAATCATGATGCAGCTTTTGACCGCGGTGATTCCGCGGCTCAGCCGGCTCGCGCGTGAAGACGGCGGGCGCCAGAAGATCATGCAGATGACGCGCTACGCCACCGTCGCACTTTGCATTTTTCAAGGCTACATGCTGGCCGTCTCATTTCAGCATCCTGAGTCGTATCATATCACTTTGCCCGGAATCACGGACACGATCCGGCAGCTTGGCATTCCGTTGGTAGACGATCTCGGATGGACATTCCGGATTGTCACGGTGATCTCGCTCACTACCGGCACGCTTTTTCTCATGTGGCTGGGCGACCAGATTACCGAGCGCGGCATCGGCAATGGTATTTCGCTCATCATCACCATCGGTATCGTCGCGCGCTTGCCGGCGGCGCTGGCCCAGGCGTGGAAAACGTTTGTGCCCAGCGGCGGAGCAGCCACCCAAGTCAACCCGATGGTGTTGGTGTTGATGATTTTCTTTTTGGTCCTGGTGATCGCCGGCGTGATCGCGATTACGCAAGGCCAGCGCAAAATCACGGTGCAGTACGCCAAGCGTGTGGTCGGGCGGAAAATGTACGGCGGCCAGACCCAATACATGCCGCTGAAGGTCAATTACTCCGGCGTCATGCCGATCATTTTCGCGTGGGCGCTGCTTTTGTTTCCGACGACCATTGTCAGTTACGCTTTCAAGAGCAGCCCCTTTGCGGCAAAAATCGCGGCCGCGCTCTCCAATGGCTGGCCGCACTACGTCGTACTCGCGGCGATGATTTTCTTCTTTAGCTATTTCTGGGTCGCAACGCAGTTCCAGCCGACCCAGATCGCGGACGATTTAAAAAAATACGGCGGTTACATCCCCGGCGTGCGACCAGGCGAGCCGACCGCGAAGTTTCTCGACACAACAATGTCACGCCTCACGTTCGCGGGCGCGATCGCGCTCACGATCATCGCGGTTTTGCCCAGCTTGCTCAGCCAGGGACTACACGTGCCTACGATCACGGCGCAATTTTTTGGCGGCACGAGTTTGCTGATTGTTGTCGGCGTAATGCTCGACACGATGCGGCAGGTGGAAACGCATTTGATCCAGCGACATTATGATGGCTTCCTGCGCAAGGGGCGCATTCGTGGGCGCGCGTTCGATCGCGCGACCTACGCGCGCGGGGAAGCGGCGGGACGCGGAGTTTTGATGTGGCTCTACGTCGGCATCGCTGTCGTGATCATTGGCGGGGTCGCGGCTTTTCTCGCCTCGAAGTGAAGCGGCGGCTCGTTCTCCTCGGCGCGCCGGGCTCCGGCAAAGGCACACAAGCCGAAATGATCACCCGTCAGTTCGGGATTCCGGTCACTTCACCGGGCGCGATTTTGCGGCGGGAAAAAGACCTCGGGACGCCGCTCGGGCTGAAAACGGCGGAGACACTTCAGCGCGGTGATCTCGTTTCGGACGAGATCATCATCGAGCTGATTGAAGACTGGCTGCGCCTACACGGGAGTCATGGCTTCGTGTTCGATGGTTTCCCGCGCACGCTGCCACAGGCCGAGAGCTTGTCGTCAATTCTCGCTCGATTACGGACCGCGCTCGACCTGGCGCTCTGGCTCGAGGTTTCGGAAACGACCGTGCGCGAACGCATCTCGGGACGATTGCAATGTCGCAGTTGCGGGTTCGTCACGAGCGCAAACGCCGCGATATTTTCTGAGCGCGCGGTTTGTCCTTATTGCGACGGCCATCTGGAGCGCCGGATGGATGACGATCTGACCGTGCTGCAAAAGCGCCTTGCCGAGTACAACACGAAAACCCAGCCGCTGGCCGATTTCTATCGCAAGATGTCGATTTTGCACCGGATCGACGGGAACCGCGACCGGGAAGCTGTGTTCGCCGACATTTCGGGCCTGATCGAAGAGACGGTGCTGGCATGATTCCGATCAAGAGCGCGCGCGAAGTCGAAAAGATGCGGCAAGCCTGTCGCACGGCGAGCGAGATTCTCGATAAGGTGAGCGAGCTTGTGCGTCCGGGCATCTCGACGAAGGAAGTGGATGAAGCCGCCGCCGCCTTCATGCAGCAAGCAAACGTCAAGAGCGCGTTCCTCGGCTATCGCCTCGGCCATCGCGTTTTCCCCGGCAATATTTGCATTTCGCTCAACGACGAAGTCATCCACGGCATCGGCAGTCAGCGCCGGATTCAATACGGCGATATCGTCAAGCTTGACATCGGAATCATTCAGGACGGTTGGGTCGGTGATAACGCGATGACGGTTTCAGTCGGAATCGTTGACGATCGCACAGAGCGTTTGCTCCGCACGACTGAGGCCGCACTTGCACGCGCGATCGCAGTCGCGTACGTGGGGCGCAGACTCGGGGACATTGGCGCCGAGATCGAAGACGAAGCGCGCCGGAACCATTTCAACGTCGTGCGCGAATTCGTCGGGCACGGCGTCGGTCGTAAATTGCACGAGGAACCGCAGATTCCGAATTACGGCCGGCGCGGCACCGGGCCAAAGTTGAAGCCGGGCATGACGCTCGCGATCGAGCCGATGATCAATTCCGGCACCGAAGCGGTCATCCTGCTCGATAACGGCTGGACGGCCTGCACCGCCGACGGTCAACCCTCGGCCCATTTCGAGCACACCGTCCTCATCACCGATGAGGCGCCGGAAATTTTGACATGGCACGCAAAGACGCAATTGAAGTAGAGGGCACAGTCGTGGAGCTGCTGCCCAACACCATGTTTCGCGTCGCGTTGCCCAACGGTCACAAGGTGCTCGCTCATATTTCAGGCAAAATGCGGCTCCACTTCATTCGCATCTTGCCAGGCGACAAAGTTATGCTAGAGATTTCCCCCTACGATTTGTCGAAGGGGCGGATCACTTACCGCCAGAAATGATCGCGAAACGCGCGCGTTCGCGTTTTTCGTTAGATCGACAATCACCCAGATTTTTTTATGAAAGTGCGACCATCAGTGAAACGGCTTTGCGCTAGCTGCAGGATCGTGAAGCGCAAAAACGTCGTCCGCGTGATTTGCAAAAATCCACGGCACAAACAGAGGCAAGGTTAGTGACGATAAACGAGAACCTGAAGCCATCTGCAATTTGAAATCTGCAATCTGAAATAGAACATGCCCAGACTACTTGGAGTTGAAATTCCGGCCGACAAACGCATCGAAGCGTCGCTGACCTACATTTACGGGATCGGTTTCTCAACCTCCCGTCGAATTCTCGAGCAAACCAACATCGACCCGAACACGCGCGCGAAAGATCTGAGTCCACAACAGTTGAACGAGATCATTCACGCGATCACCAACAGCAAGATCCCGATCGAAGGCGATCTGCGTCGCGAAGTGCAGGGTAATTTGAAACGGCTCCAAGCGATCAATTGTTACCGCGGCATTCGCCACCGCAGGGGCCTCCCGGTGCGCGGCCAGCGAACATCGACAAACGCGCGCACGCGCAAGGGGCCGCGCAAGACCGTCGGTGTGATCCGTAACCCGGAGGCGAAAGCGGGTAAGGTTTAAAGTAGCGCAAGCGTCCCGCTTGCATTTTTTCAACAATGGCTGAACCAAAAGAACCGAAGACACCGAAAGCGGAGAAGAAGCCCGCCGTGAAAGCGGCTGATCCGGAGAACCCGACTCCTCAGGCTCCGGCAACCGAGGAAGCGAAGCCCGCAGCAAAGAAACCGGCTAAAGCGCGCAAGGAAGAAGCCGCATCGGCGGCCGCTGCGCCGCCGAAGGAAGATCTCTCACTGACCGGCGAAGCCATCGAGCCGGTAAAAATCGTCAAGGCGAAGGGCGCCAAGAACGTTCACTCCGGCATCGCGCACGTGCTCGCGACGTTCAACAATACCATTGTCACGATCACCGACATGCAGGGACGGGTGATCGGTTGGTCGAGCGCGGGTAAGGTCGGCTTCAAAGGCTCCCGCAAAAGCACCGCGTATGCGGCGCAGATGGTCGCGCAGGACGCATCGCGTCAGGCGATGGGCCACGGACTGAAAGAAGTCGAAGTGCGTGTGAAAGGCCCGGGCGCCGGACGCGAATCAGCCGTGCGCGCTCTTCAAGCTATCGGCCTCGATCTTACCGTCATTCGCGACGTCACGCCCGTCCCGCACAACGGCTGCCGCCCACCCAAACAGCGGAGGGTCTAAGTTAAAAATGTTACAAGAGTTACAACGTTGCAAAGGTGGGTCGCTACAAGCAGCGGAGCGTTCCGGATGTAACGATGTAACCTTTGTAACCACGTAACCCTTCTTGTCATGGCTAGATACACCGGACCCAAAACAAGAGTCAGCCGCCGTTACGGCGTGCCGATCTTCGGTTCATCCAAATCGCTCGAGCGGAAAAATTATCCGCCCGGGATGCACGGCCCGAAAGGCTCGCGTCGGAAGCAATCCGATTACGCGATCTCGCTCGGTGAAAAACAAAAGCTGCGTTACCAGTACGGGCTGCTCGAGCGCCAGTTCCGCCGCATTTTCCAGAGTGCGTTGCGCAAACGCGGCGTGACCGGCGAGACGCTGCTCCAGTTGCTCGAGACCCGAATCGACAACGTCGTCTTCCGGCTCGGCTTCGCCAACACCCGCGCCGCCGCGCGTCAGCTCGTGTCCCACGGGCACGTGCTGGTGAACGGCCGCACCGTTAACGTTGCTGCCTATAACGTCAAAGCCGGCGACGAGATCGCGATCAAAGACAAACCAAAATCGCGTCAGCTCGTCGTCCGCAACCTCGACCTCACCCAGATCGTCCCCGTGCCCGACTGGCTGACCGTCGATCGCGACGCCCTCAAAGGCAAAGTCGCCCACATCCCCTCCCGCGAAGAAATGCAGCCCATCGTCAACGAACAGTTGATCGTCGAGCTGTATTCGCGCTAGACGCGCGACGTTTGATTCTAAATATTCGTCTGCTAATTGGCGGCTCGCTGGTGGGTTTATTCGCTATTATTTCTCAAGCGGAGCCTATGCGAATGACTAAGGATGAGGTCGTCGCGATTGGGAAGCGCGTTTTCGAGGAGTCACTTAAGGTCGTGCTTTCGCCGCATTCATGCTCACGGACGGCACTGGGCGGTCTCAATTAGACAAATCGGTCGGCCGCGCCGATTTGGCGGAGGTGATCCCCTTACAGAAGTTCGTGATCGTGACGGGAAAGTGGTGAACGTTAATCTTGCGAAGTAAACGGCTAATTCATTTTAACTAACGCCGGCGGCGCCTTCCAAAAACTCGAGGGCTTTGTCGTAGCTTTTGCGGTTGAGGTAGTGGGCGAATTGCGGATCAAGCGGGCGGGGGAGAGCAGCAGCGAGGCGGTCGATCTTTTCGGAAACTTCTTTTAACCGTGCCATGTGCGCGGTCGCCTCGCGCCGGCTTTGTTCGTCGGCGATAATCGTGCGGCGTTCGCGCAACGCGTTCCTAAGATCGACAAGCGCGCTGTCCATCAGTTGGATTTAACCACAGAGATCACGGAGGTCACGGAGAGAAGGCAAAAATTCAGCCGAAGAGGAAGATTTTTTTGTTTTGTCTTTGTGTTCTCCGTGTTCTCTACCGAGCGGCAGCGAGCGGGCGGTGAATTAAAAGTACCGGATTCAAATCCTCCGTGACCTTCGTGGTCTTCGTGGTTAAAAATTCCGGACGGTGAGCGAGGCGGAGGCGAAGAAGATTTTGATCGTGGACGATGAGGTCGTGCTTTTGCGCATGATGCGGGAGGCGTTCACGGCGTCGTTGCGCTGTGAAGTCGACACGTCGCCGCGTCCGGAATACGGCTTCGAGCTGGCGCTGCGGAAAAATTACGACCTGTTCGTGTTCGATTTCCAGATGCCGATGATCGACGGGGCGATGCTCTTTTTTCTCATCGGCAAAGCCTACAACCATGCCGAGCCGCCGAGAGATTTGCCGCCGCTCCTGCTCGTGTCGGGGAAGGCGGACGAGGAACGCGCGCGCGAGCTGTTGAAGGAGCCGGGCGTGGCCGGGCTGGTAGCGAAGCCGTTTCGGATGAATCGGCTGCTGGAGACGGCGCGGCGCGCCGTGCCGGGGATGGAAGAGATTAGGTGAAGTGACGAGTGACATGTGACGAGTGACGAGTGGTGAAGCCGGTGCTAATACGAGCGCTGAGCAAATTCGACGGGCGGTCATAGACCGTCGCTACCGATACGGTCTTTGGCGCATTCTGGCTCTGCGAACTCTGCGTCCTCCGCGGTCAGGCTTGAGGCTAGCGCGGCCCGAGCTCGGAGAGAAGCTGGCGTTTGGCTTCGAGCCAATCGCTGCTCGCGTCGCCGAGGAGGCCGAGGCGATGGCGGCGCTCGGCGATGAAGTAGGCGCGCGTCCGGATCATGTCGTCCGACGGTTCAGCGGCGGACGTGAGCGCAATTGAATTCGCCGTCGGTTTGGGTCTTCGCGCACTCACGGCGGGTTTCTTGCGCATCAGTCGTTTGGCAGCTGAGCGGCGCTTTTTCGATTCGGAATTCACGGACGGGGTGTTCGCGCCGTTCTTTTCGGTTTCGTTGGTTTTCGTTTTTCTCGGCACAGGCTAATCCGATTAGCGCGGGTCGGAATGTTCGCAAGTAGTTTTTCTGGCAGTCGAGGAGGCAACCAGCCGTCACGATCACCGATCACTAACAGGAGCACGAGCATGAGAGAATCCTGCAAACTGGCGGAGAGATCGTTTCACCGTAAGATCGACATGTGCGTCATTTTGTTTTCCGTTGGGCAATCACGACAGTGGCAGTGATGGTGGCGTCATCACTGATTCACGGGATTCGCTATGATACAGTGGCGGCGCTGATCGGGGCGGCGCTTTTGCTTGGCATTTTGAACGCGTTTGTTAGGCCGGTGCTGTTGCTGCTCAGCGCGCCGCTGATTTTGCTCACGCTCGGTTTTTTCATCCTGATTCTCAATGGGCTGATGCTGTATCTGGTGCCGAGCATCGTGATCGGCTTTCATGTGGACAGCTTTGGGAGCGCGTTCTGGGGCGCGATCGTGATCTCGCTTGTAAGCTGGTTATTGAGCGCGTTTTTCCGGGGCAGCGATGGGCGCGTGCATGTGCTCACCCATCACACGCAAATCCGAAGAGTCCGCGGGCGGGTGATTGAACCGACGGAGTAAAATTCCAAAATCCAAATTCCCGAGTCCAAGGAGACTTGAAGTTCCAAACTCCCAGGGAGCGGGTATCTTGCCCGGGGACTAATTGGAACTTGGAGCTTGGATTTTGGAGCTTCCGGCGCGGCAGCCATTGGCAAGTTCGGCCGCATAATATTCCGGCGGAGGAACAGTCGACGTCCAAAATGGCCCCGTCCGGCTGGTCTGCTTCCTGCTTTAGTCCAGCCCGGCAGTCATCCAGATCGATCTTAACCTATGGTAAATCCATTCAAAATTCTCGGCTATGCGGCGGCGGTGCTGGTTGCGGCATGGTCCTTAGCACAAGCGCAAACCAGCTCTCCCTCGCCGGCGGCGGCAGGCAGTCCAGCGGCTGCGGGCCAGACGACAGCGACAACGGCAAGCACGAAGCCAAGCGACGGTTCCCCGGTTCTTTTGGCGCAGACTTCGGCAGCCGCAGCGAGTACGCCCGCGGCGGCGGCAACGCAGACCACCACAACAACGACAAGCACTTCCGCGGCAGCGTCACCAGCAGGAACGACAACTACCGTCGAGCCTGACAACCTGACCGAGAACGGCGGAGTCGGCGTCCGCGAGTTTCAAGGCGACGACGTCGGCCAGGTGCTACGACTGCTCGCGCGCCAGGCCAAGATCAACATGGTCGTGAGTGAACAGGTCACCGGCACGGTGACGATGCGCCTTGAAGATGTGACCGCGCTCCAGGCAATTGCCATCATCGTGAAGGCGAAGAACCTCTTCATGGATAAGATCGACAACGTCTACTACATCAAGACTGGCGCGGAACGCACAGCCGAGCCGACGGAAAGCGACAGCTACCAGTTTAGTTATTCGCGCGCCAAGGATGTTGTCCCGCTAATTGCCTCGCAACTGGCGAGCAAGGATCCACCGCAGGTGGACGAGCGCACGAACACGATTTTCTTCCGTGAGACGCGCGGCAACATCGACAATATCCGCAAACTGTTCGTGCAAATCGACAAGCCGACCAAGCAGGTGATGATTGAAGCGCGCCTCGTCGAAGTGACAGCCAATCCGAAACAGAGCTACGGCATTAACTGGGCGGGCACGTTCGGTGGTTCAGCGACGCCCAAAACGTTCCAGTTTGCTGGTTCTTCCCCGGCCTCGTTTACTGTCAATAACGGCGTGCCGCAGTTGGAAAAACTGCCTACCGTCCAGACCGACCAAACCACCGGCCAGTTGAAGGGCTTTGACTTCCTTCGCGATGCTTCGCACCAGCTGACCTCAATCGGCGGACAATTCGCCATTTTATCAGTGCCACAACTGTCAGCGACCCTTCGCCTGCTGAATGAAGATAACGATGCAGAGTTTCTCGCCAACCCGCGCATCGTAACAGCCGATAACCAGCAGGCGAAGATCGAGATCAGCCGAAATCAGCCGGTGCCACAGCTGAACTTCAACGAACAGACCGCTACTGCCGTGTTCGGCGGTTTCCAGGACAAGAAATTTGGCAACACCCTCCTCGTTAGGCCATCGGTAAACAAGGACGATTTCATTACACTTTCAGTGAAGCCTGAGATCAGCAACAAAGTAGGCGACGCTACCTTCGTGTTTGCCGGTGCGACCGTCGCAAGCCCGATCATCGACAGCCGTTCGCTTGAGTCCAGCGTTCTGATTAGAAGTGGCAATACGCTCGCGATCGGCGGCCTGTTACAGGATGAGCAGACGAAAGCGCGGAGCAAGGTGCCAGTACTTGGTGACATTCCTATCCTCGGCTATTTCTTCGCCGAACGGCTGAACGCGCGCACAAAGCGCAATCTGCTCGTGTTCGTGACGCCGACGATTATTGACCAGCGCTACGGCACCGGGTTGGAAGACCAAGTCTCCGGGCTGCATCATACCGGCGAAGAATTTGCCGATCAAAACGGCTGGCGGAACAACGCCAAAGGCGCGGTCCGCCTCGTACCAACCGCGCAACGCGGATTGGCAGCCGACTACGCCAAGCCCGGAATGCCGCCGCCGCCCGAGGAAGGCGCAGGTGAAGTCGAGTTCCACGCCAGCGCCAAGGATCGCTAATTACTAAACGAATGTGGGGTTGAGAGGGGGCGGGCGCCCACAAGGCGTCCGTCCTCCTCTTTTTTTCTTCAACACGGAACGCGCGGTAGGACGCCGCGCCGGGACTGTTCGTTTGGCACAACGCGGCTGCCTTAGCACCGGTCTAGCCGCTGATGTATTTGCCCAGCCGCGTGCGCAGTTCGGTGCGCGCGCGGAAGAGCAGGCTCTTCACCGCGGGCACGGAGAGGTCGAGCACCTCGGCGATATCGTCGTAGCTTAACTCTTCATAGCGGCGGAGGATCAATGCCATTCGTTGCGTCTCGGGTAGTTGGGTGATCGCGTCCTCGATCGCTTGCTGCAGTTCATTTTCCAGGAGCGAAGCGTCCGGCGCGGCTGTGATTTCGTCCGACAACGGGATTTCTTCGCCCTGCGGATCGGGCTGAAGCGGCATTTGCGCGCGTCGCTTGGTGCGGCGCAGCTCATTGAACACGAGATTCCGCGTGATTTTTAGCAGCCACGTGGTGAATTTCGCCCGTGGCCGGTAGCGCGCGGCGCTCTTCCATACGCGGATGAAAACTTGTTGGGCGATGTCTTCGACGTCGGAATTGCTGCCTAACATACGCGCGGCCGTACCGGCGACGAGCGCCTGATGACGCTCGATGAGTTGCTCGAACGCCGGCATGTCGCCTCGGGCGACCAAGCCCATCAACCGTACGTCTTCGTCCTCTTGTTCTTCTGCGGGGCGGCCGGCTCGTTTCAAGTCCATGCGGGAAGTTGCCGTGACAGACGTATCTGGGTTGTGCGTCGCCGCGCCTCGTAAACCTAACTGAAAACGACTGCTTCGCGAATCGCGGCCGCGACGACCGCGCGCGCCGATTGTTTTGTTGCAAGCTCTGAGAGGCCTGTGCAAGCTTGCTCGGCAATCGCGGGGAGCACTTCAGCCGATGAATTACCTGCTTATTCCAAAGGAACTTCGAGCCATCGCGGAAAAGGTTGAGGCGCGGGAACGGATCTCAGACCAAGACGCCATCACCCTTTACCGCGCCGCCGACATCAATGCGGTTGGGATGCTGGCCAACGTGGTGCGCGAGCGCAAGAACAGCAACTACGCAACTTACATTCACAATCGCTACATCAATTATTCGAACATCTGTGTGCTTTCCTGCCAGTTCTGCGCCTTTGCCGCGAAGAAACGCGACGCGCACGCGTTCGAGCACGCGATCGAGGAGATTGTCGGCGCGGTCGTCGAAGCGCTGCCCCTCGGCATTACCGAAGTGCACATGGTCGGCGGCCTGCATCCGAGCCTGAAAAAAGAATGGTATCTGCAACTGCTTCACCAACTGCGCGCGCTCGATTCGCATCTGCACATCAAAGCTTTCACGGCGATCGAAATCCGTCATCTGGCGCAGCGTATTTTCCGGATGCCGATCCCGGAGACGTTGTCGATCTTGCGTGACAACGGCCTCGGCTCGATCACCGGCGGCGGCGCGGAAATTTTCGATCCGGCAGTGCGCGACCAGATTTGTCGCGGCAAAGAAACGGCCGCGGAATGGCTCGACGTGCATCGCACGTGGCATCGGATGGGCGGCCGCAGCACGTGCACGATGCTTTACGGCCACATCGAAACGCTCGCCCAGCGCGTCGATCACCTGCGCCAGTTGCGCGAGCTCCAGGACGAGACCAGCGGGTTCAGCGGCTTTGTTCCGTTCGCATTCGAGCCCTCCCAATCCCACGGCATCCTCGCCAGCATCAAGCGCGCTTCAGCGATCGAGCAGTTGCGCAATCTAGCCGTGAGCCGGGTGTATCTCGATAACATCGATCATTTGACGGCGTACTGGGTTAGTCTGGGACTCCCGCTGGCTTCGGTCGCGCTCAATTACGGTGTGGACGATCTGCACGGCACGATCATGGAAGAAAAAATTTTCCACATGGCCGGAGCGACTACGCCGCAGCAGCAAACGATCGCCGCGCTCGAGCACGCCATTCGCGAAGCGGGACGGGTGCCGGCGCAACGCGATAGTCATTACCATCGGCTCGACGGCGAACGCCCAAGATCGACCTCATCGCAGCCGCGGGCTGGGGCCGAGCTGGCCTGCGCGTGAACAACTCTTCCTCTTCCGCTTCGTCTTAGTCCTGGTCTAAGCAGAGACGAAGGTGAAGATTGAGAGGAAGCGGAAGACTTTGTGAGTTCAGCCCGACTCGGCTGTGTTAAGTATCTCAACGCGCGGCCGCTCATTCACGGCTGGCCGGGCGAAGTTGTGTTGGATGATCCGGCGACGCTTTGCGCGCAACTGGCGTGCGCTGATCTCGATGTCGCGCTTGTCTCCAGCTTCGAATTTCTGCGCAACCCGATCTACCGAATTGTCGACGACATTTCCATTTCATCAGACGGGCCGGTTTACAGCGTGATCGTCGCGCATCGTGGCGAAATTTCGGACGCGCAGGAAATCGCTTTGGACCCGGCGTCGCAAACTTCGATCGCGCTGTTGAGATGCTTGTTGGCGGAACGGCACAGGCCGCGAGGAGTGCTGCTCGATCCCGCCGCTCGCGATGCGCAGCTTCTCATCGGCGACCAGGCGATCCGTTTTCGGCGCGATTGCCCGGAGTTTCGGTTTTGGGATCTGGGCGGGGAATGGAAACGACTTGTCGATCTTCCTTTCGTCTATGCGCTTTGGCTCATCCGACCGGAATTCGGTGATGCAAAGTCGATTAGCGATCGATTACGCGCTTTGCGCGATGAAAATCTCGCAAACATCGACAAGCTGGTCGCACACGAAAAGGAGTTCGATCCCGCGTTTTGCCGCCGCTATTTCCGGAAGCACTTGCGATTCAGTTTTGGAGAAAAGGAGAAAGAAGGCTTGCGCGCCTTTGACGAGCTGTGCCGAAAACACCAGCTGCTTCCAAATCGCGAGCTCGAGCTGGCACTCGTGTAGAAGAAATCCGCGTCGGCATCTCGGGCTGGCGCTACCCCGGTTGGCGCGGGAAATTTTATCCGAAAGAACTGCCGCAACATCGCGAGCTGGAGTTCGCCAGCGGCGCATTCAACTCGATCGAGATCAACGGCTCGTTTTACTCGCTGCAATTGCCCTCGAGTTACAAACGTTGGTACGACGCGACACCCCGGCGGTTTCTCTTCGCCGTGAAAGGCGGGCGGTTCATCACGCACATGAAAAAATTGCGCGGCGTCGAAACCGCGCTGGCGAACTTCTTTGCCTCGGGGGTGCTCGCGCTGCGAGACAAGCTCGGTCCGATTTTGTGGCAGTTGCCGCCTAATCTCGGATTTGATGCCAAACGGTTGGCGGAATTTTTCGAGTTGCTGCCGCGCAACGCGGCTGGAGCCGCGGCGCTCGCGAGAAGACACGACGACAAACTGAAGACGCGCGCTCTGCTTAAGATCGACATCTCGCGGCCAGTGCGGCACGCGATTGAAGTGCGGCACCCGAGTTTTCTTGTACCCGAATTTTTCGAGCTGCTGCGTCGGCACAACATCGCGTTCGTGTTTGCGGACACGGCGGGCAAATGGCCTTACGCCGAAGATCTCACCGCGGATTTTATTTACATCCGTCTGCACGGTGCCGAGCAACTTTACGTGAGCGGCTACAGTGAGCGCGCGCTCGATTGGTGGGCGGCGCGCATCGACAAATGGCGCGTCGGAAAGCAACCGCGCGATGCCAGGCTGGCAGGGACGCCGCGCTGCGGCGCTCCGAGCCGAAGTGGCACTCACGGACATCGCAGCGCCGTATCCCTGCCAAAAGACGTTTTTGTTTACTTCGATAACGATGCCAAAGTGCACGCACCGTTCGACGCGATTCGCCTGGCCAAACGATTGCGAGTCAATTGGTCACCGAGAAAAACATAGCCGCATACCTGTCCCTTAAGTCCGACGCCTCACAGGAACATGGTCACAAATATGATTGAGCTCGCCGCGGCTTGCGTCGGTTGAAGTACTCGCTTGAGTTGATCAATGCGAATTGCACAGGTTGCGCCCCTCTATGAAAGCGTGCCGCCGAAATGTTACGGCGGAACGGAGCGGGTCGTTTCTTACGTAACCGAGGAGCTGATGCGCGCAGGTCATCAGGTGACGCTTTTCGCGAGCGGCGATTCGGTCACCGCGGCAAAGCTCATCCCCGCGTCGCGTCGCGCGCTGAGGTTGGATAAAGATTGCATCGACCAGCTCGCGCACCACGTCGTGCTTTTGGAGAAGGTGTTTCGTCAGGCAAATGAATTCGACGTCGTGCATTTTCACATCGATTACCTGCACTTTCCGATTACACGACGCACCCCGATCACACACGTCACGACCATGCACGGCCGGCTCGATATTCCCGATCTGGCTCCGGTTTACGCAGAATTTGATGATATGCCGCTTGTCTCAATTTCGGATGCGCAACGCGAGCCGCTGCCGACGGCCAAATGGATAGCGACCGTCTACCATGGGCTGCCACAAGACCTCTATCAATTCCGGGCGCGACCCGGAAAGTATTTCGCGTTTCTCGGGCGCATCTCGCCGGAGAAACGGGTCGATCGCGCGATCAAAATAGCCAAGCGGATCGGGATTCCGCTGAAGATCGCCGCCAAAGTTGATCTCGTCGACCGGGAGTACTTTAAGAAGGTGATCAAGCCGCTGTTGCGCGATCCGCTCGTCGAATACGTCGGCGAGATCGGCGAGGGCGAGAAGGACGACTTTCTCGGCAATGCTTATGCGTTGTTGTTTCCGATCGACTGGCCGGAGCCATTCGGCCTGGTCATGATTGAAGCGATGGCTTGTGGCACGCCGATCATCGCCTACCGGCAAGGGTCGGTCCCGGAAGTGATCGAACAAGGCCACACCGGGTTCGTCGTCGATGATCTCGCGGACGCGGTTGCGGCGGCGAAGCGCGTGCCGGAGCTGAGTCGCAAACGTTGCCGCGAAGTTTTCGAGCAACGCTTCACCGCGCGGCGCATGGCGCGAGATTACCTGCGCGTTTATCAAGGACTGATCGAGCGCGAAAGAGAGCGAGCCGCGTAGGGATGACGGACGAGCTGATCCGGGTTCACGACCAGTTTTACATTGTTTCAACCTCCGCGCGGCTCGACGATCGCACGCGCGTGCTGAAGCATGGGGACACCTTCGCGGTGTTCGACCGCTACGGCGACATCGAGTCGCCGGGGCCGCCTGAGCTTGGGATTTATCATCAGGACACGCGCTTTCTTTCGCGGCTGACGCTGCGCCTGGGCAACAAACGGCCGATGCTCCTGAGCTCGACGGTCAAGGAAGACAACGCTTTGCTGACTGTCGATCTAACCAACCTCGACGTCCCGCATAACGACCAAGTGATTGTCCCGCGCGGCACGCTGCACATTTTTCGCGCGAAGTTGCTGCGGGACGCGGCTTGCTACGATCGGCTGCGCGTCCATAACTACGGCCGCGCGAGCATCGATCTGTTGTTCGAGATCGAGTTCGACGCTGATTATGCTGATTTGTTTGAAGTCCGCGGCGTCACGCGCGCCAAGCGCGGCCGGCGCTTTCCCGTCGAGTTCAACCACGGCGCGCTCAAGTTCGCTTACGAAGGATTGGATCGACAATTGCGGCGCACGTCGATCGAACTCGATCCGGCCCCGGCCGGACTCGTCGGCGGGCGCGCTCATTATCGGCTGGAGCTTCCGCCGGGTGGGTACGCGACGTATCAATTTGTCATTCGTTGTGAGCTGGAGGATGCAGCGTCGCGCGTCCGCAGCAATCGAATCGCGCTCAGTTATGACGATGTCGCCGGCGAAGCCGCCGTTGAGCTGCGCAACGCGAGGCTGGCCGAGCCGGAAATCTTCACGGCCAACGAGCAGTTCAACGACTGGGTCAATCGTTCCATTGCCGATCTCCACATGATGCGGACCGAAACCGAATACGGGCCGTATCCATACGCCGGTGTGCCCTGGTTCAGCACCGTCTTCGGCCGCGACGGCATCATCAGCGCGCTGGAATGTCTTTGGTTCAATCCGAACATTGCGCGCGGCGTTCTTTCTTATTTGGCGGCCACGCAGGCGGAGAAAGAAAACGCCGAGCAGGACTCGCAGCCCGGCAAAATCCTGCACGAAAGACGCGGCGGCGAAATGGCGCATTTGGGCGAGGTGCCGTTTGGCCGTTATTACGGTTCGGTCGATGCCACGCCGTTGTTCGTGATGCTGGCGGGCGCCTACCACGAGCGTAGCGGCGATGATCAATTTATCGAATCGATCTGGCCGAACGTCGAGCGCGCGCTGCTTTGGATCGACAAGTTTGGCGATGTCGACGGTGACGGGTTCGTTGAGTATTCGCGCCGATCGCCGCGCGGGCTCGTTAATCAGGGTTGGAAAGATTCGCAGGACGCAATTTTTCATGAGGACGGCGAGCTGGCCGAGCCGCCGATCGCGTTGAGCGAAGTGCAGGGCTACGTCTTCGCCGCCAAACGCGCGGCGGCGGCTTTGGCGCAAACGTTGCAAAAGAAAAGCTTCGCCGAGCAATTAATGCATGAGGCCGAGCAACTGCGCCGCGCGTTTGAGAAAAACTTCTGGTGTGATCGGCTCGGACTCTACGGACTTGCGCTCGACGGCAACAAACGCCTTTGTCGGGTGCGCACTTCGAATGCTGGCCACTCTCTTTTCACCGGTATCGCGAGCGAAGAGCGCGCAAGCCGCGTCGCCGCGGTTTTGATCGCGGAGCCATTTTTCTCCGGCTGGGGCGTGCGCACAGTTGCCGGCGGCGAGGCGCGCTACAATCCGATGTCGTATCACAATGGCTCGATCTGGCCGCACGATAACGCGCTGATTGCGGCCGGTTGCGCGCGTTATGGATTGAAACGTCAAGCGGCGAAAATTCTCACCGGTTTATTCGATGCCAGTCTGTTTTTTGATCTCCATCGGCTGCCGGAATTGTTTTGCGGATTCCCGCGGCGGCCGGGCGAGAGTCCCACGCTATATCCGGTTGCGTGCTCGCCGCAGACGTGGGCCTCGTGCGCAGTGTTTCCACTTTTGCAGGCGTGCCTTGGACTTGTGATTCGCGACCGAAGTGAAGAGGTCGTGTTTACTGGGCCGTATTTGCCGGAGTTTCTGCCCGAAGTGCGGATCAGGCGGCTGCGCGTTGGGCACGGCAGCGTCGATTTGGTTCTGACGCGGCGCCAAACCGACGTCGCGGTCGATGTGCTTCGCCGCGAGGGAGAGGTCAACGTGCACGTCACCAGGTAGGCCGCCGATGTTATTGTCGATCTTGTCAGCCTCAAGCGCGCGAATAACGTAATCGGTGCAAACGCGCTGGATCATTGCGCCGCCGGAAGAACTCAAGGGCGGAGCGATTTCATGGAGTGAAATCTGCGGCTGCGCTTGCATCGCGCGGCTGCTTTTACGCAAGGGCTTCGCCACTGCCGAAGACGTGCAAACTTTCCTGCGACCACGTCTCAAATCGTTGAGCGATCCATTTCTGCTGCCGAACATGACCGCGGCGGTTGAGCGCGTGCTTAGAGCATTGGATCGGAGCGAGCGCATCGTTTTGTTCGGCGATTATGATGTCGACGGCGTCACGTCCCTGGTGCTGCTGGCTGAGACGTTACGCGGGTATGGCGCAGCGCCGGCCCTCTTTTTGCCGCTCCGGATGGAGGAAGGCTATGGGCTGAGCGCGGAAAGTATCGAGCGTTGTTTGAACCAGCACCAGCCGCAGCTTTTGATCGCGCTCGACTGCGGCACGTCGTCCGTCGCGGAGATTGTCGATCTTACCCGGGGCGGCGTGGACGTGATCGTGCTCGATCATCATGAACCCAAATCGACGCTGCCCGACTGTGTCGCGGTTGTGAATCCGAAGGCCGATCCCGCCTCACCATTTCATTATCTCTGCAGCGCCGGAATCGTGTTCAAACTTTGCCACGCGCTCTTGAAATCGCGCCCGATCGACTTCGATCTCAAGTCGCGGCTCGATTTGGTGGCACTCGCCACCGTCGCGGACATTGTGCCGTTGCAAGGCGAAAACCGCACGTTTGTGCAACGCGGCGCGACCGAGATTGCCAGGTCGGGTCGAATCGGTTTGCAGAAACTCATCGAAGTCAGCGGGGTGAAGCCGCCAATTTTCGCCGAAGACATTGGGTTTCGGCTCGGTCCACGGTTGAATGCCGCCGGGCGATTGAGTACGGCGGAAAAATCACTGCAGCTTTTGCTCACCGCGAGCGAAGCCGAAGCGACCGAGCTGGCCGAATTTCTCGATCGGCAAAATCGCGAGCGACAGCAAGTCGAGAAAGAGATCTTCCGGGCGGCCGAAGCAAAGATTGCGAAGGAGTTCAGCGCAGCGCGCGACTCCGCGATCGTCGTCGCGGGGCGTGGCTGGCATGCCGGAATCCTCGGCATCGTGGCGTCACGGATCACGCACAAGTATCATCGCCCGGCGATTGTCATCGGGTTCGATGAGAACGGGATTGGCAAAGGCAGCGGTCGCAGCATCGAGGGTTTGAATCTGGTCGGAGCTCTGTCGCAATGCGCCGATAAGATCGACAAGTACGGCGGCCACGAAATGGCCGCGGGCCTGAGCATCCACGAGAAGAACTTCGCCACATTCGCCGAGGAATTTCGGCGCATCACCCGCGCGGTTTTGTCCGATGAGCAGCTTCAGCCGTGCGTTCGCCTCGACCATGAAGTGCTGTTCTCCGAACTCGATTTCGGTTTCCTCGAGTGGCACGAGATGCTTCAACCATTCGGCAATGGGAATCCGCAGCCGCTTTTTTTCGCGGCTGCCATCGAACAAGTCGCGCCGCCGCGGGTAGTTGGGGAAAACCACCTCGCTTTACGTTTGCGCCAGCGCAATTACCACCAGCGCGCCATCTTCTTCGGCGCGGCCGAGAATTCGCTGCCGCCACAGCCGTGGGACATCGCATTTCGGATCCGGCCCGGCGAATATGAAGGCGAACGAAGGCTGGAGATGCAGGTGGAAGCGGTCAGGGCAGCGGAGCGCATGTGAAATCCCAAATCCAAAACCCCAAGCACCAAAGAAGCACCAAATCCCAAGCTCCAAAGACGGTTGGCACAGCGCATTTGATTATTGGAGCTTGGGACTTGTTTGGGATTTGGGGTTTGGGATTTGGGGTTTTTCGAGCATGATCGACATCACCCAATCGCTGGAGGAACTCGATTGGATCCCGCGGCCCAAGTTGCTCGGGCTTCGCCGTCTCGCAATCGAGACAGTCGAAGATTTGCTGACCCATTACCCGCGGCGGCACGAAGATCGCCACCAGTTTCCACGCTTCCCGCGCGAGGAAAGCGATGTGCCGATATGCCTGTGCGGCGAAGTCGTTAAAACCTCAATCCGTCGCTTCGGCGGCTGGAAGAAAATTTTCGAGGCAACACTGCAGGAGCCGAATGCGGACGCGCTCAGCCAACCGCTCGTCTGCCGCTGGTTCAATTTGCATTACATCCAGAAAATGATCGCCACCGGCCAGCAACTGGTCGTCTTCGGCAAACCGCGGGTTCGCGGCAAACGCATTTGCATGGATCATCCCGAATTCGAGGTGATCGAGAACGATGAGGAGATCTCAATTCATCTGCGGCGGATCACTCCGATTTATCCGGCGACGGAGGGACTGTCGCAGCGCGCGCTACGCAGCATGATTTATCGTCTG
>DATDFJ010000178.1:0-25724 GCA_036522675.1 Chthoniobacterales bacterium | reverse complement strand
AACGCAGACATTTAGGCAATCGCCGAGCAGCGGCCCCAGAAGTGTGACGCTGATCGTTCACGTGAAATGGAATGTCTGCTCGAGCGTTCCCTCGAGATTCTATAGCCTCGCGCGCGAACGTGGAAAGCGTCGAGATAAGAGCAATCGAAATAATCTCCGCGCTCCGCTGGTTTTCACCATCTCTGTCAGGTGCGGTAACTTGTGCTACAATTTCCGTTACGCCAGGGTGGCGGAATTGGCAGACGCGCCAGACTTAGGATCTGGTGGGGAAACCCGTAGGGGTTCGAGTCCCCTCTCTGGCACTCTCCCGGAAGAGCGAAACGCCGAACGTCGAATTCAGACGGCGCGCAGTTCGGCGTTCGATGTTCGGCGTTGGGGTCCGCGTTTGCTTCAAACGATCTGCCAACTTGGTTTGCCGCTGCGATCTGTTTCCCAAAGCCGCAATCCGCCGCGATAAGCGTTCTCATTTTTACCCGGTTCGATCCAGTTCGGCAGCTGATCGAAACGGTGGATGAGCCCGCCGCCGAGCACGACATGGTCGGCGATAAAAGCCGACTTGAGGTGCTCGACACAAAAGAGGACTTCGCGTTTCCATTGTTCTTCGCCCAGGCGCTCGATTCCCGGAATACCAAGGAATTTCTCGATGATATCGCGGTCGCGATAGGGCAGGTCGCCGAGTTCGAGCGGAAGGACATGACCGCGCCAAACGAACGCCGAACCGAGGCCGGTGCCGAGGCCGAGAAATAACATGCGTCCGCTGCGATAACTGCCAAGCGCCTGCATCGAAGCGTCGTTGATGACGCGCACTGGCTTGCCGAGCGCGTCACCAAAATTGAACCTGATCCAGCCTTTGCCGAGGTGCTTCGGATCTTTCGCGATTTGTCCCCGGCGCACCGGCGCCGGGAAACCAATCGAGAGCGCGTCGTAGGTCCACTCTCGAGTTTGTTCTTTCAGTTCCTGAACAAATTCTTTCGGGCGCAATTGTGGACCGGAATCGAATTTAGTCGTGTCGCGCGCGGAGCGGAGCACTTTGACGTGAGTCCCGCCAACATCGACAACGAGGATTTTCCTCTTCATGGACGATGGCAAAATCGATCCGCGCCCGGCGGACGACTATTCACCGCGGCCGATTGAGCGCGTTAAGCGCTGGAAAACATTTTTCTTTTCCGGCTTGGCCGCCGTTGTCGGCGGCCAGCATTCCACGATCTCAAGAGCGATGAAGCGGAAAAGAGTTAGCCGGGCAAATTTCAGGTCGAGCCGCAGGTTCCGGGCAATTTGTTGGACCGATCGAACTCCGTTGAACTGCGAAGCAAATTGCGCCTCGGCGACGGTCAGTTTCAGGCTCTGAACGCGCTCGAAACCTTGTTTGGTGTAAGCAGGGATGCACGCCGGGTCGAAATTGCTTTGTGGGCCGAGGTCTTGGAACTGGATAAAACGCAAGCTGGCCAGCGCCCAGTGATCAACATCCGGCTCGGGAGCCAATTCGCTGGCGTAGCCGGGGAATTCCTCGTTCCGGTCGAAAAGAAAGCGCACCCGCGGCGCGGTCCAAAGCTGGGCGAACAGTTTCTGGCCGTAATGTTGCACTAATTGCAATGCCGGCTCGCGCAGGATCAATCCCTCCTGGGCCAGTGTAAGAAAAAGCGGACAACCGCTGGCGCCTTGCTGGTCGCGCGCGGCCTCGATCCGTTCCGGATCGACATTCACGAGCGTGATCGGCGCATCAGGGCAGTAGAGTTGCGGATCGCGAGTTGTCGCCAAAATAATCTCGCCGTTTTGGGCGAGAAGCTCGACCGATCCATTGGGCCAGAACGATCGCAGCCAGCCGGTCAGTTTTTCTTTTGCGATCGTTTGCAGCGCGCGATTGAGCGAGAAGAAGCTCGTGTCCCCGGAGAAAAATGGGCCGCCAGTGATCGATTCGTCGGGCACAGTAGCCGCAGGGCTCGGCCCTGGTTGGGCCCACGCAGTTTCCACTGACGCGGAGGATGGTTCTGCCGCCGATGTCGGCGGTTCTGCCACCGGTTCCGACAACGATGTCGAATCCACTGGTTCCAGCGCTGCCGGTTCCGATATGGGTGCGGCCGGTTGGGTCGAGCTCTCCATCGCCGGCTCGGTATGCTGCGGCGCGAATTCCGGGGTCACAACTTGCTCATCGAAAATAGGCAACGGCTCTACCAACGAATCGACCGGCAGCGGCGGTGTCGCCGGCTCCGCCTCCACTCTCGCTGGCTCCGGTTCCGTTGCGTTCGACTCGGATTTGGAACCGCTCGCCTCGATTTCTACGGGAATCGGCTCCGGTTCCGTTCGCGCGGGCTCCGCTTCGGCGGTGGTCGTTTCTGTCTCGACTCTGGTCGGCTCGGGTTCAGCCGGCGGTTTCGGCATATGTTCTTCCACGGTTTTTACAAGCAAATCCGATGTAAACGGTTTATTCAAGAACCCAATGACGTTGCGGCTCGCGCTCTGCTCCGATTGCAGATCCGCACCGAACCCAGACATGTAGACGATGGGCACTTTCGCCGTGTCTGGCTCTTCGACCAATTTGCGAGTCACTTCGTCGCCTTTCATATCAGGCAGCAAATAATCGAGCAGGATTAGTTCCGGCCGCTCGCTCTTGACCAGTTCGAGCCCTTCCTTGGCGGTGGGCGCGGTAACCACCTTGTAACCGGCGTCAGTCAGCACTTCCTCGACAAAGCTCAGCAACATCAAACTGTCATCGATGACTAACACGTTGCGCCTGGCCGCCGAAGCAGCCGCCGGCCGATGAGCGAGTTCCTGCTCTTCATCGGCCGAACGCATCGCTTCCATTAAGAGGACCTGCCAGTCGAGGTTGATCGTAGGCGGAACCGGCCCGGGATTCGAGACTTCCGAGATCGTGCCTCCCTGCCACTTCACGATTTCATTGAACGCACGCATTCCCTCCTTGCCCGGCGCGGTGGCGTGGCGCACCTGACCGCTTTCAACAAACACACGCGCCTTCTCACCACGCGGCCCGGTGAACTCGAGCGCGGCGGTTGCGCCGCTCATGCATTTGAGCTGAATAATATCGGCGACATGGAGATCGCTCAAAGTACCGCGAAATTTTTCGGCTTCGGTTTTGCCAACCGGCCGGAGCACCGCTTGCACCAACTCGACAAAATCGCGGTGCGGGAATGGTTTTTCCAGAAAGTGAATCCCGCCAAGGCCGGTTGCTTGTTTGCGCTGATCGGTCAGATGAACACCGCTGAGAACAATGGCGCGCGCATTTGGATGGCTGGTGCGCAAATCGTAAAGGAAGTCCTGACCAAGGTCCGAGGTCGCGTCGATATCGAGCACGAAAAGATCGGGCTTGGCGCCGACAACAAGCTTCTGCGCTTGCGGCAGGCTGTGCGCAAGATCGACGCCGGCGGCCGGCGCCGCCTCCTGCAAAGCGTCCGAAATCGCGTCGGCCAATTTTTCGTCCGGCTCGAGCACCAGAACCCGGCCTTGGGTTGGTTTTGAGCTCTGCTTCGCCTTCTTTTCGTCCACGTTCGTTGTTAGCAATGCCTGCTTCGTATCAAAAGCAAAGAATTTTTCGTGCCTTTGCGAGTTGTTGCTGACGCATTAGCCGACGAATCGTTGCGCCAGTTCGCGCCGGCTCACTTTACCGCGCTCATTCACCGGGATCCCGTCGACGAGAAAAATTCGTCTCGGCGCCTGCCATGTGTTCAGCCTTTCGCGACAGAATTCCAAAAGCTCTTGTTCGCGAACATCCGCACTCGCGACTACGCATGCCGCGACTTCCTGATTGCGGCGCGTCGATTCGCGTCCAAAGACGACGGCCTCGCGCACACCGCCGAACCGCAGCAAGCACGCTTCCACTTCGGCCGGGTTCACCTTTCTTCCAGCCACATTGATGAGATCCGACACGCGGCCGACTAGGCGAAACCCGGCGGGCGTTTTTTGCAACAAATCATCCGGCACAAAACAACCGCTCCCGAGTTTCTCCTCCTCCGGCTCTGGAAAATAACCGTCGCCCGCCGCGGCGCTTCGAATCCGGACCTGGGTTGATGCCGCCTGCGGCTCGATCAGATCGACAGCGACATTGTCCATTGGCTGGCCGACAAAACCTTCCGCCTCGTTAGCGCCTTCACGATCGTAACAAATCCCGCCGCACTCCGATGCACCATAAAACGAGTGGATTGGTCGGTTGAATTTCTCCCGAAATTTTCGCGCGGTCGCAATTGGCAACGGTGCGCCGGCCGAAATGCAGAGCCCCAGTTTGGGCAGCGCCGGCAGATCCTCAATTTCGACAAGCGAGTGGTAAAAAACCGGTGTGCCGGGGAAAACGGTCGCGCCGGTCCGGGCAAGATCGACAATCAGCGCGCGCGGCGTTCGGTCGCGGCTCAACACCAGCGGCACGCCGCGCCCGATCAGCGGAGTGAGCAAGTTGCTGAAGCCGTAGGAATGCGAGACCGGGATCACGCCAAAGTTAAGATCGACATCTCCGATTCCCATTGTCTCGCAAATCTGGTTGCAATCGGCGAGCAACTGTTCGCTGCCGAAGCGGATCGCGCGCGGCGCGGCCGTCGTGCCGGAGGTGAGTTTTAAAAGAGCTGGCGGGTTGCCCGACCACTGAGGTGTAGCTGCCGGCGTCGCCGCCGGCAGAATCTCAATATCTCTGCCGCCGGAGACGGCGGCAGCTACAACGCCGCAGGTTTTGAATGCGCCGTGGCGCTGCTGCTCGCTGAGGGATTCATCGAGCGGCAGAACGACAAGCCGCCGTCGCAAGCAGGCCAGCAAGATGGCCGGCCAATCTTCGTCGTTCCCGATTTGCACCGCAATAACGCTGCCGGCCGGGAACATGTCGATCTTGCGTTCCCAGACGTGCGCCTGTTCTTCGATTTGCTGAAAACTCCGCACGCATTCGCCGCGCGTATTGAAGATCGCCGGCCGCTCACGCTTGCGCGCGAGCGTTTCCTCCCAGCCGGCAAGCAGCGGATCGTGCGGTTTCATCGCTTGCGCGAAATGCGGCGCTCGCTTAGATTCCGCGCTCTTCCTTCAGCATGAAAACGGGCATTCATCCGGAATATTATGAGACCGACATGGTCTGCGCGTGCGGCGCGGTTTATCACACGCGCTCGACGCGCCGGGACATTAGAATCGGTATCTGCGCCCGTTGTCACCCGTTTTTCACCGGCGAACAAAAATTCATCGACACGGCCGGACGCGTCGAGAAATTCGTCCGCCGCTACGGCAGCACCAAGGCCGCGCGCAGCGGCAAAAAAGCTTAGCTCTGTAGCCGCGATCCTCGATCGCGGCCGGGATCACCGATCCCGGCTACAATCATGGACTTTGATTCCCTCATTCAACGCAAGCGCGAGCGATTCGAGGAACTCGAAGCCGAGGTCGCCAGCCCGGCGCTGTTTTCAAATCGCAAACGCGCGGGCGAAATCATGCGCGAGCACGCCCGCATCAAGGCGCTGCTCGCGAAATCGGATGAGCTCGAGCTGGGGCGCAAACAGCTCGACGACACCCGGGAGCTGGCGTTGTCCAACGACATCGCGATCGCCGCGATGGCGGAGGACGAAATCGCCGACCTTGAAAAACGCGTCGCCGATCTCGAACGCGAAGTGCAGATTGACTTGCTCCCGCGCGATGAGCACGAAGATCGCGACGCGATTGTGGAGGTCCGCGCCGGGACCGGCGGAAACGAAGCCGCCATTTTCGCGGCCGATCTTTACCGGATGTACAACCGCTACGCCGAAGCGGCGGGACTAAAGACCGAACAACTCGAGGCGAGTCCCTCCGAGCTTGGTGGTTTCAAGGAAGTGATATTCAAAGTCTCTGGCGAATCGGTTTTCCAAAAGCTGCGCTATGAAAGCGGCGTCCATCGCGTGCAGCGCGTGCCCGCGACCGAAGCGCAAGGCCGGATTCATACTTCCACGGCGACGGTCGCCGTGTTGCCCGAGGCCGAAGATGTCGATCTTGAATTGAAACCGGAAGATTTGCGGATCGAAGTTTCACGCGCTGGCGGCCCGGGCGGCCAAGGCGTGAACACGACCGATTCCGCCGTCCAAGTGATGCACATCCCGACCGGCACCGTCGTTCGTTGTCAGGACGGCCGCAGCCAGATCAAGAATAAAGAACGCGCCTTGTCGATCTTGCGGGCACGTTTGCTCGAACGCAAAGAACGCGAGGAAGCGGAGAAGTATTCCGCCCAACGCCGCGGCCAGATCGGCACCGGCGGACGCGAAGAAAAAATCCGCACCTACAACTTCCCGCAAAACCGCGTCACCGACCACCGCATCGGCCTCACCTTATATAATTTAGATCGCGTCATCGACGGCGACCTCAACGAGCTCATCCGCGCGCTTCAAGTGGCCGACGTGGCGGAGCGACTTGGCAGCGCTTTGGATGGCGCTGCTCCGTCGGGGCGTTGACGTGGGTGCGACGGCGCGTTCCTCCACTGAAATGATACTGCTGGAGGTGCTGCAACTGAGTGCCCAATATCTGAACAAGCACGAGATCGAAAATCCACGACTGAATGCGGAGCATTTGATGGCGCACGTGCTGAAGCGAACGCGGATGGAGCTTTATCTTGAATTTGAGCGGACGCTGAGCGAAGCGGAGCTGGCGCCGCTGCGCGAACTGGTACGGCGGCGCGGCGAGGGCGAGCCGCTCCAGCATTTGCTGGGCACGGTCGAGTTTTGCGGCCACACGTTTCTGTGCGACAAACGCGCGATGGTACCGCGGCCGGAAACCGAAGAGCTCGTTGAGCTCTTAAAATCCAAAATCCAAAATAGCCGATGTTGGTACCGGCTCCGGTGTGATTGCTCTCAATCTCGGCAGCAGTTTTCCGGAAGGTGAAATTGTGGCGACAGATGTTTCCGAAGACGCGCTGGCGCTCGCGCGCGAAAATGCCGAACGACTTGGCTTCAGCGGGCGGGTGAAATTCGTGAACACGCATTTGCTCAATGAAGTCGATGGGACTTTCGACCTCATCGTCGCGAATCTACCGTACATTTCGACGCAAGATCGACAATCGCTCGCGCGCGAGGTGTTGCACGACCCCGACGTAGCCCTTTTCGGCGGTTCGCGGGGCGACGAACTGGTGCGCGAGTTGATCGAGCAGGCGCGCGCATGGCTTAACCCGGGTGGCCTGCTCGCGCTCGAAGTTGGCATCGGTCAAGCTGCCGAATTAACCGAGCTTCTTCGCGAAAAAAAATACCACGACATTGAATCGAAAAACGATTATTCAGGTGTAAGCCGGTTCTTGTTTGGCAGGTATGGATAAGATCCGCATTCACGGCGGTAGGGCGCTTTCCGGAACGATCAAGGTGAGCGGCTCGAAGAATTCGGCGTTGCCGATCCTGGCGGCGACATTGCTCACACGCGAGAAATGCGTCCTCCATCGGGTGCCAGACCTGAGCGACACGAACTACATGCTGCAGATCCTCGCGCATCTCGGCGCGGAGGTGGAGCGCGCCAGCGGCAATGTGTGCGTGACAGCAGACAAGCTGACCTCGATCGCGCCCTATGAGGTTGTGCGCAAAATGCGAGCCTCGGTCTGCGTGCTCGGACCGCTGCTCGGCCGTTGCAAGGAAGCGACCGTGTCCATGCCGGGCGGCTGCGTGATCGGGGACCGCCCGATCGATCTCCACCTCAAGGGCTTCGAGGCGCTTGGTGCAGCTGTGCGAGTGGAAGGCGGCAACATCAAAGTTTTCGCGCCGAAACTGACCGGGGCTGTAGTCAATTTACGCGGCAAGTTTGGCCCGACCGTGCTTGGGACGGATAACGTGATGATGGCAGCGGTGTTAACTGAAGGCACCACGGTAATCGAAGGCGCGGCGCAGGAACCAGAGGTGGTCGATCTGGCCACGTTTCTGAACAAGATGGGCGCGAAAATCGAAGGCGCGGGCACACGGCGCCTCATTATTGAAGGCGTGAAAGAACTGCACGGCGCCGAGCACGACGTTATTCCTGACCGAATTGAAGCGGGGACATTTTTGGTCGCGGGCGCGATCTGCGGCGAAGGCGTCACGATTGAACGCGCCGAGCCCGAGCATGTCGGTGCGGTGACGAATGCCCTAACGAGTTGTGGGTTTCGCGTCACAACCCAGGACGACGCGATCTCGGTTTTTCCAAACGGCGCGGCCAAGCCGCTCGAACTTTCCACCGAACCGTATCCCGGGTTCCCGACCGACATGCAGGCGCAGATGTGTGCGCTCCTTTCGACGACCGAAGGGATCAGCGTCATCACGGAACAAATTTTCCCAAAGCGTTACATGCACGTTGCCGAGTTGAAACGCATGGGGGCACATGTCGAGCTGGAAGGACCGACGGCGGTCATCACCGGCGTCAACAAACTTTTCGGCGCGCCAGTCATGGCGAGCGACCTGCGGGCATCGGCGGCACTGGTGCTGGCCGGATTAAAAGCCGATGGCGTCACCGAGGTCAGCCGCGTTTATCATATCGACCGCGGCTATGAGAATCTGGACGAAAAACTGCGCGAGCTCGGAGCGGAGATTGAGCGGGTGAAAGGCTGACGGCCAAAAAGCTGAATCCGAATATCATTCTCGCGCATCCAAACATAAGCCGATATGAATGAGCAAACTTCACCACCACCACCGCTCGCAACATCGACATCTTCCAGCGTCCGCACCTGGTGCGTGCTCGCGCACGCAACCGCGCTCGTTGGTTTTCTCGTCCCGCTCGCCGGCCACATTGTCGGCCCGCTGATTGTGTGGCTGGCGAAACGACCCGACTCCCCCGAGATCGACGCGCACGGCAAAGAGTCGATGAACTTTCAGATTTCGATGCTGATTTGGAATGCAATCGCCGGAATTCTCTGCCTCGTGCTGGTTGGGATTCCAATTCTGATTCTGTTGCACGTGCTGAATGTGATCTTTGTGATCGTTGCTTCCATCCAGGCGAGCGAAGGCAGGCTCTATCGTTATCCGCTGGCGATTCGGCTGATCGATTGAGTGCAGCCGCCACGTTCCGGCGAGGCGCACGCGTCCCACAGGAACGCGGCTACAGCAGCGAGCGAAGGACTTTCAGGTTCTCGATGTCCTCGCGCATATCTTTACCCTTGGGCGTTTCGAGCACCTTCGGGAGGTGACGAAGCCGCGGGCTGCGCATGATGTAGCGAAACGGTTCCAGGCCGATTTTGCCTTTGCCGATGTGTTCGTGTCGATCGACGCGCGAACCGCGCGCCGTTTTGGAATCGTTCAGGTGAATGGCAACGAGTCGCTCCAAGCCAATCACGCGATCGAATTCGCGAAACACTTTTTGCACGGCGTCTTCGCTCGTGATGTCGTAGCCGGCGGCGAAGACGTGGGCGGTATCGAGGCAGACGCAAACGCGCTCCGGCTCGCGCACATTGTCGATGACGTAGGCAATTTGTTCGAACCGATGGCCGAGGCAGGAACCCTGACCGGCCGTCGTTTCAAGGGCGAGCCGGGTCTTCACTTTCGGAATTGTTTTCAGCACGCGATCGATCGAACCGACGATCTTGTCGAGACCGGCTGGCTCGCCTGCGCCCAGATGGGCGCCGGGGTGAACGACAAGGAACGGTAGCTCAAGTCGATTGCTGCGCATCAGTTCCTCGCGTAACGCGCGCAGAGAATTCGCATGAAACTGCGGATGCGTAGCGGCGAGATTGATGAGGTAATTGGCATGCGCGAAGATCGACAACAGCTCGCCGCGCTGGCGATGATCGAGGAACGTGTGAATTTCAGCGCGCGTGAGTGGTCGCGCGAACCATTGCATGTTGTTCTTCACGAACATCTGCATGGCGGTGCATTGAATCGAGCAGCCGCGCTCGATCGCGGTATGCACGCCACCCTGGATCGACATGTGTGCGCCGAGAAGAATATGCTTCGCCATTCGTGAATCGGGATTGGTTACCTCGTGAATCGTTCTGCCGATGCAACGATTCAGGAATTACGATTTACGGGTCTAAAATCGCTTCGGGTGCCAGTCAGGCTTCTTCAAACTGCCTTCGCCGACATATTCGAAAAGTTTGTAAACCGGCGTGAGCAAGAGGCTTGGGCCCTTCCCGCCGATGCGCACATCGAGATCGAGTTTGTCCTCGAGAAAATAGATGTCGCCATGCCCGAGCAACCTGAACAGTCTGCCCGAAGCATCAAAATCCTCGGTGTGAATCACGCCATCTTTGATCGTGAAGGTGGCGGTGGCGGAGTGCGCGATGCTGTAGCCTGCCCCCGGCACGATGTGGTTCAGTATCTCTGAAAGTGGTCCGAACACCGGAATCGCGAACACGTTGCCATCGGTCACTTCGATTTTGCCGTGACCCTGCATGAAGCGCGGATCGCTGCCGAGGCCGGTGAAATCGTAATTGCCGTTAAGGGCGCCCTCCGCCGTTTTGTACCCGTAGTAGAGATCGGTTAGGCGCGGGAAGTTGACGCCCGCAATACTGACTTTGGCTCGATAATGCCGATCGTTTTCGGCCAGTGAAATGTCCGCGCTGCCGCGCACCGTGCCGGAGAACAAGGCCGCCTTGAGATCGACAATCTGCAATCGATCGTTTGTGAACAGGAGCCGCGCCGAAGTGCGATCGAACGGCAGAGCTTTACCCAAAAAGACGTAATCGAGTCCGCCGGGTGCTTCGACTGTGATTTCGAGCCGGGTTTTTTTTCCGCCGGCGAACTGGTAAACACCGTTCGTGGTCACAGTCGGCGCCTGGCGAAACTTGTAGGGCGCGACCGTCTTCGGCAATTTAGAATCGACCCAAACCACCGCCTCAGCTGGGCGCAGCGACGTTTTGATATTTGCGATCCTGACTTCGTGGTTTTTGAAATCGTAGGTGAACGCTCCGGTGCCGACGCCGTCGTCGCGCGTCACCCGCAGATTATCGTAGGTCACGGCGCCATCGGCGAAACGCACGTTGCAGCTACCCGAATCCATGGCGACGCCACGAAAGCGCGCGTGCTCGAGCGCGATCGTTCCCTCTCCGGTCCATTTGTTCGGTTGTCGATCTTGCCCGCGGATGGCGAGGTGGACCGTGGGCGGCCGTTGCCATTGCCACTCGCTCAACAATTGACGCATCTCGCCGTCAACCCACGGGCGCAGAACCGTCGGTGTGATCGTGCTCTCGATGTTCAGTCGAAAATCGTTCGGCGCATCCAGCATCTCGGCCCGCAACTCACCGCTTTGATGGCGCAGGCGAATGTCCCGAACCAGCGTGCGCTCGCCGTCCCAGGAAAATTCGGCGGTTGAATCCAGGAAGGGCTCGCCTTTGTAGGCGAATCCGCCGGTCGCGGCGTGTCCGATGACTTTAATCTGCGGATGCTCGGTTCCAAAATCGGCCGTCCCTGAAACTTCGATGCGCGGGGGCGCGAAAAATGCCGCTTCTTTCAACGCACCACCGAGATTGAACGCGTCGAGGAAATCTTTGAGAGCGAGAGTACTCCGCGCCTGGAAATTCGCTTCGGCCGTTTGGCGGCTCCAACTCGCGCGGCCAGCGAAACTGCCGTGATTGTCCGTCCATTCGCACCGGGAGAGTTCGAGTTTCTGGTCGGCCCACTCGGCGGTCGCAAACAGGTCGCGGATTTCGTAGCCTCCGCGTTGGAGTCGCGGGCCGCGCACAGTTGCTTCGAGATGCGCGTCTTCGAGTTGGTCGAGATCGCCGCTGAATTTGACCTGCAAGCTCGGGCGTTCGGCGGGAAAGGAAAACTTTTGCAGCTCGGCCGCGACCCGTTGCAGGATCGATAAGCGCCTGCGCCATTCTTCGGGTGAAAGCTGCGACTGCGGCTGGTAGTTGGCGCGCTTGATCAGTTGCCCGCTCGCAGAAATGCGCACGCCGCAAAAGATTCCTTCGGCCTGGCTGACGTAAATTTGCTCGGGCGGAAAGTAAACATGAGCCCGGAAGTTGTTGAGCTGCGTTTTCTCGAGCTGCCCTTCGGCGGAGGGGAGCGGGAGAGTGATCTGGGCATTGCGAATGTCGAGCGCGTTGAGAAACGGCTGGTGATGGAGCAGCGCGGCGTAATTGATGTCGAGCGAGATTTCGCTCACCCGGGCGAGTGTGTTCTCGCGTTTTTTGTAATCGAAAATCCGCACGTCTTTGGCGACCAAACCGCGGAATGGGTCGAGCGTGAGCCGGCGAATGGAGGCTTCCACGCCGTGCTTGTGCAATTCGTCGGTGATCCGGGCACGCCACTGCCGGCTGAAGCCCTTTTTCGACAAATACCAGCCGCTGACCAGCACGGCCGAGATCGCCAGTACGACGGCGAATCGCAGAATCGTAATCGCAAGCCGCCATGCAAAGCGCGATTGTCGATCTTGCGCTGGCCGCGAAATCGTTGGCGGTTCGAGAACCGGGGTTTCCATGAGTTCCTAACAGAGCCACAGATGGACACAGATTCACACGGATTTTTGATCTGGGATAAGACACGGTCGGCGTTTCATCTGTCTTTCATGTGCTGCCAGCCGTAGCTTCCGGCGAAGGCTGGTGTAAATCTGTGGCAGTGAAACTGGCCGATCTGCCCGCGATCAATGCTTCGCTCAATTTGATCAGCACGGTTTTCATCTCGGCCGGCTGGTTCTGGATTCGACGCAATGTGTGGCAACGGCATGTGCCGTGCATGATCGCGGCGATCGTTTCGTCGACCGGTTTTCTCGTCGGCTACATCGTTTACCACGCGCACGCGGGGGAAAAATCATCCGGCTACACTGGCTGGCTGGCGGCAATCTATTTTCCCATTCTCGCCTCCCATGTTTTGCTGGCATTCGTCGCGTTGCCGTTAGTCGTCGTGACTCTGGTCCCGGTGTTTCAACGCCGCTGGGACCGCCACCGCCGGCTCGGGCGCTGGACGATGCCGATCTGGCTGTACGTGTCGGTCACGGGCGTGATTGTTTATCTGTTTCTCTACCACTGGTTCCCGCCCGGTTAAGCCGTGCTCCTGCTCGACCCCGATTACGATTACGAGCACGGGCATGAGGATTGCGCGGGAGTCTTGCACTCGGCGGCCAGTTGATGTTTGATCAGAAACTGCGCGCAGCGCATCCGAGCGACAGCCATGGTCACGATCGCCACATTTAACGAGCCGGCCAAAGCGAAACAGCTCAAGCGGCGCTTTCAGGAGGTCGGCTTGCACGCCGATGTCCATAATGAAGCGCCCTTGCAAAAAGTTGGTTTCATGTCGCGACCGCAGGCCAATGTGAAGCTGATGGTGGAGGACAATGAGTTCGAGCAGGCGCAGACGCTGATGAACGAATGGGAAACGACCGACCCCGACATCGCCGCGGCGATCATTCGCTGTCCGCAATGCAATTCATCCAATCTCGAGTACCCACAGATGACGCGGAAGGCGATCACGCCTGCGATGGTCGCGCTGCTCTGGGCGGTGCGGATTTTGCCCAAGGAATTTTATTGCCACGATTGCCATTTCACCTGGAGCAACGAGGAAGAGCGCACGATCGGGCGGCTCTGGCACCGGTTTTTTCCCGGCCGGGAAACTTCGTAGGGCGGCTCTACTTGCCGCCGCTCAATTGACGGCGCGAGATTGAACCATGAAGTGGCTCTTTGCTCTGTTCCTCGCCTTCGTCATCTTCGGCGGCGCGGCCTGGTTCGGTTACAACTACGTCTTTAAACAAGACATCCAGGTGCGCAAAGAGCAGCGCGGCGAAATCACGCCGGCGGCCACGCCCGACATTAGCCTGCCGGAATTTCAGGCCGCCGCGAAATTGCGCCAGGATGGAAAATTGGTCGAAGCGCGCGACGCGCTCACCGGCGTTATCCAAAAATATCCGGCCGGTCTGCACGTTGAAGAAGCCAAAGACCTGCTCGGCGAAGTCAACATCGACATTTTTCTCTCGCGCGCGCCCTCACCGGAGAAAGAGGAATACGTAGTCCGTTCGGGCGACGTTTTGAATACGATCGCACGAAAACTAAAGACGACGCCGGAGTTAATCATGCGGATGAACAACTTGAGCGGGACGATGCTGCATATCGGTGAACATCTGCTCATCTCGCACCCCGATTTCAGTCTCGTGATCGAGCGTAAAGCCAAACTGGTGGTGCTGCTCAATCACGGGGCATTCTTCAAGCAATATCATGTGCTCGAGGCAAAACTCGCGGCCCGGCAACCGCCAAAAGTCACGACCAAGGTTGCGGAAATCATGGCTTGGCGTGACGGCAAACGGGTCGGCTTCGGCACGAAAGAATTCACCGGCAGCACGCGCTGGGTTCGGCTGGGCGCGCCGGCCTACACGATCTACGCGGTGCCGGACGCAGCGCGCCCGCAAGTCGATCAACCGCCACCGCCATTGGGCATTGGTCTGGCCGCCGCCGACGTTGAGGAACTGAGTGCCCTTGTAAACAGTCGCACCCCTGTCACCATTACCGACTGATTCCATGGAGCTGCAGCCGCTCGATTTCGAAAAACCGCTTTTTGAATTACAGAGGCGGCTGGAAGATTTGAAAGCTCACTCCGACGAGCACGATGTCGATCTTGATGCGGCGGTGAACGCGATCGAAGTGAAGATCCGCGAAATGCGGCGGCAAATCTACGGCAACCTGACGGCGTGGCAGCGGGTCCAGATCGCGCGGCACGTGCAACGGCCGTTCGCGCTCGATTACGTCGAGCGTTGCTTTACCAATTGGATCGAGCTGCGCGGCGACCGGCTGTTTGCCGACGACAAAGCGATGCCGAGTGGGCTCGCCATGCTCGGGACGCAGCGCTGCGTTCTCATCACTCACCAAAAAGGACGCAACACCAAGGAAAACGTGCTGCGCAATTTCGGCTGCGCGCATCCCGAAGGTTACCGCAAAGCGCTCCGGCTCATGCGGCTCGCCGAGAAATTTGCGATCCCTGTGATCTCGTTGATCGATACGCCGGGCGCGTATCCCGGGATCGGCTCGGAAGAACGCCACATTTCCGAAGCGATCGCGGTGAACCTGCGCGAAATGATGAATCTCCGCGTGCCGATCATTGCTGCGGTCATCGGCGAGGGCGGCTCGGGCGGCGCACTCGGCATCGGCGTGGCCGACCGGGTTTTGATTCTGGAGAATGCCTACTATTCGGTCATCAGCCCGGAGGCGTGCTCCGCGATTTTGTGGCGCGACCGCCGCCATGCCGCCGAAGCGGCCGAAGCGCTCAAGCTGACCGCGCAGGATTTGCTCAAGCTTGGAGTGGTCGATGAAATCGTGCGCGAGCCGGAGGGCGGCGCACATAATGATTACGATATGGCCGCGACCAATCTGGGCGATGCACTTCGCCAAAATCTGTCGAAACTCGTTGCCACGCCCATCGATGAGTTGCTCAAGGAGCGCTACAAAAAATTTCGCGCGCTCGGAAACTTCGCCGAAAGCAAAACCAGCAGTGGATCGGCGCGTTAGTAAAGATCGATTTGTAGCCGTCGCCCTCCGGGCGATGTCGCGCCGACGTGGTTATCGCCTCAGTGTCGCGCTTCGTAGAGCGAAGCGGCTAAGGTGCCTTCTCGCGGCCGCACTTGTTGCCACAAGCGCGCAAGCCGCAGAGTTCGATTTTGATCGCGACACTTTCGCGTTCGCCAATGTGACGGTGTTTAAATATTACAAGGGCATCGCTTTTCTGCGTTCGCCGGGGGAGAAAAAAGGCGATTACACGCGGCGCTGCTTCGTCATGTCGCGAGCCGCGATGCAGTTCCACAAATTCGCCCGGTTCGATCCTCGCGGTGCGCCCCTGGACGATCGCGCGCTGGCCGCGCGCATCCGCGACGTGATGCGCCGCGCACCGTGGCGCGAACCATTGTCGATCAATCAGCGGATTGTTTTCCCAGGTTATCCGGGCTTGCGCGCGATGAGCAAGGCGCGCGAGGCAGTAGTGAAGAAGAGTATCGGATTGGGCTGGCCCACGTATATCCGAATTAGCAACTCGCGCATGTTTTTCCAGCGCGGCACACGGTATCAGGAGCAAACGCATGAACGGCTCGATGCAATTCTTGCGCGCGGCGACTTTTTCGTCGCCTACCTCACGACTTACCCGCGGCTCTCCATCAACCACGGTGTCCTTATTTACGCGCGCAAAAATCCTTACTCCCGCGGCGACGTTGAACATTATCTCGTCTACGATCCCAACCACGCGGATTCACCGCGCGAGCTCATCTGGTCCGAGCGCGAGCACTCATTCGCTTATCAGAAGGATGTCGATTTTGTTGGCGGACAGGTGCGGGTTTACCAATGTTACGGCAAATGGCTACAGTGAATAACAGTGACGAGAGCGTCGTAGTTCGAAATTCGATGTTGTGCGTCCGGCGTTGGGCGTTTTCGAAAACTTGCGACGTGTTCGCTGCTTCACCAGTACCGCCGGTACCTGAGCCGCCGCCATCGCCGGCTCCGCCAGAGCCCTTGCCGCCGAACCCGCCCGAGCCGCCGATTCGCCGGTAATGGTAGCTGCCGCCGTCTCTGGCGGCAGAATTTATTTGTGTCGGACCGGCGGAAATAAAAAGCGCAGCGCCGGCTCGACGCGCTGCGACCAGGCGGCCTCACTGTGATCGGCGCCTTCCACCTCGATGTATTGAAAATCGCGGCCGATCGGCCAACCTTTCTCGACCAGCGCGTCGCGCAACGCGCGTGCACGCTGCCATCCTTCCTCGCGCGTTCCGGTGTCGAGCCAAATTCGCAGCGGCAGTTTGTTCGCCAATCGGTGGATGATCTGCACGATGGCTTGATTGTCCCACCAGACCGATGGCGACATCGCGATCAATCTCGTGAAAACGTTCGGGAACCACAATCCGATTGCGACTGTGGCGAGCGCGCCGAGTGACGAACCGCCGAGCCCCGTGAATTCCGCCTGAGTTTTTGTGCGATAACGTTTGTCGATGAATGGTTTTAGTTCTTCGATCAAAAAACGCGCGTAAAGGCGTGCCAGGCCGCGGCTGCGTCTTTTGCGGCGCCCTTTTGCCTCAATCACGCCCGGCGTCGGCGTGTATTCGTGAACCCGCTCCTCCCCGGTATTCGCGACCGCGACGATGATGACCGGCTCGATCAGTTTCGCGCGAATCAATCGCTCGGCCGTTTCATCCACGCCCCATTCGACGCCGGCAAACGAGGTGGCCACGTCAAAAACATTCTGGCCGTCGTGCATGTACAAAACCGGGTAATGCGTGCGCGAGAATCGCCGGTAGCCCGGCGGCAAGTAGACGAGCACGTCCCGGCGATTGCCGAGAATTTTCGATCGGAACGCGCTGTGGCGTTTGATGTTTCCGGTGAGCGTGTGTTTGGCCATGAAGGCGACACGCTTCGCTGAAGATGTCGATCTTGTCTATACGTGCTTTTAGCTGAGAAAGCGAAATTGCTTTGACAGAATCGACAGAATGAAACCGAATGTTGGCCCGCCAAAGTTACTCTGAAAATTCTGTTTATTCTGTCTTTGGAATCTTCATGAACGAACGCCATCTGAAATGGTACACGCCTTATTTGAGCCGCGAGTTTGAGATGCTCGCCTTCGGCGAGGGCGGCGGGCTGCCGCTGATTATTTTCCCGACCTCGTTTGGCCGTTATTATCAGAACAAAGACTTCGGCCTGGTCGGCTCGATCGCCTGGTACATCGACAATCGCAAAGTCACTTGTTACTGCCCCGACGCGATCGATCTCGAAAGCTTCTACAACGAATCAATTCATCCGGCCGATCGGATGAAAACGCACAACGCCTACGAAAACGTGATCGTGCGCGACGTGTTCGATCTCGCCCGACGCGAATGCGGCGCGCACCGAGTCGCGCTCTGCGGCGCGAGTCTCGGCGCCTATCATGCCGCCAACATCGCCTTTCGTCATCCCGACCTCGTGAGTCATCTCATTAGCCTGAGCGGCTCATTCGACATCAGCGATTTCTTTGACGGCTATTGGGACGATAACATCTACTTCAACAGCCCGTACCAGTATCTGCCGAACACGACCGACCCATGGAAATACAATCACATGGGAATCGTCATCGGCACCGGCGAATGGGACAACACCCGCCACGAGTCCTATCGCCTCTCCGAGATTCTGAATTCGAAAGGCATCCAGCATTGGCTCGATGATGGCAGGTGGCGGGGCCACGATTGGAATTACTGGCGCGACATGCTCCCGCAATATCTGGCGAAAATCTGCGGGTGAACTTTGCTTTTGCAGTCATCTTGAGCGAAGCGAAGCGAAGTCGAATTGACAACGGCGAACTGAATTAGGAAAATCGGAATCCTTTTTGGAACGCTAGGCAGATCCGCTCTTCGATTCCGGTGACTTGGCCGTCAGCGCGCTGGAAATCGACTTTGCCGCGTTCTGCGCGGTCACTTCGAAGCGTTGGACAAATAGATCGGTCAAACTGTCGGAGCAATAGCCAGCCAGCAATATCGTTTTCCAGTCGAGCTGGTGGGAAAAGACGCTCATCAGGAGATAACCGATCGTGATCCACACAATCCCCAGACAAATGGATCGCTGTTTAACGCTTAACCAGATGAGCCAGTTATCCATTACCGCAAACGCCGGAACAGTGGGTGCCCGCATTTGGCGAAGCGCTTGGATCAGGACATGAAAAAGAGCGCCCAGAATCCACAGGACGTAGTTACCGATAAGAGTATTCCGCTGGGCCGATTGAAACGGCCAATTATCATAAAACCGGTGAGCGAAAGGCAGTGCGGCGAGGAGCGCGATGAATCCAAAGACGATGAGGGGGGAGGACCAATAACTTTTCCAGCGGGCCTGCTTGGGGGGAAGGCGATAAATAACGCCGCGCACCGGATCGACCAGCGCGGAGTCTAGGACGTCGCGTTGTTGTGCGACGTCCAGAATAAGGCGCTTTCTCATCTCGGGACTCTTCGGGAAGTCGGAACCGAAGGCGAACTCGAGATCAAGCTCGTGGCCCACTTCGACATTCTCCAGAAGATCGTTGATCATTGGCGTCAGGCGAAGTTGCACGCAAATGCAGACGATTTCGTCAAGGAATCGGACGCAATCGTTCATCTTCGCGATTGCGGCCGCTGGCTGACTCGCATCTGCCGGCCAGGCATTTCGAATCTTTTTCCATATCAGCGACAGATCGGTCAGATTCCCCGCGATCCATTCGTCTTCTTTCTTGCGCTCTTCGTCCGTGGTGTCGGTTAAGATTACCGGCTGAGAAGCAGTTAAGTCCTGCAATTTGGTAATGGCGCCTTGGACGGTTTCTTCGATCTGCTGCATCCGCACGCCTTGCGCAGTCCAAGCCGCTTTGGTGTCGGATTCCTTAGTCGCGGCTTCGAGTTCGTCGCGCCAGCGCAACGCGGCCGCACGGATCTCATCAAGACGGGCGAAGATCCAGCGATCGAGCGGGGTCCTCTCCTGGACAAGGGCCGGGAGTTCTCCCATTGGCCGATTAAGCCGGCAAAATCGGTAAATTGAAAGCTCTTTCTCTACCGCAACGAGAACCAGATACCGCTGCTTGGGGCCGCGTATTCGCCCTTGCAGGTCTCTGAACCAAGGGCTAGAAACCGCTGGCCGCAGCCGATTATCCATGGTTCGCAAATGACGCGACCACGACGGTTGTGAAGTGATCGAGCGCACAAGGAACATCATGAAAAAGATCGGAATCCTTTTTGGAATGGAAGGCAGTTTCCCGCCGGCGTTCGTCGATCGGGTGAACCAGAAGACGGGCGGCAAAGATGTCGTAGCCGAGTTCGTCAAGATCGACAAGGTGTTGCAGGGCGAGCCGTGCGGATACGACGTGGTGATCGACCGAATCTCGCAGGATGTGCCGTTCTATCGTGCCTGGCTCAAGAACGCGGCGCTCACGGGCACCGCTGTAGTGAACAATCCGTTTTGGTGGAGCGCGGACGATAAGTTTTTCAATAACGCGCTGGCAACGAAGATCGGGGTAGCGGTGCCGCGCACTGTGCTGTTGCCATCAAACCAGCCGCCGCCGGACACAAACGACAAATCATTCCGCAATCTCGGTTACCCACTGAACTGGGAAGAAATTTTCGCTTACATCGGCTGGCCGGCATTTTTCAAACCGTTCGCCGGTGGGGGCTGGAAAAGCGTTTATCGCCTCCATAATGCCGACGAATTCTTCCGCGCCTACAACGACACCGGCCAGCTGGTGATGATGTTGCAGGAGGAAGTGAAGTTCGAGATGTACTTCCGCTGTTACTCGATTGATCAACGTCACGTGCGCATCATGCCGTATGAGCCGCGGAACCCATTCCACCTGCGTTACCAAACCGAGTGGCACGCGCCGAAGGAGATTTTGCAGAGGGTCGAGGACGGCGTGCTGCGCCTGAATCAATTTCTCGGTTACGACTTGAACACGGTCGAGTTTGCCGTGCGCAATGGTGTCCCGATGGCGATCGATTTCTGCAACCCCGCGCCCGATGCCGAAGCGGCATCAGTTGGCCAGGCAAACTTCGAGTGGGTCGTCGAAGCCGTTTCGGACATGGCCATCCGCAAAGCGCGCGAGCACGTTCCCGGCCGCGATAATCTGAGCTGGGGCAAATTCGTCCAGGCAGCGGTGACAAAGCGCTCGTTAGGCCAGCTCGCGTAAGATCGACAATTGGGACGGGCGTGCATCGCGTCGCATCAAAACAACGGTGCATACGTAAAAGAGCTTGACCGTCTCGGTTCGGGGCTCCGCCACTTCGCGCCGGACATGCGACCATCCCGGTCGGCGAATCTTCGGTAAAGTGAAGCTCACAGCGAAAATCGATCACATCACTGAAGGCACGGAGACGGCCATCATGACACTGCAACCCGGCAGCGGTTATATCCTCGGTTCGCGCAGGAAAGCTACCGTTTTGATCCCGGACAGTCCGTAATGCTATTGCAGGGCAACGAAAAGATCGATAAATCCTTATCGACTCATTAGCTTGTCGATCGGGCATCTAAATTCCAATGCTTGTGATCACAAGAATAAATCTCATGTTCAAGACGCCGCGATGGCCGCGGATCTATTGGTCATTCTTGTTAACGGCGGCTGGCGTCGCTGGCCTGACAGCGATCGGTTCGTCGCGCGCGACGGCTCAGCCCGGCTCATCTAACCAAAACAACTGGACCAAAATCGCGCCGTACGTGGTCGAACACACTGCGAATGGGCAGCAGGCTGAGTTCATCGTCGTGCTTGCGGATCAGGCTGACCTCACTGCGGCAGCCGTAATTGCGACAAAGGCGGAGAAGAGTCGCTTCGTTCGTGACGCGTTATGGAACAAGGCGCAGATGACGCAAGGCCCGATCTTGCAATGGCTACGCGGGCGCGGCATCGAGCATCGCTCCTTTTACATTGTGAACGCGCTTTGGGTGAAAGGCGATCGCGCGCTCGCCGAAGCATTGGCCGCGCGACCGGACGTGGCGCGGGTGGAAGGCAATCCGCGCGTCCAGAATTTCCGGCACGGTTTGCGGCCGGTAGATGCACCCTCACAGCCAAACGCTGCGGACACGATTGAACCCGGCGTCAATTACACGCATGCGCCCGACGTGTGGGCGCTCGGATTTACCGGCCAAGGCGTTGTCGTCGCAGGAGCGGACACGGGCTTTCGCTGGACCCATAACGCGATCAAACCGCACTACCGCGGCTGGGACGGAGTGACGGCGAACCACGATTACAATTGGCACGATTCGATCCACGACAGCAGCGGTAATCCGTGCGGCAACGATTCGCCGTTTCCGTGCGATGATGCCGGTCGCGGTACACACACGCTCGGAACCGCAATCGGCGACGACGGCGCGGGCAATCAAATCGGCATGGCGCCGGGTGCGCAGTGCATCGGTTGCCGCAACATGGACGCGGGCGTCGGCACGCCGGCGCGATACATCGAGTGCATGGAATTTTTCCTCGCGCCATACCCGGTGGGCGGCGATCCGAGCCAGGGTGACCCGACCAAAGCTCCCGACGTGACAACTAATTCCTGGATCTGCCCTTCCTCACTAGGTTGCTCGCCGACGACGTTGCAATCGGCAGTCGAAGGCCAACGCGCTGCCGGCATTGAAATGGTGGCGGGCGCGGGTGGCTCAGGATCGGACTGCAGCACGGTAACGGACCCGCCTGCGATTTACGACGCCTCCTACACGGTTGGCGCTTTGAATACCGGCTTCGATATCATCGCGTCCTTTAGCAGCCGTGGGCCGGTGACAGTTGATGGCAGCAATCGCATTAAACCAGACATCACCGCGCCTGGTACAAACACGCGCTCAGGCTATAACACGTCCGATAATTCGTATGCAATCTTGAGCGGCACGTCGATGTCGACTCCGCACATCGCGGGCGCGGTCGCGTTGCTCTGGTCGGCACACCCGGAATTGCGAACGGATCTCGATGCGACCGAAGGGACTTTGAACAATTCCGCTGTTCATATCAGCTCGACCGCATGCGGTGATCCCGGACCACCAAACAACGTTTACGGCTGGGGGCGAGTTGATGTCTTGGCCGCTGTCAATACAACCGGGACACCTACGCCGACACCAACACCTACACCTTCTCCTGTTATACGGGTCAATGTTTCGATAAATCCGATTGAGATCAACGAAGGCGACGCAGCCACTTATACAGTGACTGCTTCATCTATAGTTACTCGGCCGACCACCGTTAACTATTCCATGAGTGGCACCGCTACTAACGGCATCGATTACACACTTAGCGGTAGACCAAATCAGGTGAGAATACCGGCTGGTCAGTCTTCCGCAACCGTTACACTGACGTCGCAGTTTGATCAGGTCATGGAAGGCAGCGAGACTGCCATCATGACGCTGCAAGGTGGCCGGGGCTACAAGCTGGGCCGGAACAAAGAGGTTACGCTTAATATCATCGAACCCCGTTAGCGGCCGAGTCACCGACAAGCAGTTACGGGATCGAGTGGCCTTTGTTAGTCTTTACTGACTGCAAGTCTGGCTGATCTACTATACCGCTCAGATTCATATCGTCGCGGAAGTTGCTGGCATTGACTGGATCGCCTTTGTCGGCGCTAATCTGTTGCCGGTCCGGTATGTCAACGATGCGACTGGCATTCACATCGGCCGTTAGGAAGCCAAACGGAACGTCGCCATGTTGCTGGCCGTCGCCGTTGATGTTTTGCACTCGCAGCGTGACGATCTCCGCGCTGGTCACACCAGTTAGTTGTGCGGTCATGGTGCTCCCACTGAAAGAGATTGCACCAACGGTAGCGGTTCCACCAACAGCCAGAACCTCGCCAGAGGTGACAGCTTTATCGAACGTGAAGACCGCATTGTAAGTACTGGAAGCGCGGTTTTCCACGCCTGAGGTACCAGTCAGCGGCATGGCGATGTCGAATGTCCCCGCCCCGCCATGAGTCAGGCGTGAGGCTGCGCTAAGCAGGGTTGTAGTCTGTCCAGTCACATCCAAAAATGCCGCACCGATTGGTCCCCAGGTCTGGAAGCCCTGGAAGTCGCTCACGCCGCGCCCGCGCACAAAGATAACGTGGCGGCCTACCGACAGGCTGGCAGTGTTTATGGTTGCGTCGACGGGCACGGTCGCCGAATTGAACGTGCCGTTCATTGGGATGGCTGTGCCGCCAGCCCAGGGAGGCGTGTCAATGTAGTACTCTGCTGCGCCCACGTTCTGGCTGAATGCGTTGCGTGACCAGGCGAAGTTGATGCTGGCGGTTAGCTGTGATGGCACGCCTTGCGGCACTGATTCGGGGTTGGTGACAACGGTGTTGGCATCTGGTCCGTGCGAAGTCAGATAAGGCGTGCGCGCTATCTTCGCCATGTAAAGAAGCGTTCCCTGGTTCTCAGGCCAGAGACCCCGCGACGAGCCGCAACCTGGATTATCTATGCACGAGTAGGGGGGGAGAAAGTCCTGCCCGCCCAACTCGGTCGAGAACGCCGCCATGCCCAGCTCACCGTACGCCCAGTCAATCGCGCCTCCATCTACCGTATACAACTGTCCGATGATCGAGCCAAAGGGGTAACCGTTACCGCCCGCGTTCGTCGCAGACATGTGCGCGGCGATGTTGTTCGTCTCAGCAAAGTTAGGCATCCGCGTGGTAGTCCAGCCCCACGAAAAAAGGTTCACTTGCGCATCTGTGTGCATGTTCTGGTAAATGCCTGTGGCAGTGATAGGCGCGGGGTCGGTGTCGCCTGGTCCGCGCTGGTCGGGCACGAGAGTTCGAATCTTATTTACGATAGCCATGTCCTCCGGGTCCGATCCCGACGCCGTCCCGCGATAGGTCTGGTCGCATACAAAACCGCTCGAGCCGCCGCAGCAGCCCCACTTGAAGGGAAAATTGCGGTTGTTATCTACGCCGAAGTGGTCAGATATCGTAGGAGGCCAGGCGCACCCGCTGCCTCCGACGTTATCGCTGTTCTTGCGATAGTAGTACGGGCTGTTGCCGCCGCCTCCGGCCTCGACGATGTGGTGGCCGTCAGGGTTCACTTCCGGCATAAGCCAGATGTCATGATAGTCCACGAGCCAGTGAACGTCAGCATCGGTATCGTAGTTATCGAGCAGGTAGTCGATCAGGCGCATAAAGACTTCCGGCGTAGCGATCTCGCGGGCGTGTATATTGCTGTCCGCCCAGAAGACGGGTTTGGGGCCTGGTATGTTGCGGTTCGTGATGTGTAGCACAAACAGGTCGTAGCCGTTCCAAGGAGCGGGTAGGACGCACGAGCCTGGGTGGATCTTGCACCAGGAGTCGCCGATGTCGATCTTCTCGACCAGATCGGGGGCCTGTGCCACCTTCTGGTCGAGAAAGGCGTATATTTCTTCCACCGTCTTGTAGCCGCTGTAGAAAGTGTCGCGGTGCAACTCAAGGTCGCTGAATTTGCGACTGCGGTTCTCGTCTATCTCCACACGGAGGCCGCGCGCGATCAGGTCATAGTAAAGGTTGCGATCGCGGATTACGGTGAGATAGCCGCCCGTTGTGACCGCTTCTACGGCGCCGAGTTCCTGAGCCAACCGGTCGCGCTCGGCACGGTCGCGGAAGTAGACCCGCATTACGAGCGTATCGTACTTCTCGGCTATTGGATTCTTGTCGCCTCCTGGATTCTCCGCAACAATCTGCGAGTTGCTGCTTCGGCCACTCGAGTGCTTCGGGCCAGCCGCGAAAGCCACAGCGGCCAGACCGATTGCAGCGATTATGCAGAAGGCGGACAAGACGCGCCTGGCTCGCGCCGATGATTTCTTCGTCGTATTTTCTGTGTGAAGATAGTTTTTTTTCATTTTGGATTCCTCTTAGGCGGCATCCGTTTCATTTTCAGAGGCCGATTCTCTTCTACCTCCAAGACTTTGGCAATACAGGAAAAAAGGCAGGGTCAGTCTGCTCCCCCCATTGCCCTACCATCAGAGTCAATGTGTCATATCGGATTGAGATCAACGAGGCGACGCAGCCACTTATACAGTGACTGCTTCATCTATAGTTACTCGGCCGACCACCGTTAACTATTCCATGAATGGCACCGCTACTAACGGCATCGTGGCCAGGCAAACTTCGAGTGGGTCGTCGACGACTGCGGTGACTCAGTCGGATCACATCGGCACGCGCATTTCGCGCGATGATACGCAGCTACCGTTTCCAAGCGATAACGATGACTCGGATGAAACTGCCGACATCAACGATGCCGACAACAGAGCGGAGCTGACGCTGCAACCGGGAACAGGTTATCAAATCGGTGCGCCAAAGGACGTTAAGGTGGATCCTGAATAGTCCGTGATAGTGAACCAGTGGCTTCCTGGGCGAGCTCGCATAAGATCGACAGTCTGAATTGGCGTTGTTGACCCCGCAGCGCTGGAACCGGCCTTGTTTTTACCGACCGAGGGCCGTGATAAATCCGCTATATCGCGTAAAAAAACTTTGACGTTTCTATG
>DATDFJ010000177.1:0-3803 GCA_036522675.1 Chthoniobacterales bacterium | reverse complement strand
AAAGAAGCATCACGAAGAACAAGAAATAAACAGCTCTGACGTGCCGGCCGCAGTTCAGCAGGCCGCCGACAAGGAAGCCAGTGGCGGCAAAATCGTCCGCTGGGAAAAAGAGGGCGCCAACTATGAAGCCGTCATCGACAAAGATGGCAAACAGTGGGGCTACAAGTTCGATGCCAACGGCAAAATGATGGGCAAGCACGACGAGAGCAAGGAAGAGGGCAAGGAAAAGGCCAAGACTGAAAAAGGCGAGAAGTACTAACGGGTTGATCGCGCAGTTTCTGCGCACTGCTCAATCCACGCGCCCCGCTTCGGCGGGGCGCATTGCTTTTATGGCGCGCGCACGACGGAGTAGATGATGCCGGCGCCCATCGCGCCAAGCGCGACGAATGCGACGTCGCGCTGGAGTAACGCCACGAGCGCAAAGGCCGCGATCGCGATCGCAATCGCCGGCCAATCGACCAGCGCTTCGGGAATCAAATCCAGAGAAACGACCGCGATCACGCCGACGACGGCCGCGCTGACGCCTGCTAGAAACGCCTGAATCATTCGGTTCTCACGCACTTTTTCGACGTAGTGCACACCCGCGATTACGAAAATAAATGAAGGCAGAAAAACGAATAACGTAGCCAACACTGCTCCCAAGATTCCGCTGGCGAGATAACCCACGAATGTGGTGAAGAGCATGAACGGTCCCGGCGTCGCCACGCTCAGCGCCACGCCGTCGAGCAGTTGGCCGTCGCTGAGCCAGTGATATTGCGCAACGGCGCCGCGCTGGACAAACACGAGCGAGGCATAGGCGCCGCCAAAGCTGAGCAGACCGGTCTTGAGAAAGAGCCAGGCGACTTGGAACAATCGCGAATTGATCAATGGCAACGCGAGACCGAATCCGCCAACTGCCAGCGGTACGGTCGGCGCCGTTTTCTTCAGGAACGGCAATCCTTGATCGACAATTAGGTTCAGCCCGCCCGCGATCAGGAGGATGAGCAAGAAATTAACTCCGGCGAAGCGCATTCCGACAAATGCGCCGACGAGCAACACCGCGAGAAAGATATTTCGAATCGCAGCGCGCCCGAGTTTGATGATCCCGGCGGCGATAATGCCAAGGACTGCCGGCTTCAAAATGTAGAGCGCGTTCGTGACTTGCGGCAGCCGCCCGTATTTCACGTAGAGCCAGCTCAGAACGATCATCACCGCTGCCCCCGGCACGATAAAAGTGAGACCGGCGAGCACGCCGCCCAAAAGTCTTCGTTTGAGATAGCCGACATAGATCGCCAGTTGCAATGCTTCCGGGCCGGGCAGCATATGGCAGAACGCCATGATTTTGATGAAGCGATCCTTCGACAGCCAGCGGCGTTTCTCGACCATGTGATTGAACATCATCGTGATTTGCGCGACCGGGCCGCCGATGTTCACGAAGCCGAGAAACAGAAAATAGAGAAACACTTCCCGCCACGCTGGCATCTCGAGGTCCGCATGCGCGTCCTGGCCTTGATCCGCGGCCGTTATTTCAGCGCCACGTTTCATCGACGCTGCAAAAATGAGTAGAGCGCGTCAAAGCATTCGAAGCCGCGCCGAAGGATTTCTTCATCGGCCAATCCTTCTTTCGCCCAACCTTTCAGAATGCGGTCGATGCCGACACACTCCGTCCGCTGAAATTTGTCGTCCTCCAAATCGGCGTCGTGAATCATCTCCCCGATTTTCTCGACCGCTTTGTCGCGAATTCTGAAGCGTTTCGTCAGCGTCTCGAAAGTGCAGTCATCCCCAACATGCGAGAATTCGGCGTCGAGCATGTCGAAGGAGACCGCACTCGGTTCGGCCGCAGGTTTGGTGGCAAATGCAAATTGCGCCTCCGGATCGATGAACTTTCGGACGAGCCAGGCCGAGCCGACCCGGTCAATCTCAGGTCGCGGTCGCGTCAGCCAGATACGGCGGCGATAATTTTGCGGATCGATTTTTGGCAGAACGCCCTTTGCTCGGCGTCTCTGTTCCAATTTCCGCAGTTGGATCTCGATGTCTTGCGCGCGCGCGCAGTGGAAAAAATCGATGGCTTGCAGGCTGCGAAACTGTCGGTTGAGTCGGTCGAGTTCTTCCGCGGCGTCATGGCCAGTTTTCTTGTGGCGCTCCAAGCTGCGCAGGGCTTTGCCAATCGCCGCGTATTCCTTTTCGCGCGCGGCGTTAAACATCATGACCAGCTTCTCGTTCGACATCCCTTCAATTTCTCGGACGCGCACGAGCGTGGCATCGCCCCCTGAATCACGGATGAATTTTGTCAGCCACTGGAAATGTTCGTAATGCGCCGGCTGATCCGGCAGCAGATAAGTCGAAGTAGTTAGCTGGAGGGCGCCAATCTTCCGGAAGCGCCGCCAGACTGTGACCCGCTCCGTGCTGCGGTGCGCAGGCAGACTGTAGAGGAGCAATAGCCAGGGGATTTGATCCATTTATGCGACGAATGAAATACGTATTTCAGCCTACATTTGCGCTTACATCCAATTCGTTTGCCATGCGCGATACAACCACACAAATCATGAAACAGACGTTTGCCACCGCCATTATCGCCGCTGCCCTCATTGGTTCAGCCATGGCCGCGCTCGACACGGCGAAGATCGATCAGATCACTGGGCTCAAAGGCAAGCTCAACGAAAAGGAAAACGCCTACAAAATCACTTTCCCGCGCGATGATGTGAAGGTCGCGGTCGAGGGCTGGACGATGCCACCGTTCATGGGCTTGGGCACGTGGGCATCATTCACCGAATCGAACTCCGGCACGATGGTGATGGGCGATACCGTCTTGTTCGAAGACGAAGTCAACGCCGCCATCCTGGCGGCACTCGACAATGGCCTGCACGTCACCGCGCTGCACAATCATTTCTTCTTCGATCGGCCGAGAGTTTTCTTCATGCACATCGAAGGTGAAGCCAGCACCGAGCAACTCGCGACCGCCGTGCACAAAGTTTACGACGCTGTAAAACAGCTGCGCGCCGCGAACTCGCAGCCGAAAGAAACGTTTGGCGCAAAGTCTCTGCCTGAAAAGAATTCCGTTAACGCCGCACCGCTTAATGAAATCTTCGGCGCCCACGGTGAAGCGAAAGACGGTATGGTGAAATTTACTTTTGGTCGCCCGGCGACGATGCACGGTGTCAAGATCGACAACACGATGGGCGTGAACACCTGGGCAGCTTTTGCCGGCAGCGATGACAACGCCGTAGTCGATGGCGATTTCGCCGTGACCGAAAATGAATTACAAGCGACTCTGAAATCACTCCTCAAACAGAAGATCGACATCGTTGCGATTCATCAACACATGACGAATGAAGAACCGCGGATCATGTTTTTCCATTACTGGGGACGCGGATCGGCCAAAGATCTCGCGAACGCAATCAAAGGCGCGTTCTTGGTTGCAGGATTGCAAGAAGTCAGTTCGCCGCGGTAACGCGATTCGATGCCACCGCGCACAGCCGGTTTTTTGGTTTGCTTAGTCGCGCTGAATCTGTTCGCAGCTGATCCAATCGCTTCTCATTACCAGCTGAACCCAATTGCGCTGCCCGGCGCAAACGGGACGGTTGCGCTCGATTATTTTGCTTACGATTCGGCCAGCGGAAAAGTTTGGGTGCCGGCGAGCAATCTGGGCACTGTCGATGTCATCGACGAGAAAACCGACGCAGTTTCGCAAATCAGCGGATTCAAAACCGGCGAAATCGAACGTCGTGGACGAAAAATAATTGTCGGACCGACTGCGGCGACGATCGGCGACGGCGTGGTTTACATTGGCGACCGCGGTGATGCGACGCTCTGCGTGATTGACG
>DATDFJ010000176.1:0-2389 GCA_036522675.1 Chthoniobacterales bacterium | reverse complement strand
CGCGCCCCGCTGCTGCACCGCCGCGATGAAATCTTCCTTCAGCCATTTTTCGTCGCCGATCACTTCGTTCGCCGGGCGATTGTCGATCTTGGCATTGTAGAAATCGGGATACTGCGTCGAGGAATGGTTTCCCCAGATCGTCATGTTCGTGACGCGATTGATTTCGACTCCGGCCTTGTGTGCCAGTTGCGCGCGGGCGCGGTTCTCATCCAGCCGCGTCATGGCGAACCAGCGATCTCTCGGGATTTTTTTCGCGTTATTCATCGCGATCAAACAATTCGTGTTGCACGGATTGCCAACGACGAGCACGCGCACGTCGGCCGCCGCATTGCGCTCAATCGCCTGCCCCTGGCCGACGAAGATCTTGCCGTTAATGCCTAGCAAATCCTTGCGTTCCATTCCGGCCTTGCGCGGCACGCTCCCGACCAGCAACGCCCAGTTGATGTCGCGAAAGCCTTCATCGAGATCGGCCGTCGGCACGACCGATTGCAAAAGCGGGAACGCGCAGTCGTGCAATTCCATGACCACGCCTTCGAGCGCTCCGAGCGCCTGCGGGATTTCGATCAAGTGCAGAGCCAGCGGCTGCTCCGGACCAAACATTTCGCCCGATGCGATGCGAAAAACGAGCGAGTACCCGATCTGCCCCGCGCTGCCGGTGACCGCGACTTTGATTGGCGATTTCATGGGATTTCTTATCCGCAGATTTCGCAGATTTACACAGATTTTTTTCTGGAATTTTTAATCTGCGGAAATCTGCGAAATCTGCGGATCAAACTCTTCCACTTTTCTCAAGGAGGTCGCGAATCAGCTTCATGCGTCGTTGCTCGGTCTTGCTCGCACGCAATTGCGCAATGCTGCGTTGCATCCGCCGTGTCCAATTGCCGCTGCCGGCCGTGCCCGGCACGTTGAACCGGTATTTACGCACGAGCAGATCGGTAATCATGACGATTGCGATCCACGACTCGCTGTTGAACAGCGCAGACATCACCGCTGGATAGAAGTCCTTTTCAAAATCGACGTGCGCGGTCGTTCGTCGAAATCCGGCGAACGTGGCGATCTTCTCCAGCTCAAAGCGCGTGTGATCGGAGGTCGACTTTTCGTGCTCGAACGCTTCGGCCCACAAAGCGCGAAGTGGCGGGTGATCGTGTGTCGCATAAGTCGCCACCGAGAGTCGCTCGTATTCCGAGCCGGGCGTTACGCGTCCGTGATAGAATTCCCATTGCGGAATTTTGAAGCCGGCGATGCCAAGCGAGCGCAAGCTCGGCCGCACGTAAGTTGGAACAGTGCCCAGATCTTCACCGATCACGCGCGCGTCAGGGGCTTCCTCCAGAACCACGCGCAGATATTCTTCGCCTTCGCGCCGGTTGGCTTCGCAGTTCTCCGGCGTGGAATCATCGCGCGGCATGAACTGCGGCGCCCGGCCGCCGGTGCAAGCGAGCATCTCCTTCCAATCGAGTGGCAGGAACTTTTTGTTCTGCTGCGGCCGCCATGGGAACGCGTAGGTACGGTAAAACCCGAGCACGTGATCGATCCGAAAAAGGTGAAAGCTGCGGCAGATCGCGCGGACCCTTTGCCGCCACCAATCAAAATTGCCCGCGCGCATCGCGTCCCATTGGTAAAGCGGGACACCCCAGTTTTGACCCCATTTCACCGTGAACTGGTCGTCCTTGAAATGAGTCTCCGGCGGCGCACCGCCGCACCAGTCGAGCATGAACTCCTTGGGCCGCGCAAAAACGTCGGCGCTGTAGTAACTGACCCCAAAAGGAATGTCGCCCATCAGCACGAGACCGCGCTCTTCGGCGTAACGTTTCGTCGCCGTCCATTGTTCATGTGCGATCCATTGCACGTAGCGGAAGAAATTTTGGCGGTCGCGAAATCTTCTTTGGTGTTCTCGTGGCTGTCGATCTAACCAGGCGCGCGCTGAATCGCTGTGCTGCTGCTCCTTCGGCCATTTGTCCCACGCTTCGCTCTCGCCGTTCTCTTCCATCAGTGCCCGAAACAGCGTGTAATCTTCGAGCCAGGCCGCATGTTTTTCGCAGAACCGCCGAAAGAGCGTTTGCCGGTCGCGCATCGCCACCGCTGGAAAATTCGCAAATGCTTTCTCGAGCAGTGCGCGTTTTAATTTTTTGACGCGGCGATACCTGACGCTGCTGTTTCGCATTTGAGCGAGATCGCCATCCCTGATTGTGGCGTTGAAATCTTCCCGGGTGAGTTCTGGCGGTGAACCGGGCCCAAGATGCAACGTCGTCGGTTCGATCGCCACCGAGCTGATGGCGTTGTACGGACTGTGATCGCCACCCGTCTCATTGATCGGGAGCAATTGCACGAGCTTGAACCCGATCTCGGCCGCCCAATCGATGAACTCCCGCAATACCGCCACATCGCCTAT
>DATDFJ010000175.1:0-23836 GCA_036522675.1 Chthoniobacterales bacterium | reverse complement strand
ATTTGCGCGATCCACTGGTCGAGCCGAAAAACAAAACAAATGACGACAGAAGTTCATCAGCGACAAAAAGGACGCGGCTCGCGTTGGCAGGATTACATCCCGCTGATCGTGATTGTGGCGCTAACACTGCTGAGCGCATTTGCGAAGCAGTTCGCATATGGCGGCTGGAATGGGATGACGTGGATGCACGACTTTATGGGGTTTTTTCTTGTCGTTTTTTCCATGTTCAAATTCTTCGACATGGAAGGTTTTTCCGATGGTTTCCGAATGTATGACTTGCTCGCGAAGCCATTCAGCGCATACGCCCGGATTTATCCGTTCATCGAATTGGCGTTGGGACTTGGCTATTTATCTCACTGGCAACCGCTGCTGATCTACGCCGCGACGGTGGTCGTCCTCGTTTTCGGCTCTGTTGGCGTCTTGCGCGCGCTATTCAAAGGACTCGACATTGAATGCGCTTGTATGGGGACCGTGCTGCATGTCCCGCTTTCGACCGTGGCGCTCGTGGAAGATCTCGGCATGGCGGCGATGGCAGCGGTCATGCTCTGGGCGACGCTCTAATGCGCGCGGCAGGCAGAGTCGTGCAGATATCAAAATGGTATCAAACGCCGGGTCCGTAACCTGTAAAAACGGTGAGAATTAAGCGGCGTGGCGCGGGCCTTTCAGAGCCATTGCCGAAAAGGTTCGGACCCCGTGGGTCTCAAGGGCTCGTCCCAGGAGAAATCGCGTTCCGAGATTCCCGTTCCGGCTAAAGAAAAGCCGTAAATGACAAAAAGGTACCGGACCCCGTAGGCTCCGCGGCTAAACCGCGATTCCTGCTCCTAATCGTGATCCTGCTCATGCTCGAATTAATTTTCGGCAAGCGCGATGGTGGGATTCAGTCGAGCAGCGCGCCGGGCCGGCAAGTAACAAGCAATTAGACAAACAAAAATGAGCAGCAGCGAGATCGCGATGAAGGTTAGTGGATCGCTCGCGCCGACGCCGAAGAGGAGGTTCGCGATCACGCGCGTGAGCGCGAATGCGCCGGCCAGACCGGCAATGACGCCGATCAAAGCCAGCGTCATGCCTTGTCTAACCACAAGTCCGAGGATATCCGATTTCTGCGCGCCGAGGGCCATGCGGATGCCGATTTCCTGCGTACGTTGCGTAACCGAATAAGCCATCACGCCGTAAATGCCGACGGCCGCGAGAAGAAGCGCGGCGCAGCCGAAGACGGTGAAGAGCTGCATCGAAACCCGCCGGGTGCCTAACGAGTTCGCGACCACGTCGTCCATTGTGCGGATGTTGTAGATCGGCTGGTCTTTGTCGAGCGCCTGTACTTCATGTCGCAAGGTGGCCGCAAAAGCGGCCGGGTCGCCGGCGGTCCGAATCACCAGCCCCATGAAATTCCACTGGGAGTCCTGGGCGTGCGGAACGTAGATTTGCATGTCCCCCTCTGCGGTGAGAGAACCGGTCTTGGTGTCGCCGACCACCCCGACGATTTCGCGCATAAATGTTTCTTCGCGCCTCTGGCCTCGGAAAGCAGCCCAGACGCTTAGGCGCTTACCGATGGCCGCCATGGGCGAACCGAAAATACGTTTCGCGGCGGTTTCGTTAATGATTACCACCTTCGGTCCGTCAGCATTGTCGCGAGGTCCGAAGAAGCGTCCCGAAAGTAGGGGGATTTGCAGGGCGCGAAAATAATCACCAGTTATCGTGGAGTACATCGCGTCTTTCGATTCGTCCACCGTGAGCGGCCGGCCTTCCGGAATGAACCCGCGTCCGATCGCGTAACCAGTCGCGTGGAGCGGAAGATTGACGCCGCCTCCGACAGCCTGCACGCCCGGCTCCGCTTCAAGCCGTTCGGTCAACTGACCGAAAAATTCGACGAACTGTTGCGATTTGTATTTCGGACCCTGCAACGCCAGTTGGGCGGTGAGAACGTTATGCGCGTTGAAGCCCGGCCGCACCTCCTGAAGACGCAAGAAGCTCCTGATGAGCAATCCAGCGCCGACCAGCAGCATCAGCGAGAGAGCAACCTCACCAATCAACAGCACGCTGCGCGCGCTCGTCCGGCGATGTCCTTGGCCGCTGCGTCCGCCTTCTTTTAATGCGTTGGTGACGTCGAGCTTCGAGGTTTGAAGCGCGGGCACGATGCCGAAAAGAATCCCGGTAAGCGCCGAGACGCCGAGCGCGAACGTCAGGACGCGATAATCAATTCCGATCTGCCCGATTCGCGGTGCGCTTTCGGGCAACATCGACATCAGCACATCGGTTAACCAAATGCCGAGGACGAGCCCTGCAACCCCGCCGATCGCCGAGAGCAGAATGCTCTCGGTCAGCATCTGCCGCAGAACGCGCGAGCGGCTCGCACCCATCGCGGCGCGGATCGCAATTTCCTTTTGCCGCGCGGCGCTGCGCGCCAGGAGCAGATTGGCTACGTTCGCGCAGGCAATGAGGAGCACGAACCCGACGGCGCCAAGGAGCGCGAGGAGGGACGGCTTCACCTCCCGAACGAGCCGTTCGTGCAGCGTCGAAAGAAACACGTCCCAACCTTTGTTCGTCTCGTGAAACTGTTTATCGAGCTGCGCATTGATGGCGCTGAGACGGGTTTGGGCCTGCTGCAGATCGATGTCGGCATTCAGACGAGCGATCGCCGACCACACCCGGTTATCGCGCGGTTCTTGCGAGAGATTGACCGCGCTTGGCACCCAAATTTGGGTTTGCTCCGGATACTCGAAGCCCGGCGGCATTACCCCAACGATGGTCATCAAACTCCCGCTGATCTGAACTTGTTTTCCGATGATGTTCGGGTCGGAACCGAAGCGACGTTTCCACAAGCCGTGGCTGATGATCGCGACAGTTTGCGGCCACCCTTTGTCGTCTTCGGCGGCGAACTTTCGCCCGAGAACAGGCTGGATCCCAAGCACCGAGAAGAACCCGGTCGTCACTCCTGCGCGCGGCACGCGTTCCGGCTCCGCCCCATCCGCACCGAACTGGCCGGAGCCGGTCCAGTAGGCGGCCGTGCTCGCGAAGAGATCGGTTTGTTGCGACCAATCAATAAAGTCGAGAAACGAGATGTTGCTCTCGCTAATGCCCGCCGCAAGATTTTTGCCTTCGATGTAGACGATACGTTCGGCATCCGGAAACGGAAGCGGACGCAGAAGAACGCCCTCCACCAGGCTGAAGATGGCTGTATTGGCGCCAATGCTGAGTCCCAGAGTGGCAACCGCGACAAGCGTGAAGCCCGGCGTTTTTAGCAACATGCGCAAGCCAAAACGTCCGTCTTGAATCAGGGCCTCCAAATTATAGCCGACCCCGCCTTCTCGGATCTTTTCCTTCAGTTGCTCGACACCACCCAATTCAATCGCAGCCAAGCGTCGCGCTTCCGACGCCGACGTGCCGTCGTGGATCTTCGTTTCGACAAGAAACTCGAAAGCCTGCGCCACTTCGTCCGAAAGCTCCTGCTCGACGTTTTCCCGTCGAAACAGGTTTCGAAACAAAGCGGCGGTCCGGTTAAGGAAGACCGACATACGTCAAGCCGTTCTAAGCGCAGCCGCGATTGCACCGGAAACTCTCCGCCAATCAGCGGTTTCCTTTTCCAGCTGACGTCGGCCGATTTTCGTTAATCGATAAAATTTCGCTTTGCGCCTGTTTTGCGACTCCCCCCAGGATGCGGCGAGCCAACCCGCTTCCTCCATTCCGTGCAACGCCGGAAAAAGCGATCCCGGCTTTACTTCAAACGCGCCGTTGGTGATTTGCTCGATTCGGTGCGCAATCTCCAATCCGTGCAGTGGTCCGTGAGCGAGCGCCTTTAGAACTAGTAAATCCAAAGTGCCCTGTAACAGTTCCGTCGGTCTGCTTCTTCGTATAGACATTCTGCATCACAGCCTACCCGTTACCTATAGACTGTCAATAGGACCCCCCCCGACGCACCGCAGCTTCAGCGAAGGCCGGCAGTGGCCGGCTAAAAAAATGCTTCCGCGACGGAATCGGCCAACAGCTTGCCTCTGCCTGTTAATGCGAATTTGTCGTTCACGTGTTGCAGCAACCCGAGCGTAACCATGTCGCGCACTTGCTCGGCGTTGGTCATGAGCAATTCTGCCGACACACCGTTGCGCGTCCGCAGGTCGAGCGCGATCCGCTCGCGCCGTTTCATTTCGGCGGTGAGATTTTCCACTGCGCCAACGGCTGATCGACCGGACAACACGCGCTCGGCATACACGCGATAATCGCAGACGTTCTGCCAACGCTGCATCGCCACGGTCGAAAACGCGCTCGGGCCGATGCCAAGATAATCTTCGCCCGCCCAGTAGGCACGATTGTGCAAGGACTCGAAGCCGGGTCGCGCATAATTTGAGATCTCGTAATGCACATAGCCTGCTTCCTGCAAGATCGCCATCGTCATTTCGAAAAACTCCGCTTCAGCGTTGGTGTCTGAGTGCAATTCGGCGCGCGCGTGCCGTTGGAAAAACTCCGTGTCTTCCTCGTAAGTCAGGCAATAGGTGGAGATATGTTCGGGAGCTAGCCCAATCGTCCTCGTTAAACTCTCGCGCCATTGCTCGGCGGTTTGACCAGGCAGGCCGAACATCAGATCGATGTTGATGTTTGCGAATCCGGCAGTGCGCAGAATCCAAAACGATTCTTCCGCCTGCTGCGTGCTGTGCTCGCGCCCGAGCAGCTCGAGCAAACCGTCATGCCACGATTGCACACCGAGACTAATGCGATTGATGCCGAGTTCCTGGAGCAGCCTCGCTTTGCGCGCGGAAACGCTGCCGGGATTCGCTTCCAAGGTCCACTCGCGCAACTCAGATAGATCGAGCCGGTCGCGAAAACCTTTCAGCAAAAATTCTAATTGATGTGTGCTCAGCGCGCTCGGTGTGCCGCCACCAAAATAGATTGTCGATGGAAGGAGATGCCTGCTGCCGACCGCGGGTCGATGTTGTTCGCCGCCGGACGGACTCGCCGTGGCGAGCACGTACTGCGCGAGCTCCCGCAACAGCGCTTCGCAAAACCGGCTCGTTTGCGCGCGATCGAGCAGTTCTTTGTAAAACGCGCAGTACGGGCAAATCCGCGCGCAAAACGGAATGTGCACGTAGACGTGGCGAAGGTCTTCTATAGAGGCAGGCGTGTCGCCTGCATGATCAGAAGCAGCCGCCACAGTTGCGCAGTTGTGATTCGGAGCGTCGGCCATAAGTTCGTCAACGTTTGGCGAAGCTCGTAAGCATAACGTTTCTTTCTTGTTGCGCCATTTTTCAGGCAATGGCGGAGCCGGCAGCGCCGAGTCCGACGCCTTCGATCGTTCACGCCGTCCACGATTCCGACGCGATCAAGGATTATCAAACAAATGCGCGCGTCGTGCGCGCGATGGTCAATCGCTTGCTCACGGCGGTGACCGGTCAGCCGGACGTGGCCAAAGCCTGGGGTTCACTCGTCTCGGCGGAGGACAAGATCGGCATTAAGATCTCGGCCGCCGGTGGCGAACTTTTCACCACTCATCACGACGTGGTCAACGCGATTGTCGATGGTCTGGTTGCCGCCGGTCATCGCCGCTCCGACATCATTGTGTGGGACCGCTCGTTAGGCGGAGTGCAGGAGGCCGGTTACAAACCGGCCAGCGATGGTTATCAGATCAAGTCGATCCCGCCGCACGATGGTTACGATCCGAAAGCGATGTTGAGCGCGCCGCTTGTTGGCAAGCTGGTGTGGGGCGATTTCGATTACAAGCCAAGCAGGGGCAAAACGGTCGTGCTTTCCGAAACAGAAAACACGAGCAGCGTAAGTCATTTTTCCAAGCTGCTCACCAGCGAAGTCACCAAAGTCATCAACGTGCCGGTGCTGAGCAGCAGCGAAACCAACGGCATCGCCGGTTGCCTTTATAACATGACGATTCCGAACATCGACAATTGGCGGCGCTTCAGTCAGCCCTACGGCTTCGGGGTCGACAGCATCGCGCAAATCTATTCGCATCCGCTCATCGCGCAGAAAGTCGTGCTCAATTTGATGGACGGTCTCCTCGCGCAATACGCCGGCGGGCCGCAGTCGCAGCCGAACTGGGCGCTGCATCACGCCACGCTTTACGCGAGTAAAGACCCCGTCGCGCTCGATGCCATCGCGCTCAAGCGCATCCAGGGATGGCGCGCGCACGCCAGCCTGCCGCGCATTGGACACATGGCCGATTACATTCCGATCGCGAGCCAGCTTGGGCTAGGCAACGCCGCGCCGGACCGCATCGAGCTCAGGAATATCGGCCAGTGAAGACTGAGTCTCTACTGCGCCCGGTCTCGCGGTCATTTTATTTGTCGATCCGCATTTTGCCCCGCCGCTTGCGCGAACCGGTCGGCCTTGCCTATCTGCTCGCCAGGACCACGGATACCATTGCTGATACCGCACAGATTCCGGCCGAACTGCGGATTCAGACCTTGGAGAAGCTGCGCGGCCTTATCGCAGGGAAGCGCGACGCCAGGGAGATTGTCGATCTTACCGAAGGATTTGTACGGCTGCAGCAAAACGCGGTCGAGCGCGCTCTCATTACAGCGCTCCCCGAAACCTTGGCACAACTCGACGACCTTAATGCGGCGGATCGCGACGATGTCCGTGCACTGCTTCAGAAAATTACCTCCGGGCAAAGCTTGGATTTGCAACGGTTCGCCAATCCAGCCGAACTGCGCGCGCTCGCGACTGCCGCCGAGCTGGATGAATACACTTATCTCGTTGCCGGCTGCGTCGGGGAATTCTGGACCCGGCTTTGTTCTCGTCATCTGCGAAAGTTTTCTCGGCGAACAGAAGAAGAGATGCTCGCGCTCGGTAAGCACTACGGCATGGGACTGCAACTCATTAATATTCTCCGCGATACTGGCGCCGATCTGCGTGCCGGCCGCTGTTATTTTGCCGCGGAGGAGTTAACAGCGGTCGGGCTCACGCCGGCACAAATCGTTCCACAGCCCGAGCGCTTCCTCCCCCTCTACACCGAGTGGCTCGACAAAGCCGACCGCGGCTTGGAGGCGGGACTGCAATATTCGCTCGCAATTCGAAATCGTCGTGTTCGCGCCGCCACCGTATTGCCGGCGCTAATTGGCCGGCGAACGCTTGAGCTTTTGCGCGGCGCGGGCACGACGGCATTGCATCGCACAATCAAAGTGCCGCGCCGCGAAGTCCGCACGATCATCGCGAAATTAGCGCTGACTCTGGTCGATCAGCGTACGATTCAGAAGCTTTCCGGCTACAAGAAATAATTGCGCTGTTTATCGCTGATCGGCCGGTCGAGTCGCTCGAGCACCTGGAGCATGTCTTCCCAGACCTTGCGCTTTTCCGACGGCGACTGGTTGCGCAGCAGATACGCCGGATGATACGTGATCATCAGCGGCGTTTGATTGTACGAATGCCAGCGACCGCGCAATTCACGCATCGTTCCGCGGATACCGAGCAATCCTTCCACCGCAACCGCGCCGAGCGCGACGACAATGCGCGGCTGAATGACTTCGACTTGTTCGACAAGATACGGCCGACAGGTTTGCATCTCCACCGGGGTCGGCACGCGATTACCAAACGAACCCGGCGGCATATCAGGGCGACATTTCAGAATGTTGGCGATGTAAACGTCTTCGCGCGCGAAGCCCATCGCTTTGATGATCTTGGTTAGCAATTGACCCGCGCGCCCGACGAACGGCTCGCCTTGTGCATCTTCATCCGCGCCGGGCGCTTCACCAATGAACATCAGTGCTGCGTCCGGATTGCCGACGCCAAACACCGTCTGTGTGCGCGAGCGCGCAAGGTGCGGACACTTCACACAAACACAAACGCGGTTGCGAATCTGGGTGAGTCGTTCTCCTTTTGCTGTGTCGTTCTGTAGCCGTCGCGCTGGGGGCGACGCGCACGTTTCTCGCAGGCAAACGGCTACAGGCTTGCAAGACTGTAAAGTCGCCAGCGTGCTCCGCGAGGCGTGCGGCAAGCGATCGCTCGCGTCGCGAATTTCCTCCAGTGCTTTGACCACGAGACCGAGCGCCGAGGGGAACTGCATGTCGGATGATGAGAAATTTTGCGCGTGCTGGCAATTTTTTTAATGCTTTGATCCTGCCGCCAGTGACGCTGGCGCCTACAACGCGTACGATTGTAGCTGTCGGCGTCTCTGCCGGCAGAACGATGAGCACGCGATTGAGCGACTACGCATATGAGCTGCCGCGTGAATTGATCGCGCAGCGACCGCTGCGGCGTCGGGAAGAATCGCGCATGATGATTTTGCATCGTGCGACGCAAACGATCGAACATCGCTCGTTCGTCGAACTCAAATCATTGCTCACGCCTGGCGACCTGCTCGTTCTCAACGACACGCGCGTCCTTCCGGCACGAAAATTTTCCGATGATCGCGCGATCGAGTTCCTGTTCGTCGAGCGCCTCGCGCCCGGGCGCTGGAAATGTTTGGTCACGCCGGGGCGCAAAATGCGCACCGGCGCCACCACCACGATCGACAATGTGCGGGCGCGAGTGGAAGAAGTGCTCGGGCAAGGCGAACGGATCATCGCGCTCGAAAGCGATATCGATCCTTATGCTCGCGGCTCGATGCCGTTACCGCCTTACATTGACCGCGGCAGCGACCGCGAAGATGAGGAGCGATATCAAACCGTCTTCGCGCAAACGCCCGGCGCGCTCGCTGCGCCCACCGCCGGCCTCCATTTCACCCGCGAAATGCTCGACCAAATTCCGCATACGTTCGTCACGCTGCACGTCGGCACCGGCACCTTTCGTCCAGTGCATACCGAAGAGATCGCCGGGCACAAGATGCACCCGGAGCACTTTTCAATTTCTCATGATGCCGCTCACATGATCAACAAGGCAACGCGCGTCATCGCCGTTGGCACGACGGTTGTCCGAGTGCTCGAAACGATCGCTCTGCCAACTCGTTCGGTTAAACCGAATAAGTATAAGCAGCGGGGAATACCTGCTGTTAGCGGGCAAACCGATCTATTCATTTATCCGCCGTTCGAGTTTCGCGTCGTCGATGCGCTCCTGACGAATTTTCATCTCCCGCGCTCGACGTTGCTCATGTTGGTGAGTGCCTTCGCCGGACGCGAGTTTGTGCGGCGCGCTTATCGCGAAGCGATCCGGGAGCGTTACCGTTTCTACAGCTACGGCGATTGCATGCTGATTATTTGAACCGGTCCTCTTCCGCTTCCTCTTAATCTTCTCGACTAGAAAACGAAGAGGTAGAGGAAGAGGAAGAGTCTGTGTATTCTCCGCAGTATGGCCGATCAACCGCAAGGCGAGCTCGTGATCCAGACGATCGCGATGCCCAAGGACGCAAATCGCGATGGCGATATTTTCGGCGGCTGGCTCGTTTCGCAAATGGACTTGGGTAGCGCAATTCTCGCCGGCCAGGTAGCGAAGGCGCGTGTGGTTACCGTCGCGATCGAAGCGATGTCATTTCTTCATCCAGTCCGAATTGGCGATACGGTCGCCTGTTACGCGCGAGTGGAGAAGATTGGTCGCACCTCAATGAAAATTCCGGTCGATGTGTGGGTGACGCGCTACCGCACAAGCGAACAACTCCGCGTTACCCACGGCGTCTTCACCTACGTTGCGGTCGATTCAGCTGGCACACCGATCCCGGTCAAACGCGATCAGCCTTAAGGCGATTCAGGTGGCGGCGCTGAATCGACGGGCGCGGCTTGTGAATTGTCCTGCGCCGGCCGCGATTGACCCGACGTGACCGATTCGGGTGACCCACCGAGCTGCGTCGTTTCTTTCGGCTCCGATGGTTCATACTTCGGGATGCGCGGCGCTTTCGTTTTCATCTTCGCCTGTAGTCGACCGCGGTTCTTGCTGCACTTGCGGATGTAACGTTCGTAGGCCATCTGCTGCCGGCCGTTTTTACTGAAATAGGCGCAACCGTCGAACAGCGTCACGATGGTCAGGATCAGGACCAGGAGTTTGGCGGCTCGTTCCAGCATGATTGGAGGAGAAGCAGGAGTTGTGCGAAACAATCATCCTGTGGCGCCATTTGCCTATCTCTTTGAGCGTTTCCCCGCGTTCTCGCAAACGTTTTGTTATCGCGAGGTCGCCGAGCTCGACCGCCAGGGTGTGCGGCCGCCGATTTTTTCAATCCGCAAACCGCACGATGAGCCGGTCCAGGATTGGGATGAACGCATCATCGGGCGGGTGCATTATTTGCCGGGCGAAGAGGAGCTGGCCGACGAAGTCCAGCGCGCGATTAAAAGAGGCAAGCTGAGCCGCGATGGGGTTGCTGCGATCGAAGAATGGGGCAAACGCACTGATTTCCTGCGTCTTTACCAGGCGGTTCATGTCGGTTTGCGCCTGCGGGATGCCGGAGTTCGTCACGTCCACGCGCATTTCGCCGGGCTGGCCGCGCGCACCGCGTTTTGGATCGCCAGGTTTTTCGATATCGGTTTCAGTTTTACGGCGCACGCCAACGACATTTTCGCGCCGCGCCAGTTTGAGATCAGCCTCGAACGACTTGTCGATGTTGCCCGCGCCGTCGTCACGGTGACGGATTATGCCGCGAATTTTTTGAAGGAACGCTTTCCCAATCGCGCTGAGCGGGTCCACCGGATTTACAACGGCATTGATCCGACCCAATTCCAACGCTCCGACTTTTCCGCGGCGCCGGCGTTGATCATTGCGATCGGCCGGTTAATCGAAAAGAAGGGCTTTGCCGATTTGATCCGGGCGTGCCGCGCACTGAAAGAGCAGGGGACGGCGTTCCGCTGCGAGATAATTGGCGAAGGTCCGCTTGCCGAAGCGCTGAAGCTTGAGATTGAGCAGCTCGGCCTCGGGCGAGACGTGAGATTGCCTGGCGCAAAGCCGCAACACGAAATCAGACAGCGCCTCACGGACGCGACTTTGTTGGTACTGCCGAGTGTTCAAGATCCGGCTGGCGGCATGGATAATCTGCCCACCGTCATCATGGAAGCGATGGCCGCGGGGCTCCCGGTTGTTTCAACTGCGCTCGGCGGAATTCCGGAGATGGTCGTAGACAACGAAACGGGGTTGCTGGTTTCACCTGGCGAGCCAGACGCGCTGGCGCGCGCGCTGCAACGAGTGATTGTCGATCTTCCCTTGGCGCGGCGCCTCGGCGAGGGCGGCCGCAAGCGCGCGGAAGAACTTTTTTCAATCGAGAAAAACGCGCGACAGCTCGTTCAGTTGATCGAGCAGATCAGTTAAGAAGATCACGCACGCAATTGAGTGCGCGCAGATATATTTGGTGCGATCCGCCGCGGGTCAGCTCCTGGCCGAGCAGATCGGCCGGATCATTGCTTTGCGCCGGCATCATTTGCGGCGCCGCTGCTTCGGCATCGCCACTGCGGCATACTTCGAGCAAATCGCCGCATTGCGCCGGCTGGACGCAAAATTTCACGAGCCGCGATTTAATGATGACTTTGCCGATGGGCGATCCGGACCGCTCGCGCAGTTCGATGTCGATCTTGCGCTTATTTCGATCGAGAAAACGGCAGCTTCCGTTCATCTGCTGCTGGTTCGTCGTCCAGCCCAGCTGCGCGGCGAGCCAACCAATCAACAGTATCGCCGTGGATTTGTAGCCGGATTCAAAATCGATCGTGACGCTTTCCATTTCGGCAAAATGATGATGCGACGCCGGGTGATCGAAGAACTGCGCGATGGCGAAGCGGATCTTGTCGAGTCGTGTCCAGTTCAAGTCGCAGAGGACGACGCGTTGCCTCGCTTCCTCTTGCGCAGTCTTGACCAGCCGTAGTTGCGCGGCGAAATTTTTCCAGCTCTGGCTGTCGAAGATCAGCCGGTCGACCCATTCCCAAAGTTGCGTGTCCATCGGGTCGTGGAATTCGCCCTGCCACCAGAGATAAAACGGCAAATCGGAATCGAGATGCGAGAAAACAATGCTCGGGAGCAGCCGCGTGCACGGGCCTTCGAGCAGAAACGACAGTTGCTCGGAGCAAATCTGCTGCGCGCCCGCGCGGCTGATGTGGCAATGCGCGTTGATCCAGGATTCGACGCGATTTTCTTTGGCCGCGCCTTTCGCTTCGATGACAAGGGCGCGACAAGCATGATCCTCGGTCAGCTTGGCAATCAGTCGCGTGTTCTCCTCGAGCGATGCCGGCGCCTCGCTGTAAATCGCCAGGTTGATCAGCGACGCCCGCGTCATCACGCCTTCGCCCTGCTCCCAAAGCTTCTTCAGTTCGCTGTCGATCTTGTCGACCTCGACCGACAGGCCTAACGAATGTGGTTCAACAACAGCCGGCATGACTTACATCATAATCTGCGCCACGCGCGTCCGTCGCGCGCAAGCAGGTCGTCGGCTTGTTCCGGCCCCCACGAACCAGCGGGATAAAAGAACAACTCCGGCGCTTTTGCTTTCGCCGTCCACGCATTTTCGATCGGATCGATGAACGACCACGCTTCTTCCACTTCGTCGCGTCGCGCGAACAATGTGGCGTCGCCGCTCATTGCATCGAGGAGCAGACGCTCGTAGGCCTCGGGACTCGGTTTGCCGAACGATGTGCCGTAATGAAAATCCATTTTCACCGGTTGAATCCGCAAACTTGTGCCCGGCATTTTTGCCTGCATACGCAATGAAATTCCTTCGTCCGGCTGGATGCGAATGACGAGGACGTTTTGGCTGAGCGCCGTCGGTTCCTTGCCAAACAAAACAGGCGGCGCGTATTTGAAATGCACCGAAATCTCCGTCGCCGATTTGGGGAGCCGTTTCCCGACGCGCATGTAAACCGGGACGCCAGACCAACGCCAGTTGTCGATGAACAAACGCAGCGCGACGAACGTGTCGGTGCCGGAATCAGGCTTCACTCGATCCTCTTGTCGATAACCGACCACAGGTTTGCCGTCGATCGCGCCTTCGCCGTACTGCCCACGCACGACATTGCCGGCCACATCTTTCCGCGTGTAGCGCCGGATCGAGCGGACGACTTTCACTTTCTCATCACGAATACTATCGGCGCGCAGATCGGTCGGCGGCTCCATCGCGACCAGACAGAGGAGTTGTAGCAAATGATTTTGCACCATGTCGCGCAGCGCGCCAGCCGTTTCGTAGTAACCGCCGCGTCTTTCCACGCCAAGCGTCTCGGCCGCGGTGATCTGGATGTGATCGACATAGTGGCGACTCCAGAGCGGGCCGAAGATCGCGTTGGCGAAGCGCAGCACCAAAATGTTCTGCGCCGTCTCTTTGCCGAGGAAATGATCGATGCGGTAGGTTTGCTCTTCGCTGAACGAATTATGGACGAGCCGGTTGAGCTCGCGCGCCGAGGCCAGATCGTGTCCGAACGGTTTTTCCACAACGACACGCGCCCAGCTGCCTTCGCGCGTGTTGTTTAAACCGGCTGCCTTCAGGTTCTCGAGGATTGGCTCGAACTGCTCCGGCGCGGCGGCAAAATAGAACAGTCGGTTCCCGCGCGTGCCGCGTTCCTTGTCGATCTTGTCCAGCCGGGCGGCCAAGCTCTTGTAATCGGCCGCGTCTTCGAATTCGCCGCGATGATAAAAAATTGATTGCGCGAACATTTTCCAGATTTCGTCGCGGACCGTTTGCCGGGAGAATTCGCGGGTTGTTTGCTCCAGCTCGTTTCGGAATTCGTCGTCGGTCTTTTCCCGCCGGGCATACCCCACAACTGTCGTCGCCGGCGGCAATTCGCCGTCGGCCGCGAGATTGTAAACTGCCGGAATCAATTTCCGATGCGTCAGATCGCCGGTGGCGCCGAAAATCACAATCGTGCACGGCTGCGGCACCAATCGCGTCGACAACCCTTCGCGCAGGGGATTTGCCTGTGGCTGCTCGGCCATGCGATTCATCCGGGTGAAATTAACGAGCTCCTTTGCGAATAACAGACGGAACTTCAGACGACCCGCAGCAGAAAACCCAAGCACCAAACCTCAAGCACCAGGGAAATTCCAAGCTCCAATCTTCAAATACACGCGGCGAGGATTGCTGCTTGGCGATTGGAGTTTCCCTGGGGTTTGGGTATTGGGATTTGGGGTTTTACCCACTCAATGCCTCACCCGTTCCACGCAGTGATCTTCGATCTCGACGGCGTCCTCGCCGATTCCGAGCCGTCGTGGGACGACATCGATGCGAAATTGTTGAGCGAATACGGAGTCGCATATCGCGGCGAGCACCATCGCGAAGTGCTCGGTGTCAGCTACAAGGGGTCGGTCGAGCTTTTTAAAAAAACATTCAACATCACGGCGCCGACGGAGGAATTGATGCGACGCCGCGGCGAGATCGCCACCGAGTTCTTCGCCAACAAAATCGGTTTGTTTCCGCACGTGAAAGAAGTGCTCGAAGAATTGCGCGACATGAAGTTGTGGCTTGCGGTTGCGACGAGTTCCGTCAGCGCGTCCGCGCGACCATTCCTGGATCGACATCAACTGACATCGTTCTTCGATGTCATCATCACCGGCGACGAAATCGAGCGCGGCAAACCCGCGCCCGACATCTACTTGCGCGTCGCGGAAAAGCTGAGAATCGCTCCCGAAGAATGCCTCGTCATCGAAGACTCCCTCTCCGGCGTCGGCGCCGCGAAAGCTGCCAACATGCGCGTCGCCGCCATCCCCGACCGCCGCTTCGTCGATCGACGGGACTACCAAGAGCAAGCGGATCATGTCTTGGAAAGTCTCGCAGAAATTCCAGCGCTTGTTCGCAATGCTGGCGTCACGGATTAAAACAACACCGGCCTCGGTTTATTTATAGGCGTCTCGTCGATGGCCTTGGCTTCGTCTCACAAATTCCAGCGCTCATCCGCCCGCGCGGCGTGAATTAGCTTAAGACTTGCGATAGCGTAATTCTCGAATGGGTTCAAAAGACAACGCCAAACGGACTCTCGAACGACAGCACTTCGATACATTCCTACAATTGAGTAAGCAAAGTTTTGACGAGGTCAGCTTTGGAGAGCCGCCGGAGCCAGACGTTGTCGCGTGGCGTGCGTCAGAACAAATCGGAGTGGAAATTACGAGTTTTCACCGACGCTCACAAAAGCGGGACGAAAGTGAACAAACAGTGGTTGTTGATCGAGCGGCGGAATTGTACAAGCGAGCAGGTGCTCCAAATGTGGGCGTGCACGTGATGTGGGCGCCACATTACGAGATCAAGAAACGCGCACGACAGCCACTCGCACGCGACTTGGCGCTAGTGGTTGCGAGACACGTTCCAAGGAAGGGAATGTGGACGAATCTTTCGTGGCAAAACTTCAATCATCTTTTAATGAGCGCCATCGATCACGTAACAGTGGATCGTCTAATCGAATATCGCGAGAGTTTCTGGACTGTAGACGGGGGCGGAGTTGTCCCGACATGGAGCACGGACTCCGTTCAAGCGGAAATCGACAGGAAAAATCAAAAGCCGCGACGCTATCGTGAGCGATACGCCGAGGTTTGGTTATTGTTGGTGTCTGCATTCGGCGCCCCGTCGGCTTGGATGGAGGTTTCCGATGAGGTACGCAATTCACGATTTAAAAGCGCATTTGACCGAATTTATCTGCTCTCGTCCTTTCCTTTCGACGTCTTTGAACTGAATACGTCAAGCAATTGACATTGAAGTCAGACGTTCGGATTTAGGTCGAAAGCGGAAACCATCGCGTCAGCTCGCGGACTTTTTCGCCGACGCGGGTGAGAGCGGAGTCGTCGGTGCGGTTTTGGAGGGCTTGCGGCCACCAAATCGGCGATCTCGAGCACCCGTTCTTAATCAAAATCGGTTTCGGCGATCTTCGGGTACGAGTCAGGTTCTTCCGACAGACGGGCCTCGTACTTATCAACCAACGCGCTAAAGCCTGGGCGCGACTTCTCGTCACTGATGATACGGGTCCACTCTAAGTCGCCTCCAAGCTCGGGAAAAAGCTGGGGCAGATGCTCAAGAAGCTTATCGCGCTCACTTTTCTCCAGCGCGCGAATAGCTTCTTCGATCTGCTGCGCCGTGCTCATTAAGAGATTTTATCTTTTAGAATCGCGGCTCGCAATGCGATACACGGCGTGAGCTTCAACGACCCCATCACGGCAAATCCGGAACATCCTTTATGAAGGCAGCGGGAAACGCCGCGTGAGGTCGCGGACTTTTTCGCGGACGCGGTTGAGGGCGGAGTCGTCGGTTCGGTTTTGGAGGGCTTCGGCGAGGAGGTCGGAGATCTCGAGCATTTCTTCTTCTTTCATGCCGCGCGTGGTGACGGCGGGGGTGCCGACGCGGATGCCGCCGGGTTTGAACGGAGAACTCGTGTCGAAGGGGATGGCGTTCTTGTTCACGGTGATGCCGGCGCGATCGAGAACTTCCTGCACTTCTTTGCCGTTCAGTTCCTTCGGGCGAAGATCGACAAGCATGAGGTGATTGTCGGTGCCGCCGGAAACGATACGGTAACCGTGCTTGGCCAGGCCGGCGGCGAGCGCTTTCGCGTTGACCACAACCTGTCGCTGGTATTCGCGAAAGCCGGGCTGGAGCGCTTCGTGAAAACAGACGGCTTTCGCGGCGATCACGTGCATGAGCGGGCCGCCCTGCACGCCGGGGAACATGGTCGAGTCGATTTGCTTGGCGAACTTTTCCTCGCACATGACGATGCCGCCGCGCGGGCCACGCATGCTTTTGTGCGTGGTGGTCGTGACATAGTGCGCGTGCGGAATCGGACTGGGATGCTGACCACCGGCGACGAGTCCGGCAATGTGCGCCATGTCGACGAAGAGGATCGCGCCGACTGAATCGGCGATCTGGCGCATCCGCGGGAAATCGATAATGCGCGGGTAAGCAGATGCGCCGGCGGTGATCATGACCGGGCGCACTTCCTCGGCCAATTTTTGCAGGGCGTCGTAATCGATCTGCTCCGTCTTCTCATCCACGCCGTACTGCGTGACCTGATAAAATTTGCCCGAGAAATTTGCCGGGTGCCCGTGGGTGAGATGGCCGCCGTGGGCGAGGTTCATGGAAAGGATTTTGTCGCCCGGCTTAATGGCGGCGAAATAGACGGCCATGTTGGCCTGCGCGCCGCTATGCGGTTGGACGTTGACGTGCTCGCAACCGAACAACCGCTTGGCGCGATCGATCGCGAGTTGCTCGGCTGTATCGACATTTTCGCAGCCGCCATACCAGCGTTTGCGCGGGTAACCTTCGGCGTATTTGTTGGTCATCACGCTGCCCTGCGCTTCCATGACCGCGCGGCTGGTGAAATTTTCCGACGCGATGAGCTCGATGTTTTCGCGCTGCCGTTTTTCTTCGGCCATGATGGCGTCGTAGATCTCGGGATCGGTCCGGCGCAACGCATCGCCATAAATCCGAGGCGACGATGTCGATCTTTCCGGTTCCATGCGATAAGCAATACCACCTCCGGCGTAACCCGCGCCAGTCCGCACTGCGCCCGGCGGGACGAGCGCGCTTTGTTCGACAAAACCGAGCACGCTCGGCAACGCATTTTTGATCGTGCGCGCGCAATCCTCGTAAACGTCGCGCCCGAGCCCGATCGGGTCGGGCACATCGCGCCAGACGGTGGTGTTCGGCTCTTCGAATTCGCGCAACAGAAAAGATTTCTCGGCCCCGTGCGGGAAGAGCATCTGGATCGTTTCCAAATGCGCACCGGTCATCGCGAAAATGTGCGTGGCGCGTTCGACCAGCGCCGACGTCAACGGCTGACTGCGCAGGTCGCGAATGTCGACACCTTCGACTTCGCACACTTGCACGGCATACAAACTCGGCGGCTGCCCGCGCACGGCGTGGACCCCGGCCGATGCCACTTCGATGTCTTTGCGGTTGCCAAGCAGTCGCCGAAACAAGCCCTCGGCGATGGGGCTCCGGCAGATATTGCCCGTACAAACAAAGAGAACGCTTTTCACAACGAACGCGCCGGGGGCGAAGCGCGTAGTTGCAACCTAGGATCGAACACGGTCAAGTCAATCCAACCGACTCTGCGCGATGGAAATAATCAAGAAACTGATTCGCTCAACCGCAGCCCGGCTCGGTTATGAAATCAGACGCCAACCGGTCGACGCGTTCGCCGATATGCGCCGATTTGTGCCGGCTGGAAGCGCCCCAGTGATTTTCGACATCGGCGCGAACATTGGCCAGTCCGTCACAACCCTTAAAGCTGCATTTCCGACGAGCGTAATTCATTCGTTTGAGCCGAGCCGCGACACGTTCGCGCGGTTGCGCGAGAACGTTGCCGGGGAAAAAAATGTTTTTGTCTGGAACTGCGCGCTCGGCTCAGTAAGCGGCGAGCAATTATTCCAGGAGAACATCGAATCGGACATGAGCTCGTTTCTCGAGTTGAGCAAAGCCGGGTGGGGCGCAGTGGAAAAGAGGGAGAAGGTGGCGGTCACCACGATTGATCGGTTTCTTGCCGAGCAGGCGATCGATAAGATCGACATCTTAAAATCCGATACCCAGGGATATGAGCTCGAAGTGTTCAAGGGCGCCGAGCAGGCGATGCGCGATCATCGCATCGGTCTCGTCTATTTCGAATTCATCTTTGCCGACATGTACCGCGATCTGCCGCCGTTCGATCAAGTCTTTCGCCACCTGATCGAGCGCAATTTCCTCCTCGTCGGGATTTACAATTTTCACCGGCAAAACGACCTCGCCAGTTGGGCCGACGTGCTCTTTGTGAGTCGCGAATACTACGAGCGCAGTCGCGCGCGCTGAATGGAGGATAGGCTGCGAGCCTGTCTCGGCCTGACTTCCTGTTGCGAAATCGTCTGGGCGTGGCAGCAATCGTACTATGCAATCGCCGATGCGGCGGCGCTGGAAGCGAATTCGTTACCGGCTGGAATGGGCCGGCCTTCTCGCCGCGACAAAGCTGATTCCGCTTCTGCCGCGGAGCGTGTGCCTCGGCCTTGCTCGCGTGCTCGGTTATTTCATGTCGATCTTCGATCGACGCGGCCGCGAAGTCGCGCTCGCGAACCTCGAGGCCGCGTTCGGCGAGCAGTTGATTGACTCGCCTCCCGGCTCGTCAACCCTCTCGCGCTCGCCCGTCGATGTCGCTCGACTCCCGCCTGCTCCATTGTCGATCTTGCAGCGGCACGAAATCGCGCGCGAATCGTTTCAACATTTCGCCCGCGCCATGGTGGACTTCCTGTGGAGTCCGCGCCTGACGCGCGAAAATTTGTCGCGTTACATCGAGCTCGAAAATTTCGAAGAAACGCTGCGCGCCGGCGGACCCGAGCGCAGCATCCTCATCGCTTGTTATCACTACGGCAATTTCGAGTGGCTAAGCCTCGCCTGCGGTTATCTCGGGTTGCCGGGGACGATCATCATGGAGCCGTTCAAGAACGCGCTGCTCGATCCGATTTTCAAACAGCTCCGTGAACAATCCGGCCACGAGCTGATCGCGCGCGAGCGAGGCATCATACGTCTCTACAAAGTACTGCGGCGCAAAGGACGCACGGCACTGCTGGTCGATCTGACCGTGCCGCCGACGCAGGGCGCGGTCGCGATCGATTGTTTCGGTCTGAAAACCTCCGTGACCTCCGCCCACGCGTGGTTGCATGAGCAGACGGGTGTCCCGGTTATTCCGGCGCATTGCGAGCCGTTAAGCGATGGCCGTTATCGGCTCGTGTTTCATCGCAAGATCGACATTAACGACGGAATGACTCATCAACAGTTCGCGCAAGCGTGTTGGGATTCTTTCGAGCCTTACGTACGGAAAAATCCTGCGCCTTGGCTCTGGATGTATAAACACTGGCGTTACCGGCCAAGCGACGCGCAAAGGGGGTATCCGTTTTATGCGAATGTCGAGCCGCGTTTCGACAAGCTCGTGCGCGCGGCGGAATCGAGTACGCTGTAGCGGCGCTCTGTGAGCGTCGCATCATTTCTTCGTCCGACGGTCATAGACCGCCGTTACAGAAGCACAACGAGTGCGGCGGCTACAGCGGTTGACAAAGCGCGGCCGAACTCGTCCAGTATGGAACTTATGCGACGACTATTTTCCCCTCTGCTCTCGCTCGCCGCCGCGGGCGGTCTGTTTTTCTTAACGAGTTGCGAGACAGCGCGATTCGGCGGCGGCGGCGGTCCGTACCACGTCACCGCTTACAAGCCGAACGATCCCTCGGCGGTGCGGGTGAAGGTTTCTCTATCGAAACAGAATGTTTACGTGATGGAAGGCGATCGTTCGCTCATGGCGGTAGCCTGTTCAGTCGGTATTCCATCCAAGCCGACGCCGAAAGGCAACTTCACCATTTATTCGAAACAGGAACACAAACGCTCCGGTTCCTATGGATTCAGTGTCCAGGGCAATAACGTCGTTCCTTCGACCGGCGGCGGGGCAGGTCGTTACGTCGGTTATCCGATGGGTTACTGGTGCGAGTTCGCGCCGGCCTACGGATTTCATCAGGGCTTCGTCCATCCCAATCCGCGGACCCACGGCTGTATCCGGTTGAAAGGTGAGGCCGCGGCGAAATTCTACGCACTTGTGCGGATAGGCACGCCGGTGAACATCTCCGAGTCGCAGCCGGAAGACGCGACCATTGGCCCGAAAGTGCAGCGAGTGGACGATTCGAAAGCGCCCGATCCCGATCCGCATCTGATGATCACGGACGCGGCGTTTCAAAAGCCGAGCGGCCCGCTGCTCGAATAAATCGCCTCTCAATTGCCGGTGGCGCTTCACCGTGTCATGTTGAGCGAAGCGAGATTTCTTCGCCTCGCTCAGAGTGACGATCGGTAGATGAGATGAGCACGAACCTGATTTCCAGCGGCACGACGGCGCGCGAGAAAGTGAATCTGCGCACGCCCGATGTGATGGCCGCGGTGCAGGAACAGGTCGAGTCGCATTATCGCAGCGATATCGTCGAGAAAATTCGGCGCGCCGGCGGGATTATAAAAGTTGGCGACACGACGGTGCGTCTGGCCAAGCAGTTTGGATTTTGTTACGGCGTTGAGCGCGCGATCGATCTGGCCTATGCGGCGCGCAAAGTTTTTCAGGACCGCCGGCTCTTCATCGTCGGCGAGATCATTCATAATCCCGAGGTCAATCAGCAGATCGCCTCGTTAGGCATCAAGAACCTGACGGGCCCGAATAAACAGGCCGACATTTCCGATCTCGGCCCGGACGACGTGGTCATCGTGCCGGCGTTCGGCACCGAATTGTCGATCCAACAACAGATCAAGGAACGCGGTTGCCAGATTGTCGATACCACGTGCGGTGACGTGATGAGCGTTTGGAAACGGGTGCGCAAATACGCCAGCGAATCGGCGACTTCCATCATTCATGGCAAAGCTGAACACGAAGAGACCAAGGCAACCAGCTCGCGCGCGCTCGGCGGCGGCGGCGGACATTATCTCGTCGTGCTCACACTGGCCGATACCGATTATGTTTGCGATTACATCCGGCACGGCGGTGATAAACAGGTGTTTCTCGACAAATTCAAAGGCGCCTATTCGCCGGGGTTCGATCCCGACGTGCATCTGCAAACCGTCGGTGTAGCAAATCAAACGACAATGTTGCGCGGCGAGACCGAGGAAGTGCAGCGGCGAATTCGCCAGGCAATTGTCGATCGTGATGGATCGGAGGTGGCGGCGAAAAACTTTCGCTTCTTCGACACGATCTGTGGCGCGACGCAGGAGCGCCAGGACGCACTGCGCGAGTTGCTCGACGTGCCGATGGATTTATTGCTCGTGGTCGGCGGTTACAACAGTTCCAACACGTCGCACCTGGCCGAGATGGGCGAGGAAAAATTGCCGACTTATTTTGTGCTCAATGCTTCCAGGCTTGTCTCAGCCGATGAGATCAAGCATTACAACCTGCACGAGAAACGCGAAGTCGTTTCCCGCTTCTGGCTGCCGCATGGTCCCGCTGTCATCGGCATCACCGCCGGCGCCTCCTGCCCGAACAATCTCATCGAGGAAACGCTCATCCGCCTGTTCGAGCTGCGCGGCATCCCGCGCCAGCAACTCGAGCTCGCCGCCTGAATCAATTAGCCCAAGGTCTCTGTTGCGCGGGCTTGGGCAGCGAACTGTTCATGCAACCATCGCAACAAATGAGAATACGTCTCCACTAGCCGCTCTGATGGAAAATCGATGATGGTTGGTCCATTCGATTTAAGATCAACGATCAGCTCAATTTTTGCGGCGGCGATCAATTTGGGAGTTCGGAATCTAGCCACAATGACAAGAATGCATTGACCGGAAGGCACGGCGAAGCGTTGTCCCGAATTTCGAGTGATGGAATATCGTGGCGCAAGGATCTCCCACTGTAAAAATCGGATCCTTAAAAGGATGTCGGCGATATCCACACGAACCCAGCTTTGCATTAACTTTTCCACGCGAAGCGCAGGGATGAAAATTCATCACCAAAACTTGTTATGCCATGCCACGGCCAAGGTCCACTCCAGCGGCTATCACCTGGCGGGTAGGGGATATCTATGTGTCCCGCCGGATCGGTTGGCGGACTGGCACTGTGCAAAGACGCTATCGTCACGATAAGTTCGTCACCAACAACGACGTTCATTTCTCCTTGCGAGGTGCTGAAGTTTTGATCGTTGAAACAATCCATCTCTCGCCCGGGAACTCCCAAAATGATCATCGAACTAAATTCATCTTCCGCGGCGCCGCCGTACCAGTGAGCTCCGATATCCACATCGTCCAGATTGGGAATTTGATCGGTCTTCATAAAAGTCAGATTGCCGGTGTCGTTGAGCAAACTCGACACCAGATCGGCCGAGCTCAGCAACAGGCTGAGAAACGAAAAAGTAGCCGCTAATGGGTCCAACAAATCTTTCACCTGGGAAAAAGCCGTGCTCATGCTGCTTTGATCGAGAGGAGAGTTTGCAGGGACCATCACCAACTTTTTCGATTTAAAATTGCTATCCTGGCAAAAGATCGCGATTGCCGGCAGCGGGATCGCTGGCACCGGCAAAGGGACCGGCGCAACATTGACCCATCCGGTTCGCACGCCATTGGCCGAAAGCCGAATCGCCGCGCTCGCGGAATAAGCAGCCGTGGGCAGCGAACCGCTGGTCAAACCCTCGAGGGCCTGCGGATTATCCATTTCAATCAGCACAAGTTGGAAAACCAGAGTCAGTGTGCCCAAAACGTCGGCAGGCTGAGGAAGAATATCTCCGCCGGTTCCGGAACTGCTCGGCAAAGACCATTGCACGTTTTCGATTGAATGACCGGCAGAGTCCTGAATCTTCCATTCGACTTCGAGCGTTACGGGGACTTGAACCGGGCCGGTCACGTCGATGGGAATCGGAAGAGTTCCAGCAAGACCGCCGAGAAGCCCTGGCACACCCGGCGGACTGGTCGCTCCGCTGGTTACGCTCGCCACATTTAAGGCCAGCAAATCATTGATCGGTAGTCCGCCGTTAGTAGTGACATCGGAAATGTCGGTGTTTGCAAACCGAACATTTTTGCTCCGCCAGGTCAGGTCGATCGGAGCCTGCTGGATCTGTGTCGATGTCTCCAAGTCCGTAACCGACAGTCCTCGATCCGTGACACTGTCTCCGGGCGGCACTAGTTTCACTTGGAAACTGCGCGCTGCCGGGTCCGCGGAAACAAGATTGATGTTAAACGCTTGAGCCAGACTAGTGAGGGCGGCATCGAGTGGCATAGTTATCCTTTCGCCGTAGTTGGGACTTTTGAATGGGGAACTTCGGCACGGTTCTACCGAATTGTCGGAGGGTTTGCGATGACTTTCTATGTGCGCCAGCAGCTCGAGCTCGCCGCGTAAACTGTAGCCGCGATCGACGATTGCGCCGCGGCATCACCGATGCCGCGCTACAGCTTCGGAAAGCGAATGTTTAGCTTGTAGCAAGCATAAAGGACGACAATCGCGCCGAGCGTGGAAAAAATGAGACCGGCAGGATGAAACCGCGCGTCGCGTGGTGGCGCGAACATGTGGGTGACGGCACCACCGAGGATCGAGCCGATTATTCCGACGATTGTGGTCCAAAGCATCGTGAG
>DATDFJ010000174.1:0-20424 GCA_036522675.1 Chthoniobacterales bacterium | reverse complement strand
GCGAGCTTCATGCCCGGAAGAATGACTGAGGGCCCCTGATCCTCCGGCACGCATAGCCGCGAACCGTCGCGAACGAAACGGACGGCCACGAGTCGCTTGCGACAACTCTTGACGCGGACAGCAGAAGTAACAGAAGCGCTCGTTTCATTCGGTCCACGCAGAAACGCCTAACGAGAACAAGATGAGTGACGGCGGACGAGACCGCGCGTTGCTCGGAGTGAAAGTGTAGAAGTCATCTTAAAAGTGGAGCGCACAGCGGTCCGCTGTTCGCTCCATCGCCTGGTTAGATCTGCGCGTCATTTGGAAGAGAGAAGAGCGGATAAGAGTATGCCTACCCCGAACAATCCAAAGCCCAAATAAAACCAGAAATATAGACGCTGACCGCGCTGAGTAAGAAGCTTGCGTGGTGGAAGGCCCTGCGCGTAGAGCTCCGACATGTCTTCGAGCTGTAAGACTTTCTCGCGATCGACGTGATACTTGAGGCGGAACTGGATGAAAAAACTGATGAAAAACCCGACTACCCCAGGAATGATGGGCCAGGGGAAGTTCTTCACTGTTGTGGCAGCCAGCATAGAAAGATCTAACGAGACGGAGATAAGCCACGGCAGGGTGTCGTGGCAAGCACGCTGGACTTATTTCGGAATGGGGCCGTTGGCTTCATCGATTGGTTAGACATCAAGCTTAAAAAACCGACTGAACGCCAAGCTAATTAACATTCCCAAAGTGATTCCGCCTGATGTCCACTTGCAGTGGGAAACAGCCTCACGTGTGTGAAGACCGAAATGCGCGGAATAAAAGATGAGCGCAAAACCGAGTGCGCTCCAAACAAACATATTAGCAGCGAGGACTACATTTGCTGCGCGGAACCAGCGCGAAGAGCTTCGCAAATCCCGCTCGAAGCGAAGCCCCACCAATAGAATGATGGCCAAAATCGCACCCGCAGAATAGCAAAACACCGGAAATGTTATGTCTTCTCGCACTTTGCGTGAGGTCTAACATCGTAGTAAGCAGAATTTTTTCTGCCTATTTCGTGGGGTTGCCTCTAATATCGGCTGCAAATGCAGAAGCAGAGTGGGCATTTTCGGGCGTTCGCTCGGTCAAAATACCCGCTCCGCAGAGCGAAGGAAAGCAGTTTGCCGGGCCGCCGCCGCGCAAGTTGCCTCGATCATTCACGAAAGATTGGCCTAACCATTTCGCCTCAACAGCTTTTTCCCACGGCCAACCGGGCTCTATTCGTTGGCCTCACGGTGGTGTCGACGATTCCATTGGCGACGCAGGCATTTGGGCTGCGGGAGCAATGTAGGCGGCGTTTACCCATCCAGTCTGGCCATTAACCGTAATCTCCTGCCATGTCGTCGCGCCGCTCACGACGCGCTTGGCGCCGAGCACTATATCGCCCGCGCCGGGTTCAAGCTTCGTCACCACCGGATAATCCGATCCGGCTCCGTCGCGGACATAGAGATAATCGCCTGGATCGACGCCGACGACTTGGTATGTGGCCCGAGGCGGCGGTGCAGTCGCCACGGATGCATCGGAAACGGACGGGGTCTCCGCAGCGGTAGGGCTTGGCGAACTTTCCGAAGCCGTTTCAACCGGCGGCGAGCTTGTCGTCGCCGATTCCACAGTCGGCGTCTCCGTGGGGGCGGCACTTGGTGAGCTTTGCACGGCCGTTTCGACCGGCGGCGAACTCGTCGTAGCCGATTCCAGAGTCGGAGTCGCTGTAGCAACCGGATTCCCTGACCTTTGCAAGGCCATTTCGATCGGCGGCGAACTCCGCGATTCCGCAGTCGCGGGCGTGGGCGACGCCGCTACTGATGGAGTGTTCGGCGGATGGACCAGAGCCCGAATCGCCCAGACAAGCGCTGCGCCCGTTAACACCGTGAGTATTCCCAAAAGAAACTTTTTTGCCTGCGAGGCCGGGCGCGCCAGCGTCGGCGGCGACGGCGGAACTATGCTAGATGGTGGGGGAGCCCCGCACGAAGGGCAAGCCGTTGCTAACGAGCTGATTTCTTTGCCGCACTCGTAGCAGTGAACCAGAACCATTGTTGTAAGAAGTACGTATGCGAACGTGCTACCGCGTCAAATCTGAACTCCAAAAGTATTCGCGAGCAGGCAATCTGACATTTTGGAGCCGAAGGGGCGCGCTCGGCGAGCGCGTCCTACCAAAGATCGACAATTGCAAAATTCCGCTCGGGGCGAGCGCGTGTGAAGAATTCGCCTCAACTATTTCGCCTCCGCGGCTTTTTCCCACTGCCAGACAAAGTTGTTTTCTCGATCGCGCATTTCGCCGAGTTTTTTGAAGCCGCATTTCTCGAGCACACGCGTGGACGCGTTGGTTTCCGGCAAGCTTCTACGCGGATCTGCGGCCTTCCAATTCCGCAATCGCCAAGGCCGGCGCGGTGTGCTTAGATGAGCGCCCGACAATCATGGAGTGGTACTACACGCAGGATAACGAGCAACGCGGCCCGATTTCCGAAGCTGAGCTGGTCGCATTGAACCGCGCGGGAACAGTTACCGAGGAAACTCTGGTTTGGCATGAAGGCTGGAGCGATTGGCGCAAATTTGCGCAGGCGAACCTATCCGCGGTTCTGGTGCCGGAGGGGACAGCCGCGTGCGTCGAGTGCGGGAAGATTTTTCCGACGTCCGAGATGCTGCAATATGAAGGCTCGTGGGTTTGCGGCACATGCAAGCCGTTGTTTTTCCAAAAAATCAGAGAAGGCGTCCCAATCGCGGGCGAAATGCATTACGCTGGCTTTTGGATCCGGTTCGCGGCGCTATTTGTCGATGGAATCATTCTCAACATTTTGAATATTCCGGTCCGGATGGCGATCGGGTTCGCGAGCAGCGATCGCCATGTGCAATGGAGAATTTTTTTCCTCAGTCTGACCCTTTCGATGGCTATCGGTGCGGCCTACGACATTTTCTTCGTCGGCAGGTTCGGGGCGACGCCGGGAAAAATGGCGTTTCGTTTGCGCATTGTCAGGCCTGATGGCGGAAAGATCAGTTATGCGCGCGCGTGCGGCCGTTACTTCGGCAAACTGCTTAGTTCGTTCACGCTTTTGATCGGCTATATCATGGCGGCGTTCGACGAGCAGAAACGCGCGCTTCACGATCGCGTGTGCGATACGCGGGTTATCCGGCTGAGTCCATGAGAGTGGTCGCCTGCACGAACTGCAAGGCGCCGCTTCCAGCCGACAATCTCGATGGCGGATTTTATCCCTGTCCGCGATGCGAACATTGGCTTTGCGTACACCTTTTTCCCGCTTTTACGCGCGAGCGACCCGCACTAGGGGCCGAGCCGACGTTGGTCGACGGGCAGGCGAGCTGTTTTTATCATCCGCACAAGCCGGCGGTAGTGACGTGCGAGAGTTGCGGGCGATTTTTGTGCGGCTTGTGCGATGTGGAAATCAGCGGCGTCCATCGCTGCCCGCGTTGTCTGGAATCGGGCCGGCGCAAGCAACAGCTCCAAACGCTCGAAACCGAACACACCCGCTACGATCGGATCGCGCTCGCATTCACGACCCTCGCGCTTTTTTTCTGGCCGATCACGCTGGTCACCGCCCCGGCGGCGCTTTTTATCGTGATTCGATATTGGAACCGGCGGTCGAAGGTTTTGCCCAGTTCGCGACTGGCGTACGTAATCGCTGGTCTGCTCGCTATCGCTGAGATCGGTGGATGGACAGTGTTATTTTACATGATGATTCACGGATGGCGGAAGTAGAGACCAGACACACGGAGGAAATTCGATACCGTCGAGTGCGCGGTTTGCGGGCGACGCTAACGCTTAGTCATTCTGCACTTTTCACCGCGCCCGATCACCTTTTGCTATGCGACTATCGCAGTGGATTTACCGAGCGGTACAAGCGTTTCTATTTTCGCGACATCGAAGCGGTGATCATTCGCAAAACCCAAAACTGGATGGTGAGCATGGCGATGTGGGCCATCGCCGCTTTCGTCTTTTTTCTGATCGCGACGGCAACACATTGGAACCGATTCCTGCAGGTGATGGAGGCGATTTGCGCGCTGTTTTTCTTGCGCAATCTGATTCGCGGCCCCAGCTGTCGCACGCACATTCAAACGGCCGTGCAAACTGATGCGTTGCCGATGCTAAAGCGGGTCCGCCAAACCCAGCGCGTCTTGCGGTCGGTCTTTGCGCTCATTGCCCAGGCGCAGGAACAGCGCCAACCCGTAGCCTCAGACCAAGCTCACGCGAGGCCGAACTCTCCAGCTGCAACGACCGCTTCTGTTCAATTTGCCGCAGCCCCAAGCGTTCCAGACCCGGAGCCTCGCCACGAATTGAGCCGTTTCCATATCGCAAGTTTTGCGCTCGTTTTGCTCAGTGGGCTAACCGCAATTTGGGAGGCGATCTATCCCTCGAACGTGTCGTTGATTGGGTTGACCGTGCTCTTCAGTGCGAGCAGCGTGTGTGCGATTATTGCTCTCATCAGGCAAGCGCGACGACGCGTCCATCGGGGCGCGGCTGCGGTCGCCTGGGTGATCGCGATCGGCAATATCATTGGCGTAGTCGCCGTGAACATGGCTTACACAATGTTCGATGCGATAGTCCAGGCTCGCATTCACGCCGCGACCCACGCGAGAGGGCCGCTTTTCATCGCTCCGCTAACGCCGTTCCGGCTGCGGCACATGCCGGGATTCCAGAATGTATTGTGGACCTACGGAGTAGTAGCGGTCCTGCTGGCACTGGTCGGGCTGGTCTTCGCTTTGATGCCTCCGCCGGCCAAGGCTCAACCCCCGCCGCTGCCGGGCGAAGCTCGACGATGAGCGCCACGTTACTAGCCGAGCAACGCTGCCTGCGTCACATCGAGCGTGAAGCCGTCGCGCGTTGTCCGCAGTGCCGCTATTTTTTCTGCCGCGAATGCATCACAGAGCATGAAGACCGCGTGCTCTGCGCCGATTGTCTCGCCAAGATCTTGCGCGGCCGTGAAAAGCCGCATTCGGGGTTGACCCAAGTCGCGACCGCTCTCTTCAGTGCGTCAGGAGTCGTGCTCGCCTGGTTGTTTTTTTATTTTCTTGGTGAGCTGCTCGCGCGCGCACCGGCCAGTTTTCACGAGGGCACAATCTGGGAAAAACTTTTGCCCGAGAAATGAAAGATCGACATCGCCGGAGCGGTCGCACCGCGCTCGATCTGCTTGAAGACGCCGTCCATTTGCTCCGCACGGCGCCACCCAGTGCGCTCGCCTGGTATTGCGTGGGCGCGCTCCCGTTCCTGCTCGTGCTCCTCTATTTTTGGGCTGACATGAGCTGGAGCGCAGACGCGCGCCGCGATTGCGCCGCCAAGGCCATGTTCGTCGCGCTCGGGTTTGTGTGGATGAAATTTTGCCAGGCGCAGTTTGCGAGAAAACTCGGCGCGGAGGTCAAGCTCGATCCGGCATCGGAGCTAAGCATCCAGTCCCGACTGCGGGCGTTATTCCAACAAGCGATTATCCAACCGTCGAAACTTTTCGTTTTGCCGGTCGCGCTCGTCTTGATGCTGCCCTTCGCGTGGATGTGCGCCTTTTATGAAAACGTGACCGCGTTCGGCGAAGCGAGAAATGTTCGCGCGCTCTGCTTGCGTTCATGGAAACAGGCAAAATTGTGGCCGCGTCAAAACCATCTCGTTCTCTCGATTCTGGTTCTTTTGGGCGGCATCATGTTCGCGAACATCTTGCTCGTGATCTTATTGGCGCCGTATTTGGTGAAGATGTTTACCGGCATCGAAAACGTATTTACCCGAAGCGGCCTCCATGTTTTCAACTCCACAATCCTCGCGGTGGCCGCCGCTCTCGCGTACCTCTGCTGCGATCCGCTTCTGAAAGCGGTGTATGTCTTGCGATGTTTCTACGGTGAATCGCTCCAATCGGGCGAAGATTTGCAGGTCGAGCTGCGCCGCATCCGCGCGAAAACGACGGCGATAGCGGCCACGTTGCTTATTTTTGGAACGATGTCGGTCTGCGGCGCTACGCCGGCGGCGGCGTCGCCACCGATCAATGTGGCGCAGCTCGATCAGTCGATCAGCGAAACAATCGCAAAGCCGGAGTTCAGCTGGCGCATGCCGCGCGAGAAATTCGACGCGAGTTCGAAAGACAAATCGCCGAACGCAGTTGATCGTTTTCTGCGGCGCATGTTTCACCTGATTGGGAAATGGTGGCGCGCGCTGCTCGATTGGATCGACCGTCTTTCGCCGAAACCGACCATGCCGATCGCGACGCCGGGCGCCACGGCCGGGATTGTGTCGCGCAATGCGCTCGAGATTTGTCTCGTCGCTCTGGTCGCAGCGCTGGTTTTGCTTTTGGCGATGAAGATTCGCGACCGCATCCTCCAATCGCGCCGCGCCCTGCCCGCACCAGGCCGGCCACAACCTGTCGATCTTGCCGAGGAATCGGTCACGGCCGATCAGCTTCCTGAAGATGAATGGCTGCGGCTCGCTCGCGAGCTCATCGCCGGACGCGAATGGCGGCTGGCATTGCGCGCGCTTTTTCTCGCCGGTCTCGCCCATTTGTCGCAGCGCGGCGTAATCGCCCTGGCGCGACATAAGTCGAACCGCGATTATCAGGCGGAACTGCTCCGACGCGCGCCGGTCCAAATCGCTTTGCACGATGCGTTCACGCGAAATCTCCGCGAAGTCGAGCGGGTCTGGTACGGACGGCACGAAGTTAATTCCGAAGTCGTGCAAAAGTTTGAGAGCAATCTCGAAACGATTCGCGCGATATGAAAAATTTCACTGTCATGCTTTTGCTGCTGGCGGGCGCCGTTTTCCTCTGGGCGCTCATCCAACTTTTCGACATGCGTTTCGCCCGCGGCGACGTCTACCCGGCCTATTCGACGTTGCGATCCGATCCGCTCGGCGCGAAAGCATTTTACGAGAGTCTTGCCGGTCTTGGGCGGCTGGACGTTCGGCGAAATGAAAGAGCGCTCGATCGGTTCAACGCCCCGGGCAGCACTCTCTTTGTCATCGGCGCGACCGGGTTGAGCGCTCCGGAAAAAGAGATCGCGAATCTGGAGCAGTTCGTAAATAACGGCGGCCGGCTCGTCATCGCGTTTTATCCGCAGCGCGCCGACACATGGTTGGTCGAGCGCAAAGAAAAGAAATCAGCTTCGCCGTCGCCAACGCCGGCGGCGTCGCCGGAAGAAGAAGCGCCCGTTAAATTGCTGAGCACTCGCGATCTGGCCAACCGCTGGGATTTCAAGCTTGGCGCTGAGGCGAAGCTGACTGATAGCGCGTGTGAACGCATCGCCCCGGCCGATGTCGATCCAAAAATTTCGTGGCATTCGGCCCTGCATTTCAAAGGCTCCGCACCGGTTTGGAAAACCGTTTACGCGTCGGCGGAATCTCCGGTCGTGATCGAGCGTTCGATGGGTCGCGGGACGGTCGTGCTCGCCTCCGACTCCTACTTCCTCAGCAATGAAGCAATGCGGCGCGAGCGTCATCCCGCTTTTCTGGCATGGCTCGCCGGGAGCAATCGCTCCATCATTTTCGACGAGACGCACCTTGGCATCCGGGAAAATCCCGGGATCAGCACGCTCATGCGCCGCTATCGTCTGGGCGGTTTGATCGCCGGCCTGGTTGTGCTTGGCGCGCTCGCCGTCTGGAAAAATGCCGCGCGACTCATTCCCGTGAACGAAAGCCAAGCCACCGGTGAGGAAGTCGTCGTGGGCAAGGAATCCTTTGCTGGGTTTGTGAACCTGCTACGAAGAAACATACCACCGCCGGAGTTGCTCCCGATTTGTGTGTCGCAGTGGTCAAAATTCCTGCCGCGCACAAGCAACAAATCGAAAACGCAGCTGGATCGAGCGATACAGATTAGCGAAGAATCACCTCGCGACGTCGTCGGTGGTTATCGAAAAATCGCCGAAGCCGTCGCCACCAAATGGAATCCACACAGGACAAGCTCGCCGAGACGCTGAATCGCGCCCGGGCCGAAGTGGCGAAAGTCATCATCGGCCAGCAGGAGGTGATCGATCAGGGTTTGCTCGCGATTTTCACCAACCAGCACGCGTTGATCGAGGGCGTCCCGGGTGTGGCCAAAACATTGCTCGTGCGCACGCTCGCGCGCGTGCTCGGTTGCCAGTTCGAGCGGATTCAGTTTACGCCCGATCTGATGCCGGCAGACATCACCGGCACAAACGTTTTCAATCTGCAGCGCAACGAATTCACACTCGTGCGCGGTCCGATCTTCACCACCTTTCTTTTGGCCGATGAAATCAATCGGGCGCCGGCCAAAACGCAGTCGGCCTTGCTGCAAGCGATGCAGGAACGGCGCGTGACGATTGATCGCGAGACGCATGCGCTTTCACCGAACTTCACCGTGTTCGCGACACAGAACCCGGTGGAGTACGAGGGCACCTATCCATTACCCGAAGCGCAGAAGGACCGGTTTCTTATTAAGATCGACATGCAGCCGCCTACACTGCCGGAGGAGCGGCAGCTTGCGCAAAAGATGTTGCTGCACAACGAAACGCCCGAAGCGGTGCTGGAGAGCGGCGCGCTCGCTACCGTCGTGTCGGAAAATGATCTGGCCGAGCTTCGCCACGCGCTGGACACAATCACGATTCGTTCCGAAGTGCTCGATTACATCGTCGCAGTCGCGCGGGCGACGCGTTCGCACGAAAGCGTGCTCGTCGGCGCCGGCCCGCGCGCGACCCAGGCTTTTGTTCTCGCCGGCCGTGTGCGGGCGGCGTTCGATGGTCGGGATTTCGTCACGCCCGACGACATCAAGGCGCTCGCTGTATCGGTGCTCGGTCACCGTCTCGTCTTGCGCCCGGAATTTGAAATCGAAGGCCTGACCATTGCTGAAGTGATCGCGCGCGTGCTCGAAGGCGTGGGGGTGCCGCGATGATTTCGCCGCGGTCTCCTCTGCTTGTTTTTACCGCGCTGATCTTGCTGCCCGCAGCGACGGTCTTGGTCGCGGTGCCATTGCTGGCCGGTCTTGCCACACTGATCCTTCTCGCCTTCGGGTTAATCGTTGCGTTTGATGCGGCTTTTCTTCAGCCCAGCTTTGCTGCCATTCGCGTCCTGGCGCCCGAAGTCGTCCGGCTGTCGAAGGGCCGTGAAGGCAAGATCGACATCGACGTTACCGCGGGCGCCGGTCGCAATGCGATTCGCATTGGTTTTCCGTTGCCGATGGAACTGGGCGCGGCAACGACAGAGTTCGATGTCGATCTTGCCGCGGGTGATCGCGATGCGGTTGTGCGATTGTCGATCTTGAGTCAACCGAAGCAGCGCGGACGATTCGTGTTGCAAAAATGTTATGTGCAAGGGCGGACGCGTTTGCGGCTCTGGAACGTCCGGCGCGAGTTGCCCATCCAATGTGAGGTGCGCGTTTATCCCGATCTGCTCTCGGAGCGGCGCCATATCGCCGCGCTTTTTCTGCGGCGCGGCTTGTTCGGCTTTCGACAACACCGCCAGGTGGGAAAAGGACGCGAGTTTGAAAAGTTGCGCGAATACATCGCCGGCGATGCGATGGAAGATGTGCATTGGAAGGCGACGGCCAAGCGCGGCCATCCGGTCACGAAAGTTTTTCAGATCGAGAAAACGCAGGAAGTCTACGTGCTCGTCGATTCTTCGCGGTTGAGCGGGCGCTGGTCGGCCGGCATGCCGCTGCTGGAGCGTTTCATCAATTCGGCGCTCGTTCTTTGTCTCGCGGCGGCAAAACAAAGCGACTTGTTCGGCCTCATCACCTTCAGTGACAAGGTGCAAAGCTTAGTCGGCGCGAGAAACGGCAAAGCGCATTACGACCGTTGCCGCGACGCCCTCTACACGCTGCAGCCCCAAAGCGTGAGTCCGGATTTCCAAGACCTGTTTACGTTGTTGCGCTTGCGCCTGCATCGGCGGGCGTTGCTCGTCTTCTTTACCGCGCTTGACGATCCGGCGTTGTCGGAAAGTTTTGTCCAACATGTCCAGCTTCTCACTCGTCAGCATCTCGTGCTTATCAACATGGTTCAGCCGCCGGAAGCAGCGCCCCTTTTTGCCGAACCGAACGTGACGCAGCTTGATGATGTTTATCGGCGACTCGGCGGACACCTGCTCTGGGGCGAATTGCAGGAAATTGGGAAGCGATTGCAGCGACTGGGCGCGGAGTTTTCATTGCTAAGCGCGGAGCAGCTCGCAGCCGAAGCGGTGAATCGCTATCTCCAGGTGAAACAACGCCAGGCGCTGTGATCATTGACGTGCCACGTTTCGTCGCGGCCGAGCGCGACACCTGGAGGGAGCTCGACAAGATTTTGGCGAGTATCGAAGCCGACCCCACCCGGCGATTGAGCGTCGCCGATTTGCAGCGCTTCCATTTTCTGTATCAGAAAACCTCAGCCGACCTGGCGCGACTTTCGACGTTTGCATTCGAACCGCAGATCTGCCGCTATCTGGAATCGCTCGTCGCGCGCGCTTACAGCGAGATTCACGAAACGCGGGAACGGCGCCGGGCTGGCGGATTGGTCGTGCGTTTTTGGGAAAAGTTTCCGGCCGCGTTTCAGAAAAACGTTGCGACCTTTTGGTTCGCGACCGCGATCATGCTTGCCGGCGTGGTGTTTGGCGGCGCGGCGATGCGAGCGGACCCGGATGCGAAGCCGGTGTTGATGCCGTTCTCTCACCTGCAGGGCAACCCGGCCGAGCGCGTAGCTCGCGAGGAACACGCGAAGAAAAACCGGATCGCCGGCGAGCAATCGAGTTTCTCGGCCTTTTTGATCACGCACAATATTCGAGTGTCGATCTTCACTTTCTCGAGCGGCATCACTGCGGGTGTGGGCACGGTCCTGCTGCTTTTTTACAACGGCGTAATGCTCGGCGCGGTGGCGGTCGATTACATCGGCGCCGGCCAAACAAAATTTCTGCTCGGCTGGCTATTGCCGCATGGCGTGGTCGAGATTCCGTCGATCTTGATCGCGGGTCAGGCCGGATTGCTTTTGGGCGGCGCAATTATTGGGTGGAGAAAGCGCGCGCCGCTTCGGCAGCGTCTGCGCGATATTGCGCCCGATCTCACTGGGCTAGTGTTCGGTCTTGCCGTCATGTTGCTCTGGGCCGGCTTGGTGGAGGCGTTCTTTTCGCAATGGCACGAGCCCGTCATGCCGTATCCGCTCAAGATCGGGTTCGGGATGGTCGAGCTGACACTGCTGGTTTTTTTTCTGAGCAAGCGCGCGCGCGAAAAAACCTGATTGGGTCAGATGCTCGCGCCCCGGGTCCATCAACTCCGAGTTCGCACGCCCGAAGGAATTTTGTTTTCCTTTCTGCTCGCCAGTCCGGTCACGCGAGTGCTCGCTGTTGCAATCGACCTCGCGGCTATTATCGCAACTGTTTCTGCGCTTCGCATCGGAGCCGGTTTGCTCGGCGTGTTAAATCCCGATTTCGCAAATGCCTTTCAAATCATTGGCTACTTTGCCGTGTCGATCGGCTACGGAATTTTCACCGAATGGTACTGGCGCGGCCAGACGCTCGGAAAACGACTGTTGCGTTTGCGCGTAGTCGACGAACGCGGGCTCAATCTCCAGTTCAATCAGATCGTGATCCGCAACTTGCTTCGCTCGATCGACATGCTGCCGGCGTTTTATGCGGTTGGCGGTGCGGTTTGTTTGGTCACGCGCCACGGCCAACGCCTCGGTGATATTGCCGCCAACACGATTGTCATTCGACACCCGCTCATCAGTGAGCCCGACCTCGATCGACTCCTGCCAGACAAATGGAATTCGCTGCGCGCGCACCCACATCTCTCCGCGCGGTTGCGGCAACGAGTGACACCGCGCACGGTCGCGCTCCTCCTGGAAGCAATTTTGCGACGCCAGGATTTCGATCCGCCGGAACGGCTTCGCCTTTTTCACGAGCTGGCGCAGCATTTCAAGACGCTGGTTGCTTATCCACCCGAAGCAACCGAAGGCGTCACCGACGAACAATATGTGCGCAATATTGCCGATGTGATTTTCCGATCAGTCCGGTCTCCTTAAAACAAAACTGATCTTCGGCGATTTTTTATCGCAATCTGTTTAGGCGAACGAATGAATCTTCACATGAAAGCAGGTCGGATCTTTTCGCTCGCGCTGGCGGCAACTGCTCTGCTCTTCAATAGCTGTGGTGCGGTCAAAGGCAGGGAAGCCGCAGACAAAGCCGTCGCGTTATTTCATCAACAGCTCGACCGCGGAGAGTTCAAACCTATCTACGACGCGACACACTCCGATTTCAAAGGGGCCACGTCCGAGAAGGATTTTATCGCCCTGCTCGATGCGGTGCATCGAAAGCTTGGCCTCGTCCAGAGTTCCGAGCGGGACGGGTGGACCGTCAACGCCGCCAACTTCAAAGTTAACGTTAGTCTCAGATACAAAACCAAGTTCGCCGAGGGCGATGCCTTCGAGACGTTCACTTATCGTGTCGAAGGGGAAAAGGCGCTTCTTCTCGGTTACAATATTAATTCCCAAACCTTAATTACGAAGTAGCTCCCGGGCACACAGATGCAGGCGCACTCCAGCTGTTTGCAACTTGACCGGTTAAATCGGTCAAGTTTGTGAAGGCGCGAGCTTTCTTTCCCAGCCCCAGACGAGGTTGTTCTCTGGATCGACAACTTCGCCGATTTTTCTGAAGCGGCATTTCTCGAGCACACGGGTCGAGGCGTTTCTCTCGGGCAAGGTGTGGGCGCGAATGATGCGCACGCGCGGATCGGCGGTCGCTAAGTCGACGAGTGCCGCGGCGGCTTCGGTCGCATAGCCTTTGCCCTGGTAACTTGGAACGATGCCGTAAGCGAGCTCGACCGCGCCGTTGGCATCCGGCGGCGCGGTAAAGCCGCACATTCCAATCACGACATTGTCGATCTTGTGCAGGACGGCGAAACCGAATTTCCATGGATCGGGTGCAGTTGCCGTTTTCAACGCAGCGATATACTCGGGCGACGCCGCGAGCAGAAATTCCCGCACCTCATGTGCGACTCGGCGACCGGACGATCGTTCGTATTCGGGCGTCCCATTTAGGAGCGCGAGAAGATCGCGTGGGTCGTGCGGGATCAGCGTCAGGTTTGGCGTCGTCATTGCCGTGGCCTTGGTGTGATGATAATAATGAATCAGGCAATGGAGTTTGCCACCCTCGAGCGAGGGGAACTGCGCAAGCTAATGACTCCTACCAACAATCGAAAGGTAGGAGTGTATGACGCAAAACGTTTGGTTGATTGCTTCCATTTGGATGGCGCTTGCGCTGTCAGCCAGCCTCATCTCCATCTGGGCCGGCGTTTCCGTTGCGCTGGTTGAAATTGTCGTCGGCGTGATTGCCGGGAATTTTCTCGGACTGCACGCAACCACCGAGTGGATCAACTTTCTCGCGCTCCTCGGAAGCGGCGTGCTCACCTTTCTCGCGGGCGCGGAAATCGATCCGCTGTCGCTCAAGGCGAATCTGCGCGTCAGTTTATTGATCGGCGTGCTGTCGTTTGGGATTCCATTTGCGGCCGTGTGGATGTTTGCGCAGTTGGTGCTCGGGTGGCCGCTGCATCAGGCGCAGATTGCCGGGATCGCGCTTTCGACCACCTCCGTGGCGGTGGTTTACGCCGTCATGATCGAAGGCGGGCTGAGCGAAACACCGATGGGCAAGATGATTTTGGCAGCGTGCTTCATCACCGATCTGGGAACGGTGCTCGCGCTCGGCACGTTGTTCGCTGAATTCAATCGTTGGCTGGTCGTGTTCATCGTGACGACGTTGCTTCTGCTCTGGTTCATGCCGCGCTGGACGGAGTCGATCATCCGGAAGCTGGGCGCGACGCGGGTGAGCGAGCCGGAGGTGAAATTTATTTTTGTCGTCTTGTTTTTTCTCGGCGGTCTGGCGACGACGGCGAAGAGCGAAGCGGTTTTGCCCGCGTATCTGCTTGGTCTGGTGGTGGCAGGTGTTTTCGTGCGCGACAAAACACTGGTGCACCGGATGCGCAGCATCGCGTTCGCGATGTTCACGCCATTCTACTTCATCAAAGCCGGTTTGTATGTGTCGTTGCCGGCGCTGTGGACAGCACTAGGCGCGATCGCGGTCCTGCTTTTGCTGAAAATGGTGACGAAGATCGTGGGCGTGTTTCCGCTCGCGCGCCTCCATTACATGAAAGTGCGCGAAGCAAGTTACACGACCTTACTCATGGCGACGGGCCTGACTTTTGGGACGATCTCGGCGCTGTTCGGTTTGCAAAACCACATCATCGACCAGCGCCAATACACGATTCTGGTCACGACGGTGATCCTGAGCGCGTTCGTCCCAACATTGATCGCGCAAAAGTTTTTCCAGCCGAGTATCGACGCCATGCACGCCTGGGGCCGGCTTTATCGGCGCAAGATATCAGCGTTCCGTGTCATGAGCGTTGAAGATGTAAACGACGACACGAAATCGTAGGTCAATGGCGGCGCGAAGCAGATTGGAAATCACGGCGCATTCGCGCTAGAAGTTAGGCGCTCTTATGGCGCAGCGCGGCACGCAAACGATTACATCGACAAGCGATCAGCGGAAGAGCGTGCCGGTCGTGACGGTGGAAACCTTTTACACCGCGCACGCCGAAAAATTGCAGATGAAGCTGGAAGGGCCGCGGGTCGGTTTTCATCGCAAGATCCGCGAGCCGACCATTAATCGACCCGGGCTTGCGCTCTCCGGCTTCTACACGTATTTCGCCGAGAAACGGGTGCAGGTGCTGGGCGCGGCCGAGCATTCGTATTTAAAAAGTCTGACTAAAAACTTACGGGCGCAGCGGTTTCGCGAATTGTGCGCGCACCGCATTCCATGCCTGGTCATTTCGCGCGGGTTTCATCTTGCGCCCGAGTTGCTCGAAGTAACCGAGCAGGCGCGGATCGCGGTGTTTCGCACGCCAATGATCACGATGAAGTTCATCAACGCGGCCACGATCATGTTGGAAATGGATTTCTCGCCGACGGTGACCGAATTCGGCAGCATGGTCGATATTCTCGGCGTCGGCGTGCTCATTCGCGGGCAGAGCGGCATCGGCAAAAGCGAGTGCGTGCTCGGTTTGATCGAGCGCGGCCACAGCCTCGTCGCCGACGACGTGACGCGGATCACGTCACTGGAAGGACGCGAATTGATGGCCACGGCGCCTGAGCTGACGCGCAATCACATGGAAGTGCGGGGCATTGGCATCATCAATGTGGCCTCAGTGTTCGGGATCGGCAGTATTCGGATTGAAAAGCGGCTCGACCTCGTCGTCACCTTAAAGGAGTGGCAGGATTTGGAATCGGTCGATCGCATCGGATTGGATCAGGAATTCTACGAGATCCTGGGCATGAAGGTTCCCCACGTCACAATTCCCGTGCGCCCGGGGCGCGATATCGCCCGGCTGATCGAAGTCGCGGCCATGGATCAGAAACTAAAAGGCCTCGGCCAAAACAGCGCCGTGGAATTTAACGCGAAACTGCTCAACCTGATGGAGACAAAATCGAAATGAGCAGACTCAATCGTGCTCGTGCTCGTAATCGTGCCCCGGCTCGATCCATTTCGATTACAATTACGAGCATGAGCACGAGCACGACGGAACGGAGATCGACATAATGCCGCTACTGCGTCGCCGCGCCGCCGCCGAGGAGCGCGCACAAAAAGTCGAGAAGGAGATTACCATCGTGAACCGCCTCGGGCTGCATGCGCGCCCGGCGGCGATGTTCGTGCGGATTTCGAGCCGCTACCGTGCGGAGGTCTGGGTGGCGAAGGAGAGCGAAGAGGTCAACGGCAAAAGTATCATGGGCTTGATGATGCTGGCGGCCGGGCAAGGCTCCAAGTTGCGCATTCGCTGCGAGGGACCGGATGCAGGCAAAGCGCTTCAAGAACTGGAAGAGCTGATCAACTCCAAGTTCAACGAAGACTAAGTTGTAGCTGCCGCCGTCGCCTTGGCACACTTCGGAAAGTGTGGCAATCCGGCGGCGGACGTCCGCGTATTTTTTGCCGTCTGCCGCCGGTGACGGCGGCACCTGCAACGCCAGTGCCGTCGGTGGCTGCAATATTGCGAAAATTCGGCGAACTCGTGCTTTAACGAACGCCGACAAACAGCTAAGCTCGGCGCGGCATGAGCGCGGCGCGGGAAGAGATTCGGTTTCACGGGGCGGGCGTGTCGCCTGGCATCGGCCGCGGCAAGGTGCACGTGGTCCGGGACGACTTCGATGACGTAGCGCGATATCGCATCGAGCGCTCGCAAATCGCGCACGAGATTGGCCGGTTCGAGGCCGCGCTCATCCAGACTCGGGTGCAGATCCTCGAGATGCAGCAGAAGATTGCCAATTCTATCGGCGCCAAAGACGCGAGCATTTTCGACGCGCATCTTCTCGTCGTCGAAGACCGCACTTTGATCGACGAGGTGCTGCGCAAACTGGAGACCGATCTTTGCAATGTCGAGTGGGTTTTTCAGGAGGTCGCGACCAAGTACGTCGAGACGTTGAGCAAGATCGACGATCCCTATCTGCGCGAGCGCGCGCTCGACATTCAGGACGTCATGAAACGCGTCATTCACAACTTGCAGGGCAAAGCGCCGAAGCCGTTTCTCGCCCTGACCGAGCCGCACATTCTCATCGCGCACAACCTCACGCCCTCCGATACCGCAACGATGCAGAAGGAACGCGTGCTTGGGATCGCGACCGATCTTGGCAGTCGCACCTCCCACACTGCGATCCTGGCCCGTTCGCTCAACATTCCGGCCGTAGTCGGATTGCACGACGTGACCGACAAAATTGAGACCGGTCGGCAGGTGCTCATCGATGGCACCAACGGTCTTGTCATTGTCGATCCAAAACCGGAAACGCTCTCCTACTACGACGAACTGGAGTCGAGACGGATCAGTGTTGTCGCCAAACTCCGTGAGCTGCGCGAAACCAAGTCGACCACGCGCGACGGACGCCACATCGTGCTTTCGGCGAATATCGCGCTGCCCGAAGATGTGAATGCAGTCTCCGAGTTTGGTGCGGAAGGCATCGGGCTTTATCGGACCGAGTTTCTTTATCTGAACCGGCAGACGTTGCCGAGCGAGGACGAACAGTACCAAACCTATCGGCGTGTGGCTGAGTCCGTGGCGCCCAATCCCCTCATCATTCGTACCTTCGATCTTGGTGGCGACAAAATAGCGCCGGGCACGGTCGAGGCCAGCGATGAGCTCAATCCGTTTCTCGGCTGGCGGGCCATTCGATTTTGTCTCGAGAACACTGCGATCTTCAAAACGCAACTTCGCGCCATTCTCCGGGCGAGCGTCGTCGGCAACGTCAAGGTGATGTTCCCCATGATCTCCGGTGCGGAGGAACTGCGGCGCGCGATGTCGATCTTGCACGAATGCCGCGACGAGTTGCGCGCCGCCGGAGTGAAGACGGGCCACGCGATTGAGTGCGGAGCAATGATTGAGATCCCGAGCGCCGCTATTTCCGCTGACATCCTCGCGCGCGAAGTCGATTTCTTCAGCATCGGCACAAACGACCTCATTCAATACGCGATTGCCGTCGATCGGGTGAACGAACGGATCGCGCATCTTTACGAGCCGACCCACCCGGCCGTGTTGCGTCTCCTTAAAATGGTGGCCGAAGCCGCGCACGCGAACGACATCTGGGTCGGTGTCTGTGGCGAGATGGCGGGCGACATCGCGCTTGTGCCGTTGTTGCTCGGCCTCGGGATGGACGAGCTGAGCGTGGCTGCCACGCTCGTACCGCGAGTCAAGCGTGCCGTGCAAAGCGTAACCATTCCCGAATCGCGCGAGCTTCTCGAGCAAGCGCTAAAACTTCACACTGGTTCGGAGGTTCTCGCGCGCTGCCTCGAACTGGCGAACGCGCGCTACGGCGATTTGTTAGGCTAAACACACGCTCTCATCCCCAGGCGCAGACGGCGAGGGGATCTCACGATTGGATTGGCGGCTCGTTGGCTGCAAATTGCGAACATCGTCGCTGAAATGCGGCCGAAGCTTGTCTTGTTGATCAGAGCGCTTTTGTGAGGTCTCTCGCTCCGCTCGGGATGACAGCACTTGTGTTTAGGCTGACCTATTCTTCGGCTTCCGGGTCCGGTTTGAGACCTTCCTCTTCCATTTTGCGCAGGACGTCGCTCATGTCGTCGACTTCGTCCCACACTTCCTGGCTCACGTAGATCGGAGCCTTCTGTTGGGTTGCCATCGCGATGCAATCGCTCGGCCGGGCATCGAGCTCGATGATCTTTTTTTGGTGAAGTTCGTTCTCGGCCCGAATGATGGCGCGCGCGTAGTAGGTCGCGTTTTTGAGATCGTTGATAATGACACGCTCAACTTTTGCGCCGAGTGCGGTCATGAGATGGCCGAGCAAATCGTGGGTGAGCGGCCGCTCTTTGGTAATCTCTCGCATGAACATGGTGATCGCGCTGCCCACCGTTTGATCGACATAGATAATGAAGACCTTGTCGTGATTTCCCAGAAATACCGCGCACCCGCCACTCGTCGGCAACACCGCCCGCACCTGCACCTCAATCACCGTTTTGTTCACCCCGGCGGAAGGTATCCAAGCGGCGCGGAAAAACAAGCGACGTGAATTGTTGTGAATAAGTTTCGGGGGAAATTTTCGGCACAACTCTTGCAACTTGGGTGTGCTGAATGAATATGCGCATTACCGCTGTCGCCGCGCATCACCTGAGATGAAGACCGATTGGGACGTTGAGTCTGCCATCGCCACCTACAACGTCGATCGCTGGGGTGGTGGTTACTTCACCATCAACGACAATGGCAATGTCATCGCCCGACCGCTCCAGGAAAACGGCGGCTCCATCGACATCCTCGAAGTCGTCAACGAAGCGCGCGCACGGGGATTAAGTTTTCCGCTCGTCATCCGATTTCAGGATTTGCTGCGCCACCGCGTCGAATGCGTCAATCGCGCGTTTGAAACGGCGATTGCGGAGTTCGGCTATCGCAATTGCTATCGCGGCGTGTTCCCGATCAAGGTCAACCAGCTTCGCGAAGTGATTGAAGAAATTGTCGATGCCGGCGAGCAATTTCATTTCGGTCTCGAGGCCGGCAGCAAACCGGAACTGGTCGCGGCGCTGGCCATGCATAAAGACCCCGAGAGCCTGATCATTTGCAACGGCTACAAAGATCGCGCCTTTATCCGGATCGCGCTCCTCGGGCGCAAGCTCGGCAAATCGGTGATCATCGTGGTCGAAAAACTCGAAGAGCTCGAGCAAACCATCCGGGCCGCGAAAGAAGTTGGAGTCGAGCCACACATCGGCATTCGTTTGCGCTTACACAGCAAAGGCTCGGGCAAATGGTCGCCAAGCGGCGGTGAGAATGCCAAGTTCGGCCTCGACACGACCAACCTTGTCGCTGCCAGCCAGATGTTGCGCGACGCCGGCTTCGCGCATTGTTTGAAGCTAATTCATTTCCACGTCGGCTCACAGGTGCCGGACATTTCTACGATCAAACGGGCCGTGCGCGAGGCCGCGCGCTATTACGCGAAGCTCTGCAAGCTCGGACACGAGCTCGGCTATCTTGATGTGGGCGGCGGACTCGGCGTCGACTACGATGGATCGCGCAGCGATTTCGACAGCTCGGCCAATTATTCTCTTCAGGAATACGTCAACGACGTTGTCTGGAACATCGCCGACGTTTGCGATTCCGAAGGCGTCGCGCACCCGGTGATCGTGAGCGAAGGCGGGCGTGCCATCGTCGCGCATCATTCCGTCCTGGTGATGGAAGCGTTCAGCTCCATCGAAAGAACCGCGCCGAAACTCAAGGTCGAAGCGACAGAAAAAGATCACAAACTGGTGCGCGATATTCTCGACGTGAAACAGCGCCTCAAACGCGGCAATCGCATTGAGAGCTTGCACGACATTCAACAGATCAAGGAGGAAGCGCAGCAGAGTTTTGACCTCGGTCTGCTCGATCTCGAATCCAAGGCGAAGGTCGAAACCGTCTATTGGCAGCTCGCGCAGCAGATCGTCAACATGCACCGCGGGCTGCGCTATGTGCCCGACGAAATCAAACAGCTCGAGGTCTCGTTAGGCGACCAATACATCTGCAATTTTTCCGTGTTCCAGTCGCTGCTCGATCATTGGGCGCTTGGACAATTGTTTCCGATCATGCCGATCCATCGCCTGACCACTCAGCCCGATCGCAACGGCATGATTGTCGATATTACGTGCGATTCCGACGGCAAGGTTTCGAAGTTCACCGATGTGCAGGACGTGCGCGAAACTCTGCCGCTCCATCGCATCGCCCCCGGCGAGATTTATTACCTTGGTGTGTTCATGGTCGGCGCTTACCAGGACATTATGGGTGACCTGCACAATTTATTCGGCCGCGTCACGGAGGTGCACCTGTTCCTCGATCCCGATGAAGAATCCGGCTGGTACATCGAGGAAGTCATCGAAGGCAGCACCATCGGCGAAGTCCTCGCCATGACCCAGTGGGATAAAGTCGAGCTGATGCGCCTCCTCAAAACGCAGGTCGACGCCGCGATCAAAGGCGATCGTTTGAAACCAAACGACGCGATGAAACT
>DATDFJ010000173.1:0-2188 GCA_036522675.1 Chthoniobacterales bacterium | reverse complement strand
TACTTCGTAGCGAATCGAGCCGGTCTTTGGATCAAGATTGCGATCGAGCGCATAAAATTTTCCTTTCTGCGGATAGACGTTGCCGCTGCCCAGAATCAATTCGAACTCGAGCGAGTTGACGTAGCGCTGGCGCTCATCAGCGTCAGGATGCCGGCTGATAAAATCGGTGAAGGGCCCCTCGCCGGCGGTGACGACAGCCTTGATAGGATCAAGTTGTGAAACGCTCGTAAGCGCTCCCGTACTTGGACCGACCAGGTCGCCGACTTGCGCATTGGCAATCGCGGCCACCCCATCAATGGGCGAAGTAATTTTGGTGTAACCAAGGTTGAGCTCAGCTTGTTTCACCGCGGCTTCGTCCGCTTGGACATTCGCCCGGCTGGATCCGGCCGCGGCGATCGCGGTATCTCGCTCCTGGTCGCTGATTACCTTTTTGTCGAACAAATCGAGGGCGCGTTTTTGATCCGCGTCTGCTTTTGCCATGTTGGCCTGGTCTTTTGCCAAGGTGGCTTTGGCCTGCGCGAGCGCTGCTTCGAACGGCCGCGGATCGATTTGGAAAAGGAGATCGCCTTTTTTGACCACGCTCCCTTCCTTGTAATCGCGCGAGACGATATAGCCCTGCACCTGCGCGTTGATGTTCGCGTTGATGAAACCATCCAGCGTCGCGACGCGCTCCAGCACGCGTGGCACATCACGCGGCTGCACGGTTGTCACGGAAACTTCGGGCGAATTCGGCGCGACTTGCGCCGGTTTGCGCGAACAACTCGTGCTCAACGACACGGCTACCAACGTTGCTGCGCCAATTGCCGCGACCGTGAATAAGCGCCGTCGATGCATGGAGTCGTTAGTTGGAGTCAGCCTTCGAGAAAATTAAGTAATGCGGCGTTCACCTCGTCAGCGTGGGTCCAGGTGATGCAGTGCGGGCCTCCCTTGATCACGACCAGCTTGGCGCCTTTGACTAGTTTTGCTGTCCGCTGTCCCGCCGCTGATAAAGGAACGATGCGATCGTCATCGCCATGAATGACGAGTGCAGGCACATCTATGCGTTTCAAATCTTCGCGGAAATCTTCCAGCCAGGTTGGAACACAAGCCAGGCTGGCGGCCGCAGATGCGCCTGCCGCAATGTTCCAACTGGCATGCATCACGTGTTCGCTGACCCGTTTACCCAGGTATTGATCGGTGTTGTAAAAATTTTTGAAGAAGTCGGTGAAAAATGCGTAGCGGTCCGCCGTGACGGCTTTTTTGATTCCTTCGAACACGCTGCCGTCGACGCCCTCGGAGTTATCAGCGGTTTTGAGCAAGAACGGTGGCACCGCGCCAATGAACACGGCCTTGCTCACACCCTCGGAACCGTATTTTCCGAAGTAGCGCGCGATCTCGCCGCCACCCATTGAAAATCCCACCAGGGTTACATCCTGAAACTTGCGCTGGGTGATCACTTCCCGGAGATCCGCCGCGAACGTGTCGTAATTATAGCCCTCGGCCGGCTGACTGGACTTACCGAAGCCCCTGCGGTCGTACGTGATCACTCGATAACCCGCGCTCAATAGCACCGGCAGCTGCTTCTCCCAGGACGCGCCGCTCAAAGGATATCCGTGAATCAAGATGATCGGCTTACCCGAACCGTGGTCTTCGTAGTAGATGTCGATGTTAGCTCCGTTTTCTTTTCCAACGGTGATGTAAGGCATTGTGATTCTCCTTTTTTGTTAATCCTGGCCGCGCTTTATCTCCGATAGGAACCAGGTGCGGCGCTCAGTTTCATCGATCCAACTTTGTTCATACGGTTCGTTTCAGCTCTGTTTCGTTAATGGAATGAATCTGTTTTGACGAATTCCACGTCTCGATGGGGGATTTGTCACGTGCCAAATGTGTGAACATTGTGCCGCCCGAAAATGCGGTTCTCGCCAGTTGGAGAATTGAAGATCGACATGTTGAAGACCAGCATGGGATCGTGCATTCGCCGGCGGCACCCGAACAGTTCGCGCCATTTATTGGTGAGATTCTGTCGCGGAATCCTGGCGCCGGATCGCCGAAGAGATTGTCGATTTTCTATTTTAATCCTCGAGTTCATTTGGTGTGTTTCTTTTCGTTGTGGTTGAGTTTGCTAGAGGCGTTCCTCCTCCAGGTCGTAGACGTCGAACCAGTGGTAAACGACCCGGTTGCGCGGGATGAACTCGGCGATGTAGTCCTC
>DATDFJ010000172.1:0-3116 GCA_036522675.1 Chthoniobacterales bacterium | reverse complement strand
CCAAGGCAGCGGTAAATGACATCCATCTCACCGACATCGGAATATCTTTGTCCGGCTTTCGGTGGAATGAAGTAAGCGTGATAGGCTTGATCGACATCGATCTCGTCGCCGTAATGCTTCAACAGCCAGAGGTTCTCGTCGCGAAAGAATTCCTCGATCTTCGTCTCTTGCTCGGTCGAGAGCATGCGAATGTTGGCCGTTTGAAATCTCTTCGCCAGCGCCTGGCGCAAACCCTGCCTCACGCGATTGTCATGGATGCCGGAGAAGAGGTGAGAATTTTTCGAGAGCACATGGAGAAGCGCGAAATCCAGGCTGGTATTTCGGGCCTCTTCTTCGAAGCGATACGTGTCTGCCGGCAATCCGAGCAGATGGAAAAAATCGCGCGCCGGATCCTGCCCTTTGAGCAAGTCCGAAATCAGAAAACGGACACGGAACTTGGCCGCGGGGAGAACCTTTTGCCATTCCTCCACGTGGACGCGGAAGGCGGGTCGCCCGATCTCGAGACACTGCGACACGAATTCGTCCAGTGACCTTCCTTTCTTAAGGACCCATTGTTGCCAGGCGGATGGAATCCATTGCCATTGTGGCCGGGCGTAAAAGACGACCGACAGATCGCACAGTTGGTCGAGCCCGGCGAAGAGTCGCGGCATTCCGCGACTCGACAAAGTAACCGCGCTAAGCACGCCGGTGGCGGCACCATTCTGGCCGGCGACCGATTGAATTCCGCTGGCTACTTTTTCCGTGAGCTGCTCGCCTTGTTTTTTGGCCGCCTTCAGAAAGACGTCGGCCAGGCCGCCCGGCTTGTTATCGGAAGAGATTTCGAGCTTCTTGTCGAATAGGTGAATCCCGTTGTCGCGCAGTTGCGCGATGTTCTGGTAGAGCGCGCGGTGGATGCTGCTGCTGCCGCATTTGCCAAAGCCGGCATGAATTACGATGCGATGTTTGCCAGTGTGGGGATCGGCGGATGGAACTTCAGTCATGGTTTTTTGCGATAGGGCCAAATGTTTATCGAATCTGAGCTAAAAATCCAGAGCAACTCAGTCGCCAGTTTCCGGATCGCCGTCGGCTTCGTCGTCACCGTCCAGTCCGCCCAAGATTGGCTCCTTGTTTTGCGAACGGCGATTTTTTCGCTGCATCGCAATTGCTTCCAACATGATGCCAAGACACCGATAAATGAGATCGAATTCGCTCAGATCCGAATATCGCAGGCCGGCTTTTGGTGGAATGAAATACTTGCGATAGATTTGTTCGACATCGATATCGCCACCGTAGTTCTGCAAGAGCCAGAAATTTTCCTCGCGGAAAAATTCCTCGATTCGCGTCTCCTGTTCGCTCGAAAGCATTCGGATGTTGGGCGACTGAAATTTCTTCGCCAGTTTGATGCGCAGACCGCGCCGCAAACGGTTGTCGTGGATATCGGAAAAAAGCTGCGGGTTCTTCGACAGCACGTGAACAACTGCGTAATCAAAACTGGTGTTGCGCGGTTCGTCTTCGACTTGATAGCCGTCTTGCGACACGCCCAGGAGATGCAAAAAATCCCGCGCCGGGCTTGTTCCCTGGAGCAATTCGGAAATGAGAAAGCGGACCTGCACCTTCGCAGCAGGCAGCGCTTTTTGCCATTCCTCGATCCGGTCGCGGAAAGCTGGGCGGCGCACCTTCAAACAATCATCAACAAATTGATCGAGCGACGTGCCTTGCTTCATGAACCATTGTTGCCACGCTGACGGGATCCACTGCCATTGCGGCCGGACATAGTAAATGAGCAAGACATCGCATTGCTCGTCGAGTCCGACGAAAAGGCGCGACATCCCGGGCATCACCAGACTCTCGGCGCTAAACACAGCGATGCCGTTGTCGTTGGCGAGCATCGATTCCACGCCCGTGGCTACTTTCGCCGCCAGAGGTTCGCCTTTTTCTTCGGCCGCGGACAAGAAACGATGCGCTACTCCGTGCGGCCCCTGATCCTGCGCCATCTCCAGGTTCTTGTTGAACATGTAGACGTGCTCCTTGCGCAAACGCGCGATATTCTGAAACAGCGCCCGTTGGATGCTGCTGCTCCCGCATTTGCCGAACCCTGCGTGAACGATGAGGCGGCGTTTGGCCGCGCTGGAAATGGCGGGTCGGATCTCAGCCACGGCGGGTTAAATTGCCTGGATCGTTAACAAAAGTTCGTCCAAAAATCCAGCCCAAATCGTCTGCATTGCCCCAGCGAAAGGCCGTCTTGCCCGCATATTCTTTACGACAGTTGGCACAAAATCGAATACGAGCGGCCGCCAAATCGCGGGCCGTGCTTTATCACACGAAGCCCACAAACCTCCGCTAATCCAAGAAGAAACTCTGCCGTCATCATCCAGACCCATCCGGCGTAATCCCAAATGCCGCTTTCCTCGATCCATTGCTCCATCGGAGGGCCGTTGAGATGCGCAATTTTTTGACCGCGCGTAGACGCGTAGGCGGCTGCGATTTTTCGCTGCTCATCGCTCATCAACGGGACGAACATGCAATGACCGCCGCGCAGGTCCAACGTGCCAAACTCGTTCTCGATCACCGCGGGAAAGACCATGCTCGTAACGATGAGATGTTTGCGCGCGATCGCCGCCAGGTTGCGCAGAAAGCCAACCAGATCCGGCACGTGATAGATGACACCTGAGCAGTGCACCACATCGAAGACACCGACACGCTCGCGCAGCCCCGGGGCGGTCGCGTCGGCCTCGACGCACTCGTAGCCGGTAACCTTCATTGCCGCACAATGTGCCTTGAACTGCGTCCAAAGGTCGGACTCCATTGGCTCAACATCAATCATCGTCGCGGCCGTCGCTCCCGCTTCGAGCGCAAAAGAAACCTTCTCATTGACGGTGCGCCAAAGCCCGCCGACATCCGCGAACGTTTGGCCCTTCACGACCGAGCGTATCCACTCGTCCTTGTCGACTCTCGGCGCGCCCGGTTCAATGTCACCCATTGTGCCTCCTCGATCGTGTCGAAACGTGGTCGGCGTTACAATTTTGCCGGCTCTTCGAGCAGCTCAATCACGCGTTTGAGCAAACGCGCCGCGCCGCCTCCAGATCACGCTTTACTTCGAATTCTTTCTCCTTGTACGACATTACTAAAATGGTAGC
>DATDFJ010000171.1:0-4816 GCA_036522675.1 Chthoniobacterales bacterium | reverse complement strand
ACCGCGGTGCGCTTAATGAATCCGCCGTGGGTGATGCTAATGATGCAGCCTTCGTTCGCGATCAGGTCCTCGATATTGATTTCGGCTTCATCCGGCGCGATCTCGGTCCGCCGTGGCGAGCCGTGTTTATCGCGGAGCTCGCGCAGCTCCTTCTTCACAATTGTGAACACGCGCTGCTCTTTGGCGAGGATGTCGCTTAGGTCCTCGATCGTTTTCAGCAGGTCTTTGTATTCGTTGTCGATCTTATCGCGCTCGAGACCGGTCAACTGATACAAACGCAAGTTCAGGATTTCGTCGGCTTGCTGTTCGCTGAAGGCGTAGCGGCCCTCGGTCAGCCGCGCCGGGTTGCGAATGAGAATGCCGATTTGTTCGACCTGCCGTTTGGTGAAGTCGAAGGCGAGCAGTTTCACCCGCGCCTCGTCGCGATTGGCTGATTCGCGGATGATGCGGATGAACTCGTCGAGATTGGCGAGCGCGATGAGATAACCTTCGAGCGTCTCGGCGCGCTCCTCAGCTTTGCGCAATTCGAAACGCGTCCGGCGGAGCACAACTTCGCGGCGGTGCTCGATGTAACACGCGTTCGCTTCCCTGAGCGAGAGCAGCTTCGGCCGGCCATGATCGATCGCCAGCATCAGCGCCGGGAATGAGCTTTCCATCGGCGTGTGCTTGTAAAGATTGTTGATCGTGATCTTCGGGTTGGCGTCGCGCTTGAGCTCGATCACGACGCGCGTGTTTTCGTCGGATTCATCGCGCACGGCAGTGATATCATTGAGAACTTTTTGGTTCACCAAGTCCGCGATGCGCTCGACGAGGCTGGCCCGGTTCACGTTGAACGGAATCTCCGTGATCACGATTTGCTCCTTGCCACCCTTGATCTCTTCAACGCCCGCTCTCCCGCGCACTTTCATGCTGCCGCGCCCAGTCTCGAGATATTGGCGAATGCCGGTAACGCCGCAGATCATGCAACCGGTCGGGAAATCCGGCCCCTTCACGTGCTTCATCAGCTCGTCGAGTGTGATCTCGGGGTCGTCGATCTGCGCGCAGATCCCGTCGATGATTTCGACCAGATTGTGTGGCGGAATGTTTGTCGCCATTCCCACCGCGATACCGGTCGCACCGTTGACGAGAAGATTTGGAAACGCTGCCGGGAAGACTGTCGGTTCGGTGCGGGTCTCGTCGTAGTTCGGAACGAAATCGACCGTGTCCTTGTCCATGTCGACCATCAGCGCGGCACCGAGATGGGTCATCCGCGCTTCGGTGTAACGCATGGCCGCCGGCGGATCGCCCTCGACCGAACCGAAGTTCCCCTGCCCATCGACGAGCGGCTCGCGCATCGCCCAGTGCTGCGCCATGTGGACGAGCGTCGGGTAAATCACCGCTTCCCCGTGCGGATGATAATTACCGCTCGTATCGCCGCAGATCTTCGCACATTTACGGTGCTGCCTTCCCGGAAACAGCGACAAATCGTGCATCGCGTAAAGAATCCGACGCTGCGATGGCTTCAGCCCGTCACGCGCGTCCGGCAGCGCGCGCGAAATGATCACCGACATCGAGTAGTCGAGAAACGACCGTGACACTTCGTCGGCTACATTTACCGGATCGACTTTTTCGTTCTGGTTGTACATCGCCTACGCTCGTGCGGCGACTGCGGGTGAACGCTCGGCCAGAAAACGTTCCTCCCACGCCCGTGAAAGCTCATCCGATTGACGCACTGTCAGCGGCGCACCGATGCGCTGGCCGCGCCGCAAGGAGATCTGCAAGAAATCGAGCACGCCGCGGATGGCAGTTTCGTAATTCTGGCAGAGCGCCTCGTATTCGACGCGGAAAGGCTCGATGCCGTTACGTTCAAAAAACGATTCCCAAGCTTTTTCCTGTAGCTCGCCGTCTTTGAGACATCGCTCGATCAGCTTTGCGTCAAAACGCGGCTCCTGCTGAATTTCTTTGCCGTCCTGGACTTTCCACAAACCGGTCTGCTCGGCGCGCGCCTTGGACAAAGCTTGCCGCAGTTTGTGCCGTCGACTGACGTAGACGAATTGGAGACGCGGAAACGCGTTTCCTAAAAGATCGACATCGTTCGTTTGAGCCGAGCCGAATTCACCAGTCGCGTGCAGGCGGGCGAGAAAATCCTCCAGATACCAGCTCATCAATTTGAATCCGAACACTTCATTCGATGTCGCCGTGACTCTCACGATGTCGCGCACGTATGCGGCAAAGCCGCGGTTCAGGTCGAAGTCGTGCGCGGCCGCGTATTCCGGCTCGGCTTTGCGGAGAAAAAACTGTTTCGGGCGGCCGGCCCGGCGCGTCGCATGTAAACCGTCGGTCAATAGATTGCTGCCGCAGCGCGGAGTCGCGCAGACGACGTAACAACGACGCGGATGGCGCAGGTTGTGAAACAGGCCTCCCATCGCGGATTTTAAACATCCAGGTTGCGGACGTTGAGAGCGTTATCCTCGATGTATTGACGACGCGGCTCCACCAGCTCGCCCATCAAGCGCGCGAACATTTCGTCGTCGGTCGTGCCCTCGCTGACCTCGACCCGCAGCAGTTTGCGCTTTTCCGGATTCATCGTCGTCTCGAATAATTCCTTGGCGTTCATTTCGCCGAGACCCTTGAAGCGTTTGATTTGCACGCCGCGGCGGCCGATCTCCAAAATCTTTTGCAGAATCCCGGGGATCGAGAAGAGCGGATGCGTCATCGCTTTTTCGCCTTCGCCTTCGATCAATTCGAAGATTGGCCGATCGCTTGCCGCGTAATGATCGACCTTGAGGCCTTTGCGCGCGAGCTCGGCCATAATTTTCTGGATCGCGGCCGATTCATGGAGCTCGACCAGTTTCGCGCGCCGCCGGACACCGTTTGTCTTTGCGGTCGCGGGCTGAGCGTCGCCGAGCGGCAACAACTCCTGTTCCATCTGGGTATCGAACAAATTCAGATCGAGGTTCGCTTCGTGAAATCTCCGGACCGCTTTTTCGTCGTGAAAATAATGCACTGTCTCGTCGTTTCCCTCGCGCACCTTTACGAGATAGGCCGGCAGTTTGCCTGATTTGGAATTGCGCTCTTCCAGATACGCTTCGAAATCCCCGCCATGCCGGCGCACCGCTTCGCTTAGCTTCGCCAGCTTCTCCAGCGACTCGAGAATATCTTTCAACTGGGCGGCGCTAATTTCCTTTTTGTCGGCGAGATTTTTCAATTTTACATCTTCGGCGCCGAGCGAAATCAGGATCTTGTTCAACTGCACGTCATCGTCGACGTATTCCTCGCGCTTTTTGCGTTTGATTTGGTAAAGCGGCGGCTGGGCGATGTAGATCCGGCCCGCGCGCACCAGGTCGGTCATTTGCCGGAAGAAAAACGTGAGCAGCAACGTGCGGATATGCGAGCCGTCCACGTCCGCGTCGGTCATGATGATAATGCGGCCGTAACGCAGCTTCGACATGTCGAACCGGCCTTCTTCCTGTTTGCCATTCCCGCCGACATCTTCCTCGCGGGGTTTGCCGATGCCGGTGCCGATTGCCGTGATCATCGACTGGATCTCGGTGTTCTTGAGAAACTGATCCTCGCGCGCTTTCTCGACGTTGATGAGTTTGCCGCGGATGGGCAGGATTGCTTGATAACGTCGATCGCGCCCCTGCTTGGCCGACCCGCCGGCCGAGTCGCCCTCGACAATATAAAGCTCAGTCAATTCCGGATCGCGCTCGGAGCAATCGGCTAATTTGCCGGGTAAACCGCCACCGGTCAGCGCGCCTTTGCGAATTGTTTCGCGCGCTTTGCGCGCGGCCTCGCGTGCCCGTGCGGCCGTCAAGACTTTGTCGAAAATCCGGCGCGCAACCGGCGGATTCTTGTCGAAGAAAGTCATCAACCCTTCGTAGACCGCCGAGTTCACGATGCCGTCGATCTCGGTGTTGACGAGCTTCACTTTGGTCTGCGATTCAAACCGGGGGTTGGGCAACTTAATGCTCAGGACCGCGATCAGTCCCTCGCGAACGTCCTCGCCTGAGATCGGCGGATCCTTTTCCTTCATGAGATTGTTCGATTTCGCGTATTGATTGACTGCTTTCGTCAGCGCCGTGCGAAATCCGGTCAGATGCGTGCCGCCGTCCGGGTTTGGAATTGAATTCGCAAACGGCAAAATCTGGTCGTTGTAACTGTCGTTGTATTGCAGGACAACATCGACAAACACTTCCTCGCGCTGGCGCTCGATCACGATCGGCTTGGGATGGAGCACCTGTTTGTTTTCACCGAGTTGTTTTACGAATTCCTCGATGCCATGCTTGTACAGAAACGTTTCCTTCTTGGGCGCCTCGGTGCGTTCGTCGGTCAGATTGATCTCCAGGCCCGGATTGAGAAACGCGAGCTCGCGCAATCGCGTCGCCAACCGCTCGAATTTAAACTCCGTCGTGATGGTGAAAATCGTCGGATCAGGCAGAAACGTGATCAGCGTGCCGGTCGCCTTCTTGCCTTTGACTTCGCCGATTACTTCCAGCTTTTGGGTCGTCTTGCCCTTGGCAAACGCCATGTGGTAGACCTTGCCGTCGCGCGAAACCTCCACTTTGAACCATTCCGAAAGCGCGTTGGTACACTTCGCGCCGACTCCGTGCAGGCCGCCCGAGTATTTGTAAGCGCCCTGACCGAATTTTCCGCCAGCGTGCAGGTTTGTCAGCACCAGCTCGACCGCCGGCATCTTCCATTTCGGATGAATGTCGACGGGAATGCCGCGCCCGTTGTCGCGAACTGAAACGCTGCCGTCCACATGAACCTCGACGTCGATCCGATCGCAAAAACCGGCGAGATGTTCGTCGATCGAATTGTCGAGCACCTCGAA
>DATDFJ010000170.1:0-6318 GCA_036522675.1 Chthoniobacterales bacterium | reverse complement strand
CTCTGAGTCTGGGATTGGACGTTCGGCGTTCGGCGTTGGACGTTCGGCGTTAATGCCTAACAGCGGTCTGCGCGTGTCAAATCCGCCGCCGAAGCCAGTTCTGATCTGGGACGGTGAATGCCACTTTTGCCGGACATGGGTTGAGCGCTGGCGCGTCGTCACGCGAGGCGCAAGTGATGATGCGACTTTTCAGGAAGTCGCGGACCGCTTTCCTGAAATCAGGCGCGAGCAATTTCAACGCTCGCTCGTTTACATCGACAATTCGGGGCAGGTATTTTTTGCAGCGGAAGCGGTCTATCGCTCGTTAGGCCTGCGCCGCTCGCGCAAATGGCTGGCCTGGAGCTACGAGCACATTCCCGGGTTCGGCCCAACCTCGGAGCTGCTTTACGAAATTGTGTCGCGCAATCGCGGCGTCGCATCCACTGTCACGCGATTGCTGTGGGGCAGAGACGTGCGGCCGCCGACCTACCTTTGGGCGCGTCGCTGGTTTTTGCGTGCTCTCGGTTTGATTTACCTGGTCGCATTCATTTCGCTCTGGGTGCAGATCGACGGGCTCGTCGGCAGAGACGGAATTTCGCCCATCGATCAGTTTCTTCCGGCGGTGCGCGAGCAACTCGGCACGCGCGCATGGTCGATCTTACCAACACTTTGCTGGTTTAACTCCAGCAATGCATTTCTCCATTTGCTTTGCGGCGGCGGGGTTGCCCTCTCCATTGTCCTGATCGTCGGCATTGCGCCGGCCATTTGTTTGCTCGGGCTGCTTGTTTTTTACCTGTCGCTCACGATCGCCGGACAAACATTCCTCAGTTTTCAATGGGATATTCTGCTGCTCGAAGCTGGATTCCTGTCGATCTTTCTCGCGCCCTGGCAGCTCTGGCCGAAGCGCGGTCATGAGCCGCCAGTTTCAAAACCGGCGATTTTTTTGCTCAATCTTTTGCTTTTCAAGCTGATGGTGATGTCAGGCGTGGTGAAGCTGACCAGCGGCGATCCGTGCTGGTGGGATCTAAGCGCGCTCGATTATCACTACTGGTCGCAACCATTGCCAACGATCTTCGGCTGGTGGGCCGATCAACACCCCGAATGGTTCAAGCATTTCTCGGTCGCGTTTTGTCTCGTTGTCGAAATTATCGTCCCGATTTTCATCTGGGCGCCGCGGCGGCTGCGCCTGCTCGCGTGCGGGCTGCTCGTCTTTCTCCAGCTACTCATCGCGGTCACGGGCAACTATTGCTTTTTCAACCTGCTGACCATCGCGCTGTGTCTGTTACTGATTGATGATTCTGTGGTAGGGACGTCGCGCTGCGGCGTCCGCGGCGCGCCCGGCGGTCGCGGCCTACCATTGTCGATGTACGGGGCGACCGTCGTGATCATTGTCACGCTGCCGATCAACGCGTGGCTGACTTACAGCGCGTTTGAACCCGAAGCGCAGCCGCCGCGTCTGCTCGAGCGGCTGGACGGTTACTTCGAGCGTCTTCGCATCGTGAATGGTTACGGCCTTTTTCGCGTGATGACGAAGGACCGCAAGGAGATCGTGATCGAAGGGAGCGTCGACGGGATCGATTGGCTGCCGTATGAATTCAAATGGAAACCGGGCGACGTGATGCGCGCGCCCGGCTGGTGCGCGCCGCATCAACCCCGGCTCGATTGGCAGATGTGGTTCGCCGCGCTCGGCTCGCCGCCCGAGCGGCTGTGGTTTCAAAATCTTGTTTATCGATTGTTACAGGGTAAAACCGATGTGACCGCTCTGTTTGGACGCAATCCGTTTGCCAACACTCCACCGCGTTACATTCGCGCCGTTTTTTACCGCTACCGTTTCACCACCGCGGCCGAACATCGACAGACCGGCGCGTGGTGGAAACGCCAGGAGCTCGGCGAATACTTATCGAGCGTATCGCTCGATCAGTTTCGCTAGGACAGTTTGTAGCCGTTTGGCTGCGCGAAACGCGCGCGCCGCACAGCGGCGCGACTACAGCAGCTTGAGAGCAGCTTCTCGCCGGTTATATTCCGGCGGGATGCCGAAAGAGGAACAGATCGTGACTGAAGGCACGGTGACCGAAGTGTTGCCGGGCACGATGTTTCGCGTCGATCTGGCCGGTCAACGCAACGTGCTCGCGCACATTTCCGGCAAGATGCGCAAGCACTTCATTCGCATCGTGCCCGGGGACAAGGTGTCGGTGGAACTTTCGCCCTACGATCTGACCAAGGCGCGGATCATCTTTCGCGAGCAATAGGAAACATCGACAACGGCAAGCGCAGATCGCCGCTGGGTTCCGAACTTCGTGTGGGGATTTGTCGTTTGCGCGGTTGCTCAAAATGAGCAGAACGCGGATAGTGACGATGTAAATTTAACCGGAGAATACCAATGGCTGAAGAAAACGAACAAGGAACAACCGACGCGCAGAGCAAATTGGAGAGCAGCAAACGGCACGCGCGCAAAGCGGCCGAGGATTTACGATCGGCGGCCGGCTCAATCGCGGGCGATTACCGCGACAAGGCCGAACAAGTATGGGGCGAAGCCCGTGGCCGCGCCGAGCAGGCATGGGGCGAAGCGCGCAGTCGCGCGCGCACCATCCATGACGATGCCGAGCAATACGTTCGCGAAAATCCGACCAAAGCGATTTTCACCGCACTGGGCATCGGTTTTGTCCTCGGCTTGATCTTTCGGCGTTGACCGAGTTGCGCTGAATGGCTGAGGAAGGCAGTCGCTCCCGCAATCCTGCGGGGCATGCCGGTTTGCTCGATAACCTGCTCGCGCTCACCAGCGCGTTGGCGGGTTTTTTCCAGGATCGCTGGGCACTGGTTGCTCGAGATTCAAAAGCCGCCCTTGCCCAGCTTGTCGCGCTCGCGGCCTGTGTGGTCGCCGCGATCATGCTCTTCGCGTTCGGTTATGTTTTCCTGATCGTGAGCGCAATCGTGGGCGTGGCCCATCTGGCGGGCGTTTCCTGGCTCTGGATCGCGCTTGGCGCGGCCGGCTTGCATTTTGTCGGCGCAGTGATTTTTCTTTTCGTCGCGCGCGGCCGCGTGACAAGACCGCTGTTTCGTGCGACCGCCTCTGAACTGAAAAAGGACCGCCAATGGCTGAGGGAACTGGGCAAAACGACTCAACCGAGAAGTTGAGCGAGGAGATCGCACGCTCGCGCGACGCCGTTTCGCGCGACTTGCGCGGCCTGCGCTACGAACTGGATTTCCCAAGAAAAGTCCGGCAGTCGTTTCGGCGTGAAACCATTCTCTGGATCGCGGCTGCTGCTGCTGTTGGCATTATCCTTGCGACAATACCGGCACGAACAAGAAAGATTTATGTCGACGCCAAAGGCGGAGGAAAAAAGAAGCAGAACCGGCTGCTGGAAGCGGGATTCGTCCTCGGCGCGTTGAAGATTGCCGCGTCGCTCGCGCGACCGGTGATTGTCGATCTTGTGCGTACCCGGATTTTTGGCTCCGCGACAAAAGCGTCGCCGCCGCGGAAGTGGTGAGATTCTTTTCGGGTTTACGCGCGGGCCGGGCCGCATAAATATTTCCGCTCATGCGATCACAAGTCCAGGCGCCTCCAGTCCGATCGCATCCGCTGAGACACGTTGACAATTATCTCGAGATCGCCCAGAAAGCCGGCGCCTCCGATCTGCATCTCGCGGTCAGCGCGCCGCCGATTTGGCGCGTGCATGGCACATTGAAACCGATGTGGCCGGATGCGCCGCGGCTCACCGGCGAGCAGGCGGCGGCGTTGGCCGAGAGTTTCATGCCGGACAATTACAAGGAAGAGCTGAACACGCGCGGCGATTCGGATTTCGCCTACCAGAACGAATTTGCGCGTTATCGCACGAGTGTCGTCCGGCAGCGGCTTGGAATCGAAATTGTTTTCCGTGTCATCAACACAAACGTCCGCACAATGGACGAGCTCGCACTGCCCGAGCACCTCAAACTGCTGACCCGTTATCAGAACGGGCTGATCCTTGTGACCGGCTCAGTCGGTACCGGCAAATCGACCACTCTGGCGGCCATGATCGAGCAAGTGAACATGGAACGCCGCGATCACATCATCACCCTCGAAGACCCGATCGAATACGTGCTGACCTCAAAGAATTGCCACGTGAGTCAGCGCGAAGTATTCACCCACACCCAATCGTTTGGCGCGGCCTTGCGTGCGTCGCTGCGCGAGGACCCGGATGTGATCATGGTCGGTGAGATGCGCGATTTAGAGACCATCTCGCTTGCCATCACCGCGTCAGAAACCGGTCACCTGGTGATGGCCACCCTGCACACCGGTAATGCCTCGCGCACGCTGGATCGGTTGCTCGATGTGTTTCCGCCGGATCAACAGGAACAAATCCGCGCGATGGTTAGCGAATCACTGCGCGGCGTCATCAGCCAGCAGTTGATCCCGCGCGCGGACGGCACTGGCCGCGTGCTGGCGCTGGAGACTCTCACCAATACGCCGGCCGTGGCGAACGTGATTCGCGAATCCAAGACCTACATGCTGCCGGGCATCATTCAGACCGGCAAAAAGCAAGGGATGCGTTTGATGGACGATACGCTCATCGATCTTTACGAGCAGGGTCTCATCACTGCCGAGGAAGCCTACGCGCGCGCCGAACAAAAGCCGATGGTGCGCCAGCACCTCAAGATGAAATGACGGATCCACCATGACGAATGACGAAATCATGACGAAATTCGAATGCCGAAACGTCAGCAAGAGGACGCGGCTGCCGGGTTTCGTGCTTCTGCATTCATTCATCATTCGTCATTTGTCATTCGCCATCTAGTCATGCCTTACCTCGACCAATTCCTAAATGTGATTGTGCAACAGAGCGGCTCCGATTTGCACATCAGCGAAGGGCAGCCGCCGAAGATGCGCCGGCATGGCGATATTATGCCGATTCGGGACGAGCCCGTCGGCCGCGAGGAGGCGAAGCGCATGCTGAGCGAGATCTGCGGGCCGCAGAACTGGGAGAGCTTCGAAGCACGCGGCGATCTCGATTTCGCCTACGAAATGGATGCCGCTTCACGTTTTCGCAGCAACTACTTCAAACAGTCCAACGGGTACGCGGCCGCGTTTCGTCTTATTCCGACCAAGATCGCGAGTCTGGAGGAACTCGGTGTTCCCGTGGTGGTAAAAGAATTTGCCGATCTTCGCGGGGGTCTCGTCCTGGTGACAGGCCCGACCGGCTCCGGCAAAACCACCACACAAGCGGCGCTGATCGATTACATCAACGAAAACTTTTCGCGCCACGTCGTTACGGTTGAGGAACCGATCGAGTTCGTGCACGACAACAAGCAAAGCACGATCACCCAGCGCGAAGTGCCGACCGACTCGAAATCTTTTCCCGATGCTTTGAAGGCGGCGCTGCGCGAGGACACTGACATCGTGCTGCTCGGCGAAATGCGCGACCTGGAGACGATCTCGCTCGCGTTGACGGCGGCTGAGACCGGCCTGCTCGTTTTCGGCACGTTGCATACAAATAACGCGCGCAAGACGGTCGACCGCATGGTCGACGTTTTCCCGGCCGATCGCCAGGCGCAGGCGCGTGCGATGCTCGCCAACTCTCTGCGCGGGGTGGTCGCGCAACTGCTTCTCAAGCGGTGCGATCGCCCCGGCCGCGTGGCCGTGAATGAAATCCTGATCGCCAATCCGGCGGTGGCCGCGATCATTCGCGAAGGCGCGACCCAGAAACTTCAGGATGTAATCATTTCCGGACGCGCGCAGGGAATGCAATTCATGGACGATGCCATCTTTGCCCTGCTCGAACAAGGCATCGTTTCCCCGCACGAAGCTTTCATGAAAGCGATCGATAAGAATCGGTTTAAAGAATTTCTCCCTGCGGAAGAAGCGCACCTGGGCGATGCCGCCGGCGCAGTCGATGAGCGCGAGCGGCCAAGCGCGCGCGCCAAGCGTCTCGCTGTTCACGGCGTCGCGGCGCGCTAGGCCGCGGCAGTCGGTTCGTTGACAAGGAAAAATGCGAGTGATACCGTCGCGCGATTTTCGGCGCTCGACGTGTTAAGGCGTTGCTCCCCGGCGTCGTAAGATCGACAATCGGAAGATCGACCGTGCACTCATTGCTCAATAGTCAGGTTTTGGTGCTGAACCGGCTCTGGCAGGCGGTCAATATCTGCACGGCCCGGCGCGCGTTTGCGCTCGTTTACGCGGGCCACGCGCACGTCGTTTCGGCCGATGACACGAATAATTTTCTGACCCACGATTTCGAAAGCTGGCGCGATTTTTCCGCGACCGCGCCCGAGCATGAAACGGTCACCACGATCTCGTGGAGGATCCGTGTGCCGCGCGTGATCGTCCTCCTCTTCTTCGATCGGCTGCCGAAGAAAGAAGTG
>DATDFJ010000169.1:0-12268 GCA_036522675.1 Chthoniobacterales bacterium | reverse complement strand
GGTAACTCCCTCAATTGTGCGACGCCGAGATCCGCTCCGCGCGCATTCGGCAGCTGATCCTCGATCCAGTTTTCTTCTTCGGCCGCGATCATGGCCGCGCGCCAAAAAGTCTGACGGACGTTTCGCCCAACTGTCTTTTCCAAATAAGGAATGATCCGGCACCGAATTCGATTGCGCAGCGGCGCCAGATCCTTGTTTGAAGCGTCTTCTCGAAATTTAAGCTGATGCTCGCGAGCGTAATCGTCGATCTCGCTGCGCCAAACGGCGAGCAGCGGCCTCACAATTGTAAGACTCACATCATCTACCTTGCGTTTTGAAATTTCGCGGATTGCGCCGAGACCGCTCGTACCCGAGCCGCGGACGAGATTGATCAGAAAAGTTTCGACCAAATCATCGGCGTGATGCGCGAGAAAAATGGTCCTGGTTTTTCTGCGCTTCGCGACTTCCGCAAAAAAGTTATAACGCGCCTCTCGCGCCGCGGCTTCGATCGAAATTTTCTTGTGCCTGGCGAGTGCACGCACGTCGGCTAATCCCATTTCAAGATCGACATCGCACTTCGCCGCGAATCTTTTGGCGAACTTTGCATCAGTGTCGCTCGAGCTTCCGCGAAGCTGATGATTCAAGTGGCAGGCGATTAGCTTTTTGTAGCCGCTCTCAAGCAACAAATGCAGAAGCGCGACTGAATCGCGGCCTCCGGAAAATCCGACCAGGTAGCGTCTGCCAGGCGGAAACCGGCGAAGAAAGTCTTTATTCTTTTGAATCCAATTCATCGCGCTCGGTCATCAAATTCTTCGAAGATAATGATAACGCGTAGCGAGCTCAGACAAAACTCGGGCGGTGCGGCGTCTTCACTGACGAAAGGTAAACAGTTATGAAAAAGAGATCGACCTACAGACTTCTGGTCCAGTCGGAAGAAAAAGGCAGAAACGTTTTAGAAACGGCGCTATATGCGCTTTTCGCAGCCAGCGCGATGGCGTCGATCTGGCAATTTGCGGCTCAGACCACGATTCTGCTACAGTAATTTCCTGGTCATCCGTGGGGTTGCACCGGCGGCGAAGCGAGTTTCCCTCGTAAAAAGGGTCGATTTGACAATGAATGAACGTTCATTCATTGTCGGACCCAATGTCTCAGACCTCAACCGATACCGTCCTCGACCGGCCGACCCAAATTTTGGATGCAGCGGTCGTTTGCTTCGCCAAGCGCGGCTTTCATCAGACCAGCATGCACGACATTAGTGCCGAAGCCGGAATCAGCGTCGGCCTGATTTATCGCTATTTTCACAATAAAGAGGCCGTGATCGCGGCGATGGCCGATCGGCATAAAAAACAAATCCACGAAATTTTGGAGCGCGCGCGACAGGCGCCGAATTTGCGCGAGTCGCTGGAAACTTTGTTCACGGCGCATTGCGGTGAGACTGAACCGGACGTGACCGCGGCGTTCGTTGTCGATCTTTTCGCGGAAGCGAGCCGGAACGCGAGCGTTGCCGAATTGGTGCGCGACGTTTGCCAGACGTCGATGAATGGCGTCACCGAATTAATCGCGCGCTCCCCGGAAGCCAAAGGGATCGATTTAAGTCCGCGCGAAATGGCGGAACTGATTTTTGCGGTTAATGACGGAATGTTGTTGCGTGGAGTGTTGCGAGTCGGACAAGCGCCGGCCGAAAGTCGCGAGCACCAACTCGAAGTGGTCAGGAATTTGTGGCGAATCATGTTCAAAACGGAAGGCGACGGCGCATATGCATGACGTCGCAAGAGAAGTTTCAATGGAGAAGGATGTGACACGACCTCGCGGAGCAATGGGAGTCGCGGTCGGCGGTTTGGTCGCGCTCGTGATTCTTTTGGTCGGAATCAAGGCGCTGCAATTCAAGAAAATGATGAGCAGCCCGATGCAGATGCCGCCGACGACTGTCTCAAGCACGGTGGTCAAAGAAGAAGATTGGGCGCCGACACTTTCCGCGGTCGGCAGTGTGAGCGCGGTGGAGGGCGCGATTCTCTCGACCGATCTCGCCGGCACGGTCGCGGAAGTGAATTTTCAAAACGGCGGTGTAGCAAAGAAAGGAGACGTTCTTGTCAAACTTGCTGCCTCTCAGGAGCAGGCGGATTTGGAATTGGCGCGAAATGATCTGGAGCGGGCACGCGATCTAGCCGCGCGCAAAGTGATTTCAAAAGCGGAACTCGATGCCGCCGAATCGAAGCTCAAACAAAAGGAAGGAATCGTCCAACATAAAGAAGTTCGCGCGCCGTTCGATGGGCAGCTCGGCATTCGCCAGGTCAACGTCGGGCAGATGATCAAAGAAGGTCAGGAAGTGGTGGCGCTGACCGCCCTTGATCCCGTCTATGTCGATTTTTCGTTGCCCGAACAAAATTTCCAGCAGCTCGCGCAGGGTCTTGAAGTTCATGTCCGCGTCGATGCGCTTCCCGACCGCGAGTTCAAAGGCAAACTGACCGCCGTGAACTCGATGGTCGACAGCGTGACCCGCAACGTGAGCGCACAAGCAACTTTGGAAAATCCAGACCACATATTGCGTCCGGGAATGTTTGCGAAAGTTGAAGTGGTGTTGCCGAGCAAATCAAAGACGCTGGTGATTCCCGGTTCGGCAGTTTCCTACGCACCATTCGGCGATTCGGTCTACGTGATTGAGAAAAAGAAAGACGAGAAAACCGGTAAGGAATCGCAGGCACTGCGCCAGCAGTTTGTTCGAATCGGGGAAGCGCGCGGCGATTTTGTTTCGGTTACGCAAGGACTAAAAGGCGGCGAAACCATCGTGAGCACGGGCGTCTTCAAGTTGCGAAACGGAATGAGCGTCACAATCAACAACGATCTCGCGCCGAAACCGCAATTAAAACCGAACCCGGTCGACTCGTAAGATCGACATGAAATCGTTTACCGATCTTTTCATCAAGCGGCCGGTGCTGGCGATGGTAGTCAGCTTTGTTATCCTGATCGCGGGCTCGAAAGCGCTGCTGCCGATTTTGTTCCCGAGTATGAAGGGGCTCGGCGGCTTGAACGTCCGCCAATATCCGCGCAGCGACATTGCCTCGATCCAGGTCTCCACGGTTTATGTCGGCGCGGACGCGGAACTGGTCCGCGGTTTTATCACGACACCGCTGGAGCGCGCGATCGCGGCCGCGGACGGCATAGATTACATTTCATCGCAAAGCAAACAGGGCATTTCGACCATCACCGCGCGTCTGAAATTGAACTACGACGCGAACAAAGCGTTGTCGGATATCAGCTCGAAGGTGGACGCCATCCGGCGCGACCTGCCGCCAGAAGCGGAGATTCCGGTCATCGAAATCCAATCTGCCGATACGCAATTCGCGTCGTGCTACTTGAGTTTCACGTCGGACATTCTGCAACCGAACGAAGTCACTGATTATCTGGTGCGACTGGTGCAACCGCGGCTCACGGCCGTGGGCGGCGTGCAAAAAGCGGACATTCTGGGCGGCCGCTATTTCGCGATGCGCATTTGGATGAAACCGGACCGAATGGCGGCGTTGAATATTTCGCCGTCACAGGTGCGCGACGCGCTCGCGCGAAATAATTTTCTCGCGGCGGTCGGTAACACCAAGGGGTCGCTGCTCCAAGTGAATCTGACCGCAAATACCGATCTTCATACCGCCGACGATTTCAAAAAGCTCGTCGTGCGTCAGGAAAAAGGCACGCTCGTCCGCCTGGGCGATATCGCTGACGTTGTTCTCGGCGCGGAAGATTACAACGCCGAAGTCCACTTTTCCGGCGAAAAGGCGGTCTTCATGGGCATTTACGTTTTACCGAACGCGAACTCGGTCGACGTGATCAAGCGCGTGCGCGTGGAGATGGAGCAAATCAAAAAAGAGCTGCCCACCGGAATGACCGGCATGATCGCCTACGACGCGACCGCTTACATCAACGACGCGATCCACGAAGTCGTAAAAACTTTGATCGACACGTTGCTCATCGTGATGCTGGTCATCTTTTTGTTCCTGGGATCGTTTCGTTCCGTGATCGTCCCGGTCGTTGCGATTCCAATTTCGCTGATCGGCGCGTTGTTTTTGATGCAGGCTTTCGGGTTCACGCTCAACCTGCTCACCCTGCTCGCGATCGTGCTTTCAGTCGGACTGGTCGTGGATGACGCGATCGTTGTGGTTGAAAATGTCGAGCGACATTTGCGCGAAGGGCTGCCGCGCATGCAAGCCGCGCTGATTGGCGCGCGCGAGTTGATCGGGCCGATCATCGCCATGACGATCACGCTCGCAGCCGTCTACACGCCGATCGCGCTGCAAGGTGGATTAACCGGCGCGCTCTTTCGCGAATTCGCGCTCACCCTCGCCGGCGCGGTTTTCATTTCCGGTGTCGTCGCCCTGACGCTCTCGCCGATGATGTCTGCTCATCTATTAAGAGCGGAACACGCGGACCATGGATTCAGCGGATGGGTCAATCGGACATTCGATCGTTTCCGCGATTGGTACGGCGAACATCTGGATCGAACTTTGGCTCAGCGGCCGGCCGTCTACACCGTCTGGATCGCGCTCTCGCTTCTCGGCGTGGTGTTTTGGAAAATGTCGCCGGACGAGCTCGCGCCCAAGGAAGACCAGGGCGTTATCTTTGGAATCGTGACCGCGCCCGCCAATGCAACGATCGACGACACAATCCGCTATGCCGACGCGGCCGAAAAAGTTTTTCTCGGTCTGCCGGACACGCGTTTCACATTTCAAATCACGTTTCCCGATAGCGGCTTCGGCGGCATGGTGTTGAAGCCCTGGGGCACGCGCAAAACGCCGACCAAAAATTATCTGCCGCAGGTCCAGGCGAAACTCGCCGCCATTCCCGGCATCCAAATGTTTCCAATCATGCCATCGGCGTTGCCGGGCAGCGACAATTTCCCGGTCAGCTTCGTCATCACATCGACCGCCGACCAGGAGCGCATCCTTGAGTTCGCGCGCCAGATCTTTTTGAAAGCGATGCAGGCGCACATTTTCCAGTTCGGCGACGTGGACACAAAGATCGATCAGCCGCAGGCGCGCATTGAGTTCGATCATGACAAAGTCGCGTCGCTCGGCCTCGACATGCAAAAAGTCGGCGCGGACTTATCGGCGAGCATCGGCGGCAATTTTGTGAATCGCTTCAACATCTCCGGTCGCAGTTACAAGGTGATTCCGCAGATCAAGCGCGTGGATCGATTGAATCCCGAACAGCTGCAAAGCATTTACGTCACCGGACCGAACAATCAGCTCGTGCCGTTGAGCACGGTTGCGTCGATCAAACACACCACCGTCGCCCGCTCGTTGAATCGGATGCAACAGTTGAACGCGGTGACGATCAGCGGCGTGCCGGCCGTCTCGCTCGATGCGGCCTTGAAATTTTTGGAGAATGAAGCGCGCAACACGCTGCCGTCCGGTTATGTGCTCGATTACACCGGCGAGTCGCGCCAGTTGCGCACCGAAGGCAGCAAATTTGGAATGGTATTCGCGCTCGCGGTCGTTCTCATCTTCCTGGTGCTGGCCGCGCAGTTCAACAGCTTCCGCGACCCCTTTATCATTTTGCTCGGCTCCGTCCCGCTCGCCGTTTTCGGCGCACTGCTTTTCACATTTTTGAAAATGCCGTTCGGCAGTTTCTTCACCGATCACTTTACGACGACACTCAACATTTATTCCAAAGTCGGGCTCGTTACGCTCGTCGGTCTGGTTTCCAAGAATGGCATTTTGATCGTGCAATTCGCCAATGAGTTGCAACGCCAGGGGTTGGCCAAGCTTGCCGCGGTTGCGCAAGCCGCTCGGATTCGCCTGCGCCCGATCATGATGACGAGCGTCGCGACGGTCGCCGGTCACTTTCCACTAACGCTTGTTACCGGCGCGGGCGCGGCCGCCCGAAACTCCATTGGTTTGGTGCTCGTCGGTGGAATGACTATCGGCACGATCTTCACCCTTTTCATCGTTCCCTCGCTCTACATGCTCATCGCCAAAGAGCACCACGAGAAATCGTTGGCCCAAGCGGAAGAAGAACCAGCCGAAGATGTCGATCTTACGCCGGCGTACGAAACCGCGGTCGCGCGCGATGGCAACGGCTGGAAGGCGTAACCCGAATAGAAAAAGCGCGACCATCTGATTGCGCTGCTGAAGCTGAGGAACAGTTCAGATTAGTATCAGTGACTTCCTCGCTTGCGCGGGGCAAAAGAGCAGCCGTTATGCCGTCACAATCAATCACTTCTCGATTTCTTTGCGCTCGACACGCACCGCGTATTTGTCCGGCGCGATGCGCGCACCGCAGCGATCGGCATAAACCTGGGTGAACTCCGCGCCGAAGAGGAGGATTTGCGAAGAGTAATAAATCCAGAGCAGCATCGTGATGAGCGAGCTCGCCGCGCCATAGGCCGAGGCCGCCGTCCCGCTGCCGAGATAAATGCCGAGCGCCCATTTGCCGATGAGGAATAACAACGCGGTCATGACCGCGCCGATCCAAACGTCACGCCAACGGATCGTCGCGTTCGGCAGGATCTTGAAGATCATCGCGAACACGGCGGTGATGATGACAAAATCGAACAGAAGATAAATCGGGATGATGACGGTGAGCGCGCCCGGCCAGACGCTTTGCAGATAATGACTGAAGCCTTTGATCGACGCTTCGATGACCAGTGAGACGAGAAGCAGAAAACCGATTCCCGCCAGCAGTGCGAAGGAAAGAAAGCGCGAGCGGATAAATCCCCAGACGCCAGCGCCAGGTTTGGCTTTTACTCCCCAGATGGTGTTGAGCGCGTTTTGTAATTGGCCGAACACGCCGGTCGCTCCGAAAAGCGCGAGCGCGATTCCAATGATGCCGCCGATTGCACTTTTTGCCGGGGTGGAAACTTGTCGCGCGATCTGTTGCACCATGTGCACCGCGCTCTTATCAAGGAAATAGCTCATCTGTTCCGTCACCCTGCTCCACGCGCCAGCCGGATCGTCGCGGAACAACAGGCCGATCACCGCGAGCAAGAGCAAAACCATCGGCGCAAGCGAGAACACGGTGTAATACGCCAGTGCCGCACCCAACTGCGGCGCGTCGTCCGCGATCCATTCGCGCCCGGTTTGCTTAAAAAGATCGACAGCGAGCGGCAAAAATTTCGTGCGCGTGCGGGTCATCCGTTTGTCAATGACTTCGCTACCGGCACGCAAAACGGATTCGCATTTGTCTATCCCCGGCGGGAATCGAACCCGCATTTAAGGTTTAGGAAACCTCCGTTCTATCCGTTGAACTACGGGGACGAGGCAATTTCAAATTGCAGATTTCAGATTGTCGATTTTACGCAGAAATGATCAACCAACAATCTCGCGACGCACTTCGCGCGGGTCTTTGTCGTCGCGCAGTCCTTCAAAAGTCGCGTGGCGGAGAAGACCGTAGTTGGTCCATTCGGTGAAACTGATTTGCGCGACGAGTTTCGGTTTGAGCCAGCAAAGCTCGGTCATCTCTTCTTGGGTGATGCCTTCGCCAAAATGACTTTTCTTGCTTGTGGGCAGATTGGCGAACGGACATTTCTCTGTGAGCAGTGCGCGCATTTCTTCGAGTAGTCGTTTGCGCGAGGCGGGATTGAAGCCCTGGCGGGCTTTGCCGGCGAAAATGAGGTCGCCGTTTTCGTAATACCCGGCGAGGATCGATTGAAGACTGCCGGCGTTCGGTTTGTAACCGCCAATCACGAACTCCTGAACTTTGCTGAGCTTGAGTTTGAGCCAGGTGGTGACGCGCGTGCCGGCGCGGTAGTGTGATTGTCGATCTTTCGCGACGATACCTTCGAGGCCGGCGTCTTTTACCGTGCGCAGAATTGCTGGCAGCGATCCGGAGAGTTCCCCGTTGTAACGAACGGCTGTGCCCTCGACGATCGCCCGCAGTTTTACTTTGCGTTGCGCGAGTGGGCGACTTTTAAAATCGACGTTGTCGACCTCGAGGAGATCGAACGCATAGTAGACGATCGCCCAGCCGCGACCGAGCGATCCGCGATTTTGGAGCATTTGAAACGATGGGCGGCCGCGCGGATCAATCGCCACAATTTCGCCATCCATCAACGCGCTGTCGGCATGCACGCCGCGCACGGCTTCCACCACGGTTGGAAAATCTGGCGTTAAGCTGCGATTCTTCAGGGATAGCAAGCGCACGTCATCGCCGGCTTTCGCGGCTAGCGCGCGATAGCCGTCCCATTTGACCTCGTAAATCCACTGCTCGCCTTCGGGCAGTTTAGTAACCGCCGTGGCTTTCATCGGCGGGACGAATTCTGGGGAGCGCACGCGCCCTCGCGTGCTGCGCTGCGCGCCTCGCGCGGCGCTCTTCGGCTTTTTCAGGTTAACAGAGGTTTCCGGCGAGGCGTCGGAAACTGCACGCAAGGGCGCGTGCGCTCCCCAGATCTGTTCGCGCGCGATCTCATCCATTGTGCGGCCGGTAAGAACCGAGAGCTCTGCGCGTTTTGCAGAGATCGGTTTTGCGTCGCGATCGATTTTATCGATCAGCCATTTGGTTTTGCCGTTCTCGGATTCGACTCGGCGCAGCGACCAGCCGCCGTTGAGCTTTTTGCCTTTAAGAAAGATCGACAATTGGCCCTTCCAATAGTTCCCCTCGCCGACTTCATACGTGCCGATGTCCCAGACCATAACCGTGCCGCCGCCGTATTCGCCCTGCGGAATCGCGCCCTCGAACTGCAGGTATTCGAGCGGGTGATCCTCGGTTTCGAACGCCGTGCGGGTCTCGCCTCTTTTTAACGACAGACCTTTCGGCACGGCCCAAGATTTGAGGACGTCGTGCATTTCCAGCCGCAAATCGTAATGCAAATGACTCGCCGCATGTTTTTGCACGACGAACCGACGCCGGCTGCCCTGAGCGCTGCGTCGCGGCAACTCGGGCGAGGGCTCGCTCGTCTTGGTGAAATCGCGCTTCGCGCTGTATTGCTCGAGCAATTTGGCTGATCCATGCCGCTTCGCTGCTTGCAGTGCGGCGAATCTTTTCGGCAAGTGCTGTTTTGTTTTCAGCACCGGCGCGAACAGGTCGCCCATTTTCTTCAGTCGAGTCAGCGCGCCGCCCGCTTCAAAATAGAGATTGTCGATCTTGCGCGTCTTCAGCGCGGCCGTGAACTCACTCCATTTCACCGGCATCGAGGCAAACGGCCGTCCGCGCTTCGCGCGCAGCGAATAAACGCCGACCGTCGTTTTGTGATCGGCGTTCTGGCTCCAATCGACGAACACTTTGCCGCGCCGGAGATTCTTCGCCATCTCGGCGACGATCAGATCGGGATGCTGTTCGGCGAGCAGTTCGGCAACGGCGCGGGCGAATGGCTGCGTTGCATCGTAGGTGACCGGCGTATTCAACGGCACATAGACCTGAATCCCTTTCGAGCCAGAAACCTTCGGCCACGATGTGAGCCGAAGCTTGCCAAGCAATTCACGCAGAAGCAGCGCGACTCGCGCGCACTCGAGGACAGCGGTGCCTTCACCGGGATCAAGATCGAAAACGACATGAGTCGGCCTGTCGATCTTCGGGGTACGATGCAAAAATGGGTGCAACTCGAGCGCGGCCATGTTCGCAGCCCAGGCGAGCGTCGCGCGATCGTTGATCAAAATGTAATTGATGTCCGGGCCGCCTTCGCGTCGGGGGACCGGGAAAGTTTTCACCCATTCAGGCGTAAACGCCGGCGCATCTTTTTCATAGAACGCTTCGCCAAACACGCCATCGGGATATCGCTTCAGGGTGACGGGCCGATTCCGAAAATGCGGGAGCAACCACCGCGCGACTTGCAAGTAGTAAGCGACAACGTCGGCTTTGGTGAACTTGCCAGCGGGATAAAGAACCTTTTCTGGGTTGGTGATCGCAAACTCGCGATTGTCGATCTTGAGGACGTTTTTCGCGGCCATCTGATTGAATATCGCCGCTGAGGTTGCGGCTTGCTGCAAAGCGGCGCGCAGCCGGTGCCGATTCTGTAGCCGGATGTCTGCGGGAACCGCCGCGTTCGGCGCAAGACAATCTCGACATTTCGTCGCCCACACGCGAGCCGCCAACGCGCTCTCCGCGAGTTTACAAACGCGTAACCTTTCACCAGCTGCGAGCAGTTGCGAACTCGCTTATCGGTTTGCCCCATGAAAACCCTCAAAATACTTGTTGTGGCGGCACTGCTGGCAGCGCCGTCGGTCACCAAAGCCGACGTCACCGATCGGCTTTATGATTTCAACGACGCCTATTATCTGCAGAATGGCGTCAACCCCGGTTTGGTCGCCGACCGCATCCAGCCTGGCCCGAACGCAGTGACGGACACTCCCAACTTCTCTTACCAAAGAGATTTGCGCATTCTGCTTACGATTCCGGCCTACGACAACAGCGGTAATCTCCATTACTTCACCATCCTTGGAGATTTCGGCGCGAATGCGTTTACACTCGATGCCGCAGGTAAGGCAGCGCGCGCGACGGCCGAGAAGTTCTTCTCGTATCTGTTCCCCGCGGCGGGCACCGATCCGATTGGCTTTACGTTTCGGCAGTCGCCTTTGCTCGACATGCGCAATGGCTACTTCGGCGCCGATCCGCTCGGTCTGTGGCTGCACGTGTGGGTAAACTACACGTCGAAGGCGCTGACGACGCGCGACGGTAAGAAGACCCTCGACGCGATGGCGGCGAAAAACGGGCGTGACCTCGATGGCACACCGATTATCAAGTCGACCAGCGACATCGACAGCCTCTTCACCAAGGGCTACATCAGCAAGACGATGCGGCCGCTAAGCGATCCGCTGCGTTACGCGCTCTGCCCGGTCATTGAAGATCCGACGGATGGCGGCATTGCGCCGGATCAGTTCCTCGCCCTTCTTCCTCTGAAGAGCGATGGTACCCCGGTCGAACCGTATTTTCTGACAAACTTCCAGAGCCTGCAAACCACGGGTAACTGGGCGAACTAACAACAGCAACAATCAATCTCCCAACGTAGAGCCGCTCCGGGCGCAAGTCCGGAGCGGTTTTTCTTATTTAACGAGCAGCCGCGCGCACGTTTTGGAATTTGCGGCCGATCCGGCGCTTCTAATTGCAGTCGCGATTCCGCTCTGAGTTGCCCCTGAGAAAAGCTTGCTTGGGGCACAATGATTGCTGCATTTACACGGCCTAAAGCCAAACAGCGTTCTAAGGGACGGAGCGCAATCAAAAAAATGTTTAAGGGATTTTCGGGCTGGTTTTCCAAGGACATCGGGATCGATCTGGGCACGGCGAACACGCTGGTCTACGTCAAGGACCAAGGGATCATTTTGCGCGAGCCGTCAGTCGTGGCTGTGCAGGCCGGCACGAATAGAGTCGTCGCCGTCGGCGATGAAGCGAAACGCATGCTTGGCCGCACTCCGGCGAACATTGTTGCGATGCGCCCGCTTAAGGACGGTGTCATTGCCGACTTCGAGGTCACCGAGGCGATGTTGCGCCATTTCATTTCCAAAGTGCACAATGGCAAGCTCCGCGCGAAACCGCGCTTGGTCATCGCTGTTCCCTCCGGAATCACTGAAGTCGAAAAACGCGCCGTTCGCGAAAGTGCGACGCACGCCGGCGCCCGCGAAGTTTATTTGATCGAAGAACCGATGGCCGCGGCGATCGGCGTCGGTCTACCTGTGCAAGATCCGGCCGGCAACATGATCATCGACATCGGCGGCGGCACCACCGAGGTGGCGCTGATTTCACTTTCTGGAATCGTGTTCAGCCGCAGCGTGCGCGTGGCCGGTGACGAGCTCGACGAAGCCATCGTCCAATACATGAAGCGCGCCTACAATTTAATGGTCGGCCACCGCACAGCCGAGGAGATCAAGATCAAAATCGGCTCTGCCTTCCCCCACAAGGAAGAGACCAGCATGGAAGTTAAAGGGCGCGATCTGGTGGCCGGCCTCCCCAAAACTCTCACCATCACTTCGCAAGAAGTGCGCGAAGCATTGCTCGAGCCGGTTTCAAGCATCGTCGAATCGGTTCGAGTAACTTTGGAACGTTGCCCACCCGAGCTGTCCGCGGATCTGGTCGATCGCGGAATCTTCCTCGCCGGTGGCGGCGCGCTTCTGCGCGGCATCGACAAATTGTTAAGCAAAGAAACCGATCTTCCCGTCCACATCGCCGAAGATCCGCTCAGCGCCGTGGCCGAAGGCACCGGCCGCTGCCTGAGCGAACCGAAATTCCTGCATCAGGTCGCCTTGCCCGACCCGACGCTGGCGACAAAGACAGCCGGCGTTGACCGCCATAGAGGTCGCCGAGACGAATTGATCGTCTACGGCGCCAGCTCCTCCCGCGTCAACGCCGAGCGTTGATTCCGCGCGTCGGCTTC
>DATDFJ010000168.1:0-6302 GCA_036522675.1 Chthoniobacterales bacterium | reverse complement strand
AGCGGCGCTCTACGACCGTCGCAATAATCTTGTCAGCGCGTGATCAGGACGTAACCCATGTCGCTCTCGCCTGTGTGCTCGGCCGAGCGCAAATCAGAAAGCGCTGCATCGTGCAGTTGTCGCATCAGTTCGGGCGCTTCTGCCCCGGGCGCGACCAGCGCGTCGACTTCCGCCCGGTTCCATTTTGTTATGGCTTCGTCAGCGCGAACAAACCGCGGGCGGTCGAGGTAAAGCAGCAGACCTTCATCTTCGGACCGAACGGCTTCGAGTCGCCAATGATGCTCGGTAGCTGTCTTGCGGACCTCGCGGCCAAACTCGACCAGCGCATCGCGATGACCGCGGTAGCCGGAAGCCACTTTGAAAATCGAATAGCTGCCGGTAAACAAGATCGACAATAACAACGCAATCGCGCTCAGAAAGTGAACGTGCTCGCGCCACGGTTCACTCCGAGACGTATTTCCGATCTGCGTCGCGAGCAGCAAACAGAACGGCGGAACGATCGGATAAATCCGGTCAACGCGCTTGGACGGAATCAATGACATCACAAGCAAACCGCCGAATACCCAGCAAATCAGCCACAGCGTTTCCGGCGATAACTCGCGGAACATCGCACGAATTTTCCATTGCCGCGCTCGAAGATCGACAATCGCCAGGACGAGCATCAAGACGCTCCAGGGAAAAAATTTGTGAACCAGATGGGGAAGATAAAATAAAAACTGTTTCGGTTGATGCACGGTCGTGCCGAACCGGCCGAGAAATTCGCGCATCACCACTTGATCGAAAAACCCGCGCTGGAAAATCATTCCGCCAAGGACCCAGACCAGAAACACACTCAGCGACGCGAACCATGGCCACCAACCGCAGCCGCGCGCTGATCTCGGAACATCGGCGCGTCCGCGGATAAACCAGACGAACAAGAGCACGCCCGGCAAAATAAACGCATAGACGATCGGGCCTTTGATCAACATCGCGGCGGTCAGCAGGACAAAGAGCCAGCGGCGATTGCGTGTCGTCCAATCGCGCCGCTCACGCGCGTGCGTCCAAATTTGCAGTCCGATGAGAAAAATCACGAGTGCCAGCGGCATATCGGTGCGCACCAGTGTGGACAGCCGCGGCGTGAGCAGATTGAAAGCAAACCCGCTGAGCGCGACCAGCGCCGCAATTGCGCCATAAGCCGATTTGGCCGCGCGAAAAAGCAAGATCGACAATGCGAGCGCCGCTAGAAAAGAAGGCAGACGCCACGCGAGGTCCCACGAGCGAGTCAGCGCGAAAATGCCAGTCGAGATCCAACCGACCAGCGGCGGTTTGGTCGCGACGCGCTCGTGCGGTGTTTGCTGATAAAACCAGCGCCCTTCCTTCACCATCTGGAACGAAGTGAACGCTTGCTTCGCCTGATCGTAGTTATCGAGCTGCCAGGGGAGATTTGAGACGGCGAAGAGCACGGCAATCAAGGCGCTGATGAGGAACAAAGCGCGATGACCGCGCAGAACTGCTTCCGGCCGCCACTCAAGCAAGTTCATCGAGAATCGCTCTCGCTGCTCGTTCGCTTGCGCCGCCTTCGCCCAGACTGGCAATCACCGGGTCGAAATCGGAGACCATCTCGTCATGCGCAGTGTTGTTACTCAGCAAACGCAGCATCGCTTGCGCGATCGAATGCGGCCGTGCTCGATGCTGAATGAATTCCGGAACTACTTCCCGGCCGGCGATCACGTTTGGCATACCGAGATATTTCGCCGTCACAACAAGACGCGCGGCCAGATAAGTCGGCCACGCCACTTTATAAACGAGCACAAATGGTAACCGAAAATATGCCGCTTCGAGCGTCGCGCTTCCCGAGGCAACCACGCCGATAGACGCGCGCTGCATCAGCGAAAGAGCTTCTCCGGTTTTGATCCTGACATGGTCAGCCGACCGTTCACACATGCCCTCCATCTCCCGCGCGAGCTCGGCGGACGCCGCCGCGACTTCAAATCGCAGCTCGGGCTTTTCGCGCCGGAGTTGCTCCGCCACCGCAAGGAGAACGGGAAATATCTTGTTCACCTCACGCGAACGGCTTCCGGGAAAAAGTCCGATGAGGTTCGGATCGCGTTGCGTTTCAATGTTACTAGCGCTTAATCGGTCGATCATGGGGTGACCGACGAAGACGGCGCGTAATCCGGATCGGTTGTAGAGGTCAGGCTCAAAGGGAAAAATGCAGAGCATCAGGTCGATCCAGCGCGCCATTTTCTTGATCCGGCCTCGGTTCCATGCCCAGACCTGCGGACTGATGTAGTAAATGATTTTGCGCGCAGCTTTTTGCTCATGCACCGCGCGGGCAAGACGCAAATTGAAGCCGGGATAATCAATGAGCACGACCGCATCCGGCTTCGCCTCTGCGATCTCGGCGAGTGTTTCGGCAAATTGTTGTCGAAAATAGCGGTAGTGTTTGATCACTTCCCAGAGCCCAAGCACGCCGGATTTGTCGATCCAGTTATTGAACCGAGCGCCGGCGACTACGTGCATCTGCGGCCCGCCGCGACCAATGAAGTTAAGATCGACATCGAACTGTCGGAGCGATCGCATGAGTGCGGCGCCGTGATTATCCGCGCTCGCCTCCCCGGCAACGAAATATAGCGTCACGGGTTTTGGATTTTGGTCATTCGGATTTGTTTCGGGTTTCGATATTCGATCTTTGAATTTTCTTCGTGATCTCCACCGCCAGTTCCAGCGCCGCGGTGGCCTGAAAGCCCGATACGCGCGGCTCGCGTCCCGTGCTTGCGCATTCAACAAACGAGGCGAGCTGGCTCTTGAGCGGTTCTCCTCGCTCAATCGGAACTTTGTCACGCGTGATCCGGCCATGTTCGCGTCGGTAAATTTCGCCGGTCTGTTTTTCGTAATCGAGCGAGAGGTAGGCGTCCTCCTGAAACACGCGGATCTTGCGCATCCGTTCTGGACTGATGCGGCTCGAGGTCACATTTGCGACGCAGCCGTTTTCAAATCGCAATCGCGCATTGGCGATGTCTTCGCCGCGGCTCAATACCGGAACGCCGACGGCATCAATGCTTTGCACGGGCGAACGCACGAGATGCAAAATGATTTCCAGATCGTGAATCATCAGGTCGAGAACCACGCCGATGTCCGTGCTGCGATCGGGATAAGACGAGAGCCGGTGCGCTTCGATGAAGCGCGGATGAGTCAGGCGTGCTTCGAGCGCGCTCAATATCGGATTGAAGCGCTCGACATGACCGACTTGCAAAATGAGTCCGTTCTGCGCCGCCAGCTCGGCCAGCTCGGTCGCATCCGGCGCGTTGTCCGTGATCGGTTTTTCCACGAGCACGTGTTTGCCGCGTTGCAGCAGCGTGCTCGCAATCTCGTGGTGTGTGTTCGTTGGGGTCGCAACCGACGCGGCGTCGACTAACTCGATGAAATCGGGGAGAGATTTCGCCGCCGTCACGCGATGCTTTTTCGAAATCGTGTTCGCCCTGGCAAGATCGACATCGTAAATCGCGGTGAATTCGGCGGTGGGAATTTCGGCGTAAAGCCGGGCATGATTGCTGCCGATGTGTCCAACACCAACGACGCCCACGCGAAGCTTGTTCATGCTGCAACGTTGTTCACGAACCATTCGTAAGTGCGCGCAATGCCTTCGCGCAATGAAATGGTCGGCTGCCAGCCGAGATTTTTAAGTTTCGCAACATCGAGAAGTTTACGCGGAGTGCCGTCCGGCTTGCTCGTGTCCCAAGTCAATTCGCCCTCGAAGCCGACGACGTCACAAATGCGCTCGGCCAGCTCACGGATGGAAATGTCTTCGCCGCAACCGACATTGATGATCTCGGGCGAATCGTACTTCTGGAGAAGAAACAGGCAGGCGCTCGCCGCATCATCGACATGGAGAAATTCGCGGCGCGGCTTGCCGCTGCCCCAGACGACCAGTTCGCGCGCTTTGTTCGTTTTTGCTTCGTGTGCTTTCCGCAAGAGCGCGGCCAAAACGTGCGAGGTTTCGAGATCGAAGTTGTCGTTCGGCCCGTAAAGGTTCGTCGGCATGGCGGAAACAAAATTCGCGCCGTATTCGCGAGAAAACGCCTGGCAAAGTTTGATCCCGGCGATCTTCGCCACGGCATAAGCTTCGTTTGTCGGCTCGAGCGGCCCAGTCAACAGCGCGCTTTCAGGAATCGGTTGCGGCGCAAACTTTGGATAAATGCAGGAGCTGCCGAGAAAAAGGAGCTTGCGCACACCCGTCTCGTGCGCGGCTGCGATGACGTTGTTTTGGATGCGCAAATTCTCGAGGAGAAATTCGACCGGGAAATCGTTGTTCGCCTTGATACCGCCGACCTTCGCGGCCGCGAAAACGACGACCTCAGGCCGCTCTTGCTGAAAGAATTTTCGCACCGCCTCCTGCGCGGTGAGATCAAGCTGCGAACGATCGCGCATCAGCAAGTTCGCGAAGCCGTCAATCTTGAGCCGCCGCACCACGGCGCTTCCCACCATGCCGCGATGACCGGCGACGAAAATTTTCTCTGATTTGTTCATCATGACGCCGCAAACATTTGGGGTTTAGCATTTTCTTTTTCCGGCGTCTGCGCAATCCTGAGTTCGTGGCAAAAACGTCGCGCCTCGCCGTCCAGAAGACCTACAAACTTTTCATCGGCGGCAAATTCGTGCGCGGCGAGAACGGCCGCGTTTTGCCGGCCCGAGGTGGCAACGGTACCATGCTCGCGAACTTTTGCCGCGCATCGAAAAAGGATTTTCGTGACGCCGTGGTGGCTGCGCGCGCGGCCTTTCCGAATTGGTCGAAGCAAAGCGCGTATTTGCGCGGCCAGATTCTCTATCGGGCCGCCGAAATGCTCGAGATGCGCCGGAGCGAATTACAAAGCGAACTGGGGCGCGCCGATCGCGCGGCAAGAGCCTCCTCCGCCAAGACTACGGCGGCCAGGTCGACATCAACACGAGAGACGACGCTCGCGATCGATCGCCTTGTCCATTACGCCGGTTGGACCGACAAGTTCACCCAGATCTTCGGCACCGTGAATCCGGTCGCCACTTCCCATTTCAATTTCACGATTCCCGAGCCGACCGGCGTCGTGGTTGTGCTTTGTCCGGATGAGCCGGCGCTGCTCGGTTTCGTCTCGCTCGTTGCGCCGGTGATTTTGAGTGGCAACTGCGTTGTCGCCATCGCCTCGACCACGAAGCCGCTGCCGGCGCTGACGTTTTCGGAAATCATCGCGACAAGCGACTTGCCGGCCGGCGTCGTCAACGTGCTTGCCGGCGATCAGACCGAGCTCGCGCCGCACGTCGCTGCTCACATGGACGTGAACGCAATCGTCGATGCGAGTGGCGACGCAAAGCTCGGCCGTCAATTGCAGCAAGGCGGCGAGTTCAACGTCAAACGCTACGTGCGCCGCGATCTGGCGCCCGCCGAATGGCAGCGCGGTGCGGCGGAAAATCCATATTGGATTGCTGATACACTCGAGATGAAGACAGCCTGGCATCCGATCGGTTTGTAAATCTCCATCGGACAGACCGCGCAGTCGACGTGCCGCGATGCTTCGCTGGTTGTCGATCTTGCGTCGGCTACCCTTGACGCACTGAGCGCTCAAACTTAGAGTAAGAGCGTAGTCCGCGCCGGCTGGAGTGGGAAGCGATGTCCCACTCCTTTTGGTCTGCGGGCTCGATGTTTTTATGAACGCCGAATTCATTACCATGCTCGATTACCTGGAGCGGGAGCGCGGGATCAAGCGCGAGATCTTGCTCGAGGCGGTCTCCAACGCGCTGCTTTCGGCTTCTAAGAAAAGCGTCGGCGCATCGCGCGACCTGCGCATCGACATCAACCCGAAGACCGGCGAGATCCGTGCGCTCGCCAATTTGCTCGTGGTCGACAACGTTCAGAATCCGCAGGACGAAATCGCGCTCGCGAAGGCGCGACGGCTCAAGCCGGACGCCAAGGTCGGCGATACCGTGGAAATGGAAGTGACGCCGAAGAATTTTGGCCGCATCGCCGCGCAGACGGCCAAGCAGGCGATGATGCAGCGCATCCGGCAGGTGGAGAAAGAAATGATTTACGAGGAGTTCAAAGACCGCGCCGGCGAGATCGTCAGCGGCACGGTGCGCCGATTCGATCGTTCCGATGTGATTCTCGACCTGGGCAAGTTCGAAGCCATCATGCCGCAACGCGAACGCGTGGTCGTAGAAGATTACAATGTCGGCGACCGGTTGCGCGCCTACGTAGTGGCGGTTGAGAATGGTCTTCGCGGCCCCGAGATCATCGTCTCGCGGAGCCACCCAAATTTTGTCCGGCGGCTCTTTGAAATGGAAGTGAGCGAGAT
>DATDFJ010000167.1:0-4129 GCA_036522675.1 Chthoniobacterales bacterium | reverse complement strand
GTGCCGTAAACAAATTCTTTTTCTTGCGATGGGCTGGCGCGTGGGGTAAGCCTTGCGCGCAACCCAAGCAAATTTTATGGCCGACAAATCAATCGAAGAGAAGGTCAAGGACATCATCGTCGAGCAACTGGGGGTGAACCCCGAACAGGTCACACCCGAGGCGTCTTTCATCGAAGATTTGGGCGCGGACTCGCTCGACATCGTCGAGCTGGTCATGGCTTTCGAAGAGGAATTTGGAGTGGAAGTTCCCGACGAAGACGCCGAGAAATTGCAGACCGTCGGCGACGTTATCCGCTACATCGAAGAACGCGCCAAGCAAGGCGGCGGCGGAACCGGCGGAGAGAGTGGTGGCGCAGCCGGCGGCCCGACCGAATCGTAATTTTTTGGACTGCTCGGCGCGCCGCCGGAAGCACCAAATCCCAAACCCCAAAGAGATCCCAAGCTCCAATAATCAAAGGAGACCTGGGGCCACGCCGTTTGGAGCTTGGGATTTGGAATTTCTGAAAGGAATTTGCCAAGCCTCCCAAGGCATTCACACTAGTTAGGTGAATTTGTCGCTCCTCGAGCGGCCGCTCTTTTACGTCGGCGGCAACTACATCTCTTTTCTGGGGCTGATCGCGTTTGCGATCATCTTCAGCGTCGGGCTGCTTATTGCCCGCGGCCTTCAGAGCAAATCGGTGCGGCGGTTTCTCGCGCGGTTCAAGATCGACACCAACATCATCAACGTCGCGACCACCATCCTGAGCGTGGCGGCGCTCGTGTTTTTCACCGTCAGCGCGATCAATTCTGCCGGGATTCCGCTGGCCTGGAACGCGCCGCTGCCCGCGATTCACCTCAGCCTTGTTCAGCTTTTCCTGCTCATCGCGCTGTTGATGGTCGTGTTCTGGTTTTCGTCGCGCACAAAACGCTTTCTCTTTAACCGGTTCCTCGCCGACAGCGGACTCGATCGCTCACTGCAATACGCGATCTCGCAAATCGTCGCCAACGTTGTCCTCATCGTCGGCATCTTCATCGTGCTCGATAACGCCGGGATTCATCTCGGCGCGCTCACCGTGTTCGCCGGCGCCGTCGGCGTCGGCGTCGGGTTCGGTCTGCAAAATATCGCGAGCAATTTCATCAGCGGCCTCGTCATTCTGGCGGAACGCCCGATCACGATTGGCGACCGCGTCGAGGTCGCTGGCATCGCCGGCCAGGTCCAGCAAATCCGGGCGCGGAGCACGGTGATCATGACCAACGACAACATTGCCATGATCGTGCCGAACACGAAGTTCATCGATTCCCCCGTCACGAACTGGACTTACGGCGATCCGCGCGTGCGTTTTCGTGTTCCGGTCGGTGTCGCATACGGCAGCGACGTGAACAAAGTGCGCGAGGCGTTGATCGCCGCCGGGCGCGAACATCCCGCCGCGCTCACCGATCCGCCGCCGAACGCGTTCCTCGACAAATTCGGCGGCAGCTCCATCGATTTCGAGCTCGTCGTTTGGAGCAAAGAAATGAGCTATCGCCCCCGCCGATTCAAAAGCGATCTCAATTTTCTGATCGAAAAACATCTGGGCGAAGCCGGCATCGAAATCCCCAACCCTCAACGAGACCTCCACATCCGCAGCGGCGTCCTGCGGATCGAAAATGTCGATGGGCGGGAGAACCCAGCCGCGACAGAACCGGAGCGCTAATCGCAAACTGGTTGTTCGGCGAAACCACATTAATTTCCGCCGAATGGAGCTTAGGATCGGCCTTGCGTTGGAGAGCCCAGAGCGTCTGGTGACTGAGCCAGGTGTCGCGTGGATCAATACGGCCGCCCTGTTGAAACTGAATTCTTGGGGACAATTTGTGCAGGCGATCCGCAAATCTGTTGCCGAAGCGCGGCGCGCGGCGAGTGGCGTATCTGAAGAGCTGGCCGTGAATCTGCATCTTGAGGGACTCAATCAGGCGCTGATCACCCACATTGGTCACCCGGCCTTGGACAGGTCTGGGCTGGATAAGCTCCGCACTGCCATCCGTGTCATTGTCGGACAAACAAAGGGTCTTCCCCGAACCGGAGCAAAGCACAGTGACCTGCCGGCCTTCGCCCCGGACGACCAATCGGCACTGCTCCGCTACGGCAACGTCGAATTGCGCGTGATCGAGAATTATTTGACGCGCCCGGCCGAACTCGAGGAGACGCTCGTGGCACTCTTACCGCGCGCCGATGACGATCCCGCAATGTGGGAGCGAGGGAAACCGTCCCATTATCTGGCCACCGACGATCTTGACCTCAACCTCCGGCGCTTGTTCACCAACGCCGGCTTCTATTGTCCGACGAACCACACCGACGCGTGGAATGTTTTACGCCAATGGTGCGATCTTTACCTTGCCGCTTTGCAGAATTCTACCTTGGTCGGTTACCCCGGCGCTTACCCGTTTTACTTCGTTATTCAACGCCTATTGTGGGAGCGATCCGGGCAGGTTCCGGTCTACGTGCGGCACCCGCGTCCCGCAGAGGTTTACCCCTGTTTCGCCGGCAAGCGCGTCTTGTTTGTCTCGCCACTGGCGAAACAGGCCGAGAGTCAGGTTAATTCCGGCCGAATCAAAAGATTTTTCAAAGACTTTGAAGTTCCAGACTTCTCATTTCGCGCAGTGCCCGCATGGATTTCCACGTGGCCGAATCGTCCGCATCAGAGCTGGTCGGATACCTTTGGACGGTTATGCGAGGCGGTTGACCGCGCCTTTGAGGACGAGCCGTTTGACGTATTTCTTGCCTCCTGCGGTTGTTATGGGCTCCCGGTTTGTCAGCATGTCCGCTCCCGCTACGCTTCCCGCACGATTTACCTCGGCAATATCGCCAATGCGTTTTTTGGCGTGCGCCAGCAGGGCACTCGTCATCTCTGGCAGGACCGCGTTGAAGAAACCCTGTGGGTGGAAGGCGACCTGTCCAAATATCGCTTTCTCGATCGCATCGATGGCGGTCGTTACGTGTGACAAATTTGGCGGTGCCGGCCAACATCGACATGTACGAACAAGCCGGTCTCTCGTTTATTGAAGGCATTGCGAGAATCCTGAAGTTCGCCGACCTGCCGAGCTCCGATCTGTGGGAACGCGCATTTGGTGGCAGATGCAAGGATCACCGCTATTACGAAATCATTGAGCGGACACTGGCGAACGAGTTTGAGCATGGGTATTTGCTGCTGGAAGACCAAAGCGGAAAGGCGCGCACGGTGCAGCCGGTGTTTTTTGTCCGACAAGATTTGCTTGAAGGCGTGCCGAAGATGCGGCCGATTGTCGATCTTGTCCGCAAGAAGTTTCCGCGCTTCTTGACGATGCGGGTGTTAATGGTCGGGTGCGCGGCGGGCGCGGGGGAGCTGGGCGCGTGCGAATCGGAGGACGAGCTTTGGGTGGCGCGTGCGTTAGGGAAAGTTTTGCCGGAGTACGCGCGGCAGAACAGAGCGTCATTGATGGTGTTCAAAGATTTTCCAGCCAAATATCGGTCGACGCTCGGAGCTCTTGCTGACACTGGGTTCACGCGTATCCCGAGCATGCCGATGACACGATTGTCGCTCGCGCATGAAAACTTTGACGCCTATCTGCAGACGCTCGGCTACGTGACCCGCAAAAGTTTGCGCCGAAAATTCCGAAAGGCGCAACGCGCGCCGAAGATCGACATGGAGGTGGTCACCGACATTTCGCCGATTGTCGACGCAATCTTTCCGCTCTACCTCGCGGTCCATGAGCGCTCGCCGATGAAGTTCGAGCACCTGACGAAGGGTTTTTTCTGTGCAATCGGGCGCGAGATGCCGGACAAAGCGCGGTTCTTTGTCTGGCGACAATCGGGGCGAGTCATCGCCTTCAGTCTGTGTCTCCTGTGCGGCGATACGATTTATGACGAATGCCTCGGGCTCGATTACGGCGTCGCGCTCGATCTGCACCTTTATTTCTACACGATGCGCGACGTGATCAGCTGGGCGATCGCACAACGGCTGCGCTGGTACGTCAGCGGTCCGCTCAATTACGATCCCAAGCTGCATCTCCGGCACGAGCTCGCGCCGCTCGATCTCTACGTGCGCCACACGCGCGCGTGGCTCAATCCCCTCTTTCGGTTTGCGCTTAAATATCTCGAGCCGACGCGGCACGATCCCGTTTTGCGCAAATTCCC
>DATDFJ010000166.1:0-17016 GCA_036522675.1 Chthoniobacterales bacterium | reverse complement strand
TTCCAAAATAAATCGGTCGCTCGGCTTATGTTTGCTCCGGGTCTTGAAACCTTTCGCCAGCTGGCCCCACGGACTGACCGGATGATGCCGGCCGCCGCCGCCTTTTGATTTGCCCTGGCCGCCGCCCATTGGATGATCGATCGGGTTCATCGCCATGCCGCGCACGTGCGGCCGGCGGCCTAACCAACGCGACCGGCCTGCTTTGCCCGCCGCCACGTTCATGTGATCGACGTTGCCGACCTGTCCAATGGTCGCGAAACACTCAGCGTGGATCCGGCGGACCTCGCCCGAGGGCATTTTCACCAGCGCGTAACCGGCTTCGAGGTTGTTCAAGATCGCCTGCTGGCCGGCGCTGCGCGCGATCTTTCCGCCGCCGCCGGGTGTTAGTTCGATGTTGTGAATATTGGTGCCGAGCGGAATCGCGCGGAGCGGCAGCGCATTTCCAACCTCCGGCGCGATATTCTCGCCGGCGGCAACGCTCGCACCGACACGCAATCCTTCCGGCGCGAGAATGTAGCTCAGTTCGCCATCGCTATATTTAATAAGAGCGATGCGAGCCGAGCGGTTCGGATCGTATTCGATCCCGAGCACTTCAGCCGACACACCGCGCTTGTGCCGTTTGAAATCGATCTTGCGGTAATGCTGTTTGTGTCCGCCGCCGATGTGGCGCGAGGTCAGCCGGCCGAAATTATTTCGGCCGCCGCTCTTCTTCTTCGGCTCGAGCAGCGATTTCTCCGGGCTACCCTTGGTGATCTCATCAAAGGCGGGCAACTGTTTGAATCGCAGAACAGGAGTGAGTGGACGAAAACTTTTCAGCGCCATCGGTTAAACGAGATCGATTTTCTCGCCCTCCTTCAAAGTGACGATCGCCTTCTTCCAGCTCGGCTTGCGGCCGTAGGGGCCGCGCACGCGCGACCATTTCCCTTCGTAATTGCAGGTATTAACATCGACGACCTTCTTCTGGAACAAGCGCTCGACCGCGTTCTTAATCTGGAGCTTGTTCGCGCGGGGATGGACCCGGAAGACGTACTTGTTCTGCTTCTCGCTCATCAACGTCGATTTCTCGGTCAACGACGCGGTCTCGATAATTTCGTAAGGCTCGCTCATTTAGGTTTTCGTCGAGCTGGCTTTTTCTTCTCACTCCGGGGATGTGAGTCGTCGTTCGCAGGCGAATGCGCACGCGCCGCCAGTTTCTCCAGCGCCGCGTGCGTAATCAAAATTTTGTCGAATGCGAGCAGTTGCTCCGTGTTCACGTCCGCAGCAGTGGCGAGTCGCGCCGATTGCACATTACGCGCCGATGTGAATGTCTTGTCGTCGAACGAATCGGATACGACCAGGACCTTCCCCGCATCAGTTTGTTTGCGGAGAAGATCGACAAATGATTTCGTCTTAAATTCTGACACGACGAATTTATCGATGGTCAGGACGTCGCCGGCGCTGATTCGCTCACTGAGGGCTTTTCGGAATGCGAGGCGGCGAACACTTTTGGGAACTTTCTTCGAGTAATCGCGCGGCTTCGGGCCGAACACGACTCCGCCGCCACGCCAGATCGGCGAGGATTTATAGCCGGCACGGGCGCGACCGGTCCCTTTTTGTCTCCATGGCTTCGCGCCCGACAAATCAACGTCGGCCTTGCTTTTGGTGTTTGCCGTCCCGGAGCGCCGCGCCGCGCGCATCGCGACCACGACCTCGTGCACGGCCTGCGTGCCGCGACTGTCCTCGATGATGTCGATCTTCGCCTCTTTCGCGGCGGCTTTACTCAAAACTTTCGCGCTCATTTCTTGCCGCCCATTTCGGCTAACGTCTTCGGCTTCTTGGCCTTTTCTTCTTCCTCATGCTTTCGGTGCTCAGCGTGCAGCGCGAGGACGCGTTCGGGATGCTTAACGGCCGGTCGAACGATGACATAGCTGCCGTTAGCGCCGGGCACCGCGCCACTAATTAAGATGACTTGCTCGGCTTCGCGCACCTGCATGACGCGCAGGTTCTGCACGGTCACGCGCTCGTCGCCCATGTGGCCAGGCATACCGACGTTTTTCCAAATGCGCCCGGGCGTCGAACGGTTGCCGATCGCGCCGACGCGGCGGTGCGTCTTTGATCCGTGCGCCGCACCTTGGCCGGCGAAATTGTGTTTCTTCATCACGCCCTGGAAGCCTTTGCCCTTCGAGCGTCCGGTGACATCAACGAAATCGCCCGGCTGAAATTGAGTAACGCTCAAGTTGATTTCGCCCTCCGGCAGATCAGCCCTGAGTCGAAACTCGCGCACAAAGCTCTTCCCTTCGACACCGGCTTTTTTGAATTGACCGAGCATCGGTTTGGTCAGGCGCGATTCTTTTTGCCGATCAAACCCGACTTGGACAGCGGCGTAGCCGTCGTTCTCATTCGTTAGGCGGCGCAAGAGCACGTTATCGCCCGCCGCGATCACGGTCACCGGGTGCAGCTTGCCGGCGGCGTCGTAGACGCTGGTCATGCCGATCTTTTGTCCAAGTAACCCGATGCTCATGAAAAGACTTTTGAATCTGGAAGCCAGGAAGCCATGAAATTTCTGTGAGTGATTCTTTGTTGAGCCTTATCAATTTGTTCCTGGTTTCCAGATTAAATCTTGATCGTAATGTCCACACCGGCGGGCAGGTTTAGTTTCTTTAGTTCGTCCACGGTCTTGGCGGTCGGCTCAATGATGTCGAGCAGGCGTTTGTGGGTGCGGATCTCAAATTGTTCCATCGATTTTTTGTCCACGTGCGGTGAACGGTTCACGGTGAACTTTTCAACCAGGGTCGGCAACGGAATCGGGCCGGCGACGCGCGCACCGGTGCGCTTGGCCGTCTCCACGATCTCAACCGCGGATTGATCGAGCATCCGGTGGTCGAACGCTTTCAGCCGAATGCGTATGCGTTGACCATCGGCCATAATTATTTCGTCTCCTTTTGATCGAGAATGGCCGCGACAAGGTTCGGCGGCACGGGCTCGAAATGCGACGGCTCCATCGAATAGCTCGAGCGACCTTTTGAGAGCGAACGAATAGCCGTAGCGTAACCGAAAAGTTCCGCCAGCGGGACGAGCGCGTGAATAATCGCGAGATTGCCGCGCGATTCGATACTTTGAATACTCCCGCGACGCCGGCTGAGGTCGCCACAAATGTCGCCTTGATATTCCTCCGGTGTGATGTTTTCGACTTTCATGATTGGCTCGAGCAGGATCGCTTTGCCCGCACGGAAACCATCTTTCATCGCGAAAATCGCCGCCATCTTGAACGCGAGCTCGCTCGAATCGACTTCGTGGAAACTTCCGAAGACGATGTCGCACTCAACATCGACAACCGGATAACCGCCGAGGACGCCGTCGAGCATCGCTTCCTCGATGCCTTTCTTCACCGCCGGGATGTATTCGCGCGGAATAATGCCGCCGACGATCTTGTTCTCGAGCTGCAGTCCCTTGCCGCGTTCAGCGGGACGCAAATCGACTTCAACGTGGCCGTACTGACCGCGACCCCCGGACTGCTTGATCAATTTGCCCACGCCGTGCGCGTTGGTAGTGATCGTCTCGCGATAAGCGATCTGCGGTTTGCCCGCGTTCGCGTCGACTTTGAATTCGCGGAACATCCGGTCGCGAATGATCTCCAAATGCAACTCGCCCATGCCGGCGATGATCGTTTGGCCGGTGTCTTCGTGGGTGTAAACACGGAAGGTCGGATCTTCCTCGGCGAGTCGCTGCAACGCGGTCGCCATTTTTTCCTGGTCGAGTTTCGTCTTCGGCTCGATCGCCATGGAAATGACCGGATCAGGAAACGACGGCGGCTCGAGCAGGATCGGATGGTCCTCGTCGCAAAGCGTATCCCCGGTCGTGATGTTTTTGATGCCAACGATCGCGGCGATGTCGCCCGAGTAACAGGTCTCAATGTCTTCACGTTTATCGGCCTGAATCTGGATCAATCGCGAGATTCGTTCGCGCTTGTTCGTGCGCGGATTGTAAACCGTGTCGCCTTTGCTCAGCGTGCCGGAATAAACGCGGAAGAAAATCAATTTCCCGACAAATGGATCGCTCCACAATTTGAATGCGAGCGAGCAGAACGTCGCGTTATCATCGGTCGGCGCATCCATCGGCTCATGCGTGTCGGGGTTTTGACCGCGCGCCGCCGGGATATCGATCGGGCTTGGCAAATAATCGACGACCGCATCGACGAGGTATTGAATGCCGATGTTCTTGAGCGCGGAGCCGCCAATCACCGGCACGAATTTGTTCGCAATCGTCTGGCGGCGAATGCCGGCCTTCAACAACTCCGGTGTGACTTCGCGCTCTTCCAGCACGGCCTCGGCGACTTCATCGTCGATGTTCGAAACTTGATCGATCAGGTCCTGGTGCGCCTTCTCGACAAGATCGACATATTCTGTCGGCACATCGGTGACTTCGTAGGTCGAGCCGAGCTGATCGTCGTCGGAATAAATGATCGCTTTCTTGTTAATGGCATCGAGTTGACCGCGGAGCTGATCTTCTTTCCCGAGCGGCAGCAACACCGGCCACGCATTGGCGCCGAGTTTCTTGTGAATGCTGTCGACCGACATTTTGAAGTCAGCGCCGACGCGGTCCATTTTGTTGATGAACGCGAGGCGCGGCACGTTGTATTTCGTCGCCTGTCGCCAGACCGTTTCCGACTGCGGCTGAACACCGGCGACCCCGTCGAACACCGCGATCGCACCATCCAACACGCGCAATGAACGCTCGACCTCAGCGGTAAAATCGACGTGACCCGGCGTGTCGATGATGTTAATCCGCTCCTTGATACCCTCGAAAATCTTGTAAACGCCGGGCTCAGGTTTCTGTGCCCAGCTGCAGGTCGTCGCGGCGGAAGTGATGGTGATACCGCGTTCACGTTCCTGCTCCATCCAATCGGTGACGGTTGTGCCCTCGTGCACCTCGCCCATCTTGTGGATCATTCCGGTGTAAAACAGGACGCGCTCGGTAATTGTGGTTTTGCCCGCATCGATGTGCGCAGCGATTCCGATGTTCCGCGTTCGCTCGAGCGGGAACTTGCGATCGGGCGAATTCGGACTTTTCGCCGCGGCTGGTTTTTTCTCGATCGTCGCGGTCGCCATACGATTACCAGCGGAAATGTGCGAAAGCGCGATTAGCTTGCGCCATCTTGTGCGTGTCTTCGCGTTTCTTGATCGCGTTGCCCTGACCGGCCGCGGCGTCTTTGATCTCCTGGGCGAGCGCGTCGGCCATGGGCATGCCTTTGCGATTATCGGCGTATTGGACGATCCAGCGTGTGGCGAGGGAGATTTGCCGGGCGGGCGTCACTTCCATCGGCACCTGATAGGTCGCACCGCCCACGCGCCGCGATTTCACTTCCAAGCGCGGGCGAACGTTCTCGATCGCCTTGTTTACGACTTCGAGCGGATCGACTGAATCGGAACCGGCGCGCGATTTCTCAATCGCGGTGTAAACGATGCGCTCGGCCAGCGATTTCTTGCCGCGACGCATGACGGTGGTGATGAGCCGCTCGACCGCCGGGCTCCCGTAGCGGGAATCGACGCGCTCCTCTTTTTTGTAGACATGCTTCCGTCGCGACATTGTCGATCTTCTGTTTCAAAATTTATTTCTTCTCTTCCTTGGCCGCTGCCGGCGCCGCTTTCGCCGCGCCGCCTCCGCCGGCCGCGCCACCTTTCGGGCGCTTCGCTCCGTATTTGGAGCGCCCGCGCCGGCGTCCATCAACGCCCAGCGCGTCGAGCGTGCCGCGCACAATGTGGTAGCGCACGCCCGGCAAATCTTTCACCCGTCCGCCGCGCACGAGCACGATGGAGTGCTCCTGCAGGTTGTGCCCCTCGCCCGGAATGTAGGCAATCACTTCCTGACCGTTCGTCAAGCGGACCTTGGCCACTTTGCGCAGGGCGGAATTAGGCTTCTTCGGTGTGCGCGTCATCACCTGCACGCACACACCGCGGCGCTGCGGACAATCGCTCAACGCCGGTGACTTCGATTTCACCGACACCTTGCGGCGTCCTTTCCGAATCAACTGATTGATCGTCGGCATTTTTTAAATACAAAGCGCCGCCAAAAACCTCATGTTCCGGGCGACAAAAAAACCCGCACAGCCGCGCACTACACTGTCACGCGCCTGATGCGGTGAGGCGCGAATATAGAGGGAAAACCAAGGGTCGCAAAGAATATTTTGGCGGCGCTGTTTACCTTTTAATCGACAATAAAGTGCGCATTTCCAGCACGATTTCAGCGACAAACCACAACGCGAAAAACTGTGCGAGCAAGGTGAAGTACATCTGCACGGCGATGTAGCGTGAGTATTCAAGGAGATGAATGACGGCGACTTCGAGACAGGCGAAGAAATTACAAGCGAACAAGAACAGAACAAAACCGGCGAGCCAGCCGAAGCGCCTCCGCTGTCGGTGGCGAAGGAAAACGAATCCGATGATCGCGATTGAAACGACAAGCAGCGGGAGATATGCGGCCGCCAAGAAACCGAGCGGCTTACGAATCCAAACTGGTTGTTCAACAGCCGGAGCACCGCGCGCCAGCAAACCTGTCCGGCTGATAAAGTCGACGGCCGGTGGATAGCGGATCCAAACTTTTCGATAGGGCGGAACGTCGAGCGCGTTGACCCCGCGCTCATAATCGCTCGTGAGCGGGAAAGCTTTGCTCCGGCTGTAAGCCGGGCACATCGGCCCGTAAAAGATCGATATCTGACGAGCGACTTTTTGCACGACGCGGATCGGGCGATGCAGCCAAATTCGCCAATAGTAAAACCGGTAGAAGGCGCACAGCGCACCGGCATTGCCGTGAAACTCGCTGCGCAACTGCGCTGCGATCGAAGTCGGATTGTACATCAGGTAATCCGGCGAGAACCCAGCGCTCACATGGTAGCGCGGCTCTGCGGTCGCGGATTTCGCGAGTTCGGTGGTGAGCACGGTGTAAACGCGCTCGAGCCAATCGTGAGAATACGGCAGCTTCGCATCGACTCGCAGATCATCAGCCATCTGGTCGCGGATGAGATTGGCGTGGATGACAAAAAGCGTCGTCGGCAAAAATGTGCGGCTCTGGTCGTCGCTGCGCCTGAGAAAGTGTTCCGGCACGAGCAGCAAGGCCGCGCCAACAAGCGCGGCGGTAGCGAGCGCCAGTTTCTCTCGGAGCCAATCGCGACGAAAGAAAACGGTCGCGACCGCGAACACAGTGACGATTGCGACAAGCGCAAAGCTCGGCTTGACGGACGCGAGCAGGACTGAGCCAAATACGAGCGCCGCGCCATAAGCCGTGGCCGCAGTGCGGCGATTGTCGATGTACGAGGCGACCGCGAACTGGATCGCGACCCAAACATTCAGACTGAGCAGGAACGCGCACACGCTTTCAGGGCGCAGTTGCATCTCCAGACGAATGGTTTCGCCGGCGAAAAGAAAAATTGCTGCCGCGATCAGACCAAATGCATCGTAAATACGGTTGCCGAGTCGCGGCTTGGCCAGAAACACGCGAGCCCGGCGCCACGTCAGCAGGAGGAATCCGCCTGCCGCGAGGCCGAGCAGATGTTGCAGCAGCGTGATGGCGCGGAAATCGCCGAACGCGCGCAGGCTCAAAAAAACGAAACCGGGATAAACAAAATTGCGCCCGTAAGTATGGCCGAATTCGGCGCCGGTGAGTTTGCGCAGCGCCGGTGAGAGATAGCCCCACGTGTCGGGATCAGCGATTGGATCGAGCGGCTGCCGAAAACGCAGCCACGTTGCCCAGGTAAAAACCGCGAACAGCGTGGTCCAGTAACAAAATCGCCATGCAAATCGCCCGCTGAGTTGCGCAGAAAAATTGCTCTCCATTTTTTTGAGGGAATAGTTGCCGCTCCAGCGCGGTCAGTGTCCCAGAGTTAGGAAAATGTTTGAACTAAAAGCGACGGACAAAAATACCAAGGCGCGAGCAGGCCGGCTCGAGACCGGGCACGGGAGCATCGATACACCAGCGTTCATGCCGGTCGGCACGCAAGGTTCGGTCAAAGCGATGAACCCGCGCGAGCTGCGTGAGCTCCAGGCGCAGATCATTGTTGCCAACACCTATCATCTGTTCGTCCGGCCCGGCATTGAGGTGATCAAACATTTCAGCGGGCTGCACAAGTTTATGAATTGGAATGGACCCATCCTGACCGATAGCGGCGGTTATCAAATTTTTTCCCTGGCGAAACTGCGCCGGATTTCGGAGGAGGGCGTGCGGTTTCAAAACCACGTCGACGGCGCACCGGCGCTCATTTCACCGGAGATTGCGATGGAAATCCAGGCCGCGCTTGGCAGCGATATCGCGATGGTACTCGACGAATGCCCGCCGTATCCCTGCCATTACGAGTACGCGGCACGGAGCATACAATTGACAGCGCGTTGGGCGAAGAGGTGCAAAAGATGGAAAGAAGAAAACGCCGAACGTCGAATTGAAGAATCGATCAACTATCAACCATTAACTATCAACTCTCTTCTCTTCGGTATTGTGCAAGGCGCAACCTTCGAAGACCTGCGGCAGACGAGCGCGCACACGATTGTCGATCTTGGATTCGACGGCTACGCAATCGGCGGCGTGAGCGTGGGCGAACCGGAAGAAGAAATGTTTCGCGCGGTCGAAGCGAGCGAACCGGTGCTGCCCACAGACAAACCGCGTTACGCGATGGGACTCGGCACCCCGCCGCAACTCCTCGAGCTGATCGCGCGCGGGATGGACATGTTCGATTGCGTGTTGCCGACGCGGCTGGCACGCAATGGAACGGCGTTCACATCGACAGGCACGCTCAACTTGAAGAACGCCGAATTCACGATGGACAAGGGACCGATCGAACAAAATTGCCGGTGTCCGGCGTGTCGCGAGTTTTCGCGGGGCTACATCCGCCACCTGATCAAGGCAGAGGAGATCCTCGGGTTGCGCCTGATCACGCTGCACAATTTGCATTTCTATTTGGATCTGATGCGGCGGGCGCGAGGGAAGATCGAGCGCGGGGAGTTCGAAGTGTTTCGCCAAGAATTCGTCGCCAATTATCGCACGCGTGATGTCGATATGGCGACGTTGTAGCGGCGTTTGTGTCAAACGCCGAATCAACTAATCAGGCTTGGCACAAGCGCCTCTACCGCGATAGCGATTCGCGATTGCGACAGGCGTGTTCGCGTTTAAGCTGGCGGTCGCCTTCTCTTGGGAATGTTCGCTTTGTTTTTAGCTCAAGCACAGCCAACCGGGCCCGCTCCCAGCCCGGCCGGCGGGCTCGGAGGTATGTTCGTTCCGCTCATCTTTATCATGATCATCATGTATTTCTTGATGATCAGGCCGCAGTCGAAGCGCCAGGCAGAACAAAAGAAACTGATCGCGAGCTTGAAGACGGGAGATCGCGTCGTGTCCAACGCCGGTATTCACGGGTTGATCGCCAACGTGAAGGAGACCACGGTGATACTGAAAGTGGCCGATAACGTGAAGATCGAAATGGAAAAATCCGCCATCGCGACCGTGTTCAAACAGGGTTGAGCAGTTGAGACGTTGAGAGGTTAAGACGAAATTAAGAGCGCACCGTGACGTGAAATCTCAACCGCTCAACGACTCAACGCCTCAACCTCCACAATGAGTCCGCTCCTCACATTTTTCATGGGCCTCGGCCTGCTGGTTCTCTTCGGCTGGTATTTCGCCACCGATATCGGGCTGCGTAAACGTCTCATCGCGCTCACGCTGGTGGTGGCGTTTATCGCGGTCAGCATCGGCACGATCTGGCCGCCGCAGAAACAAATTGCGCTCGGTCTCGATATTCAGGGCGGTACCTCCTTTCTCATCCGGATGATGAAAGGCGACCGGGAAATCACCAAGGGAATGCAGGAACAGGCGGTGGAAGTGATTCGCAAACGCGTCGATTATTTTGGCGGCGGCGAACCGATCATCAGCCCCGTGGGCGACGACCGCATTCTTGTCCAGATCCCCGGACTCGACACCGCGAAAATCCAGGAGGCGCGCGACCAATTGCAGAAGGTCGCAAAGCTCGAGTTTCGACTGGTTCATCCGAAAAGCGCCGAACTGATCCCGCAAATCGAAGCCGGAACGGCGATGACGCCACCGGGGTATTCGATCGAAACGCTTTCCGACGAACGCGACGGGAAAACAATTAAGAGAAAGCTTTTAATTAGGAAGAAAGCGGATTTGTCGGGGAACCATGTGACGCATGCGTCCGCCGGTTTTGGTCAGGAAGGCTGGGAAGTCGACCTTCAATTTGATTCCCCTGGCGCCGAGCAGTTCGGCAAACTTACCGAGCAGGTTTACAACGAGCATTCCGCAATGGCGATCATGCTCGACAATAAAGTGATCTCGGCGCCAGGAGTGCGGAACGGGGCGATCTACGGCGGACGAGCCCAGATCAGCGGAGGAAGCATGGGAGAACATGAAGCCCGCAACCTGGCGAGCGTGCTCGAGAACCCGTTGCAAACCCCGGTCAGCATCGAGGAAGAACGCAGCGTCTCGCCCACGCTCGGGTTGGATTCGATCAAGGCGAGCATTCTCGCCGGGTTACTCGGGCTGGCGATCACGCTCGTGTGCGTCCTGATTTATTATCGACTGCCAGGACTCGTCGCCAATCTTGCCTTGATCGTAAACCTGATCCTGCTGATTGGCGCGCTGACCATGTTCCGGTTTGTGCTCACGTTGCCGGGCATTGCCGGCATCATTTTGACGATTGGTTTGTCGGTCGACGCGAGTGTGCTGATTTACGAGCGGCTCCGCGAGGAAATGGCCCTCGGCAAATCGCTCAAGGCCGCCGTGCAAACGGCGTACGAAAAAGCGTTCAGCTCGATCTTCGACGCCAATGTGACCACGCTGATCACGGCAGCCATTTTGTTCTGGAAAGCGAGTGGCCCGGTTAAAGGTTTCGCCATTTCGCTCACCCTCGGCATTCTGGCCTCGCTCTTCACCGCGCTCATCGTCGGTCGCAACGCGCTCGGCTGGCTCGTGGACAGCGGCAAGGTAAAGAAGATCTCGATGCTGCACTTGATCTCGTCGCAGAACATCAACTTCCTTGGCAAAGGTTTTCTCGCCTGCATGTGCTCGCTCGCGCTCATCCTTGCGGGTGCGACTTCGTTTTACATCCGGGGCGAGAAAAATTTCGGCGTCGATTTTCGCGGCGGTGATTTGGTGACGCTAAGCTCGCCGAACACGATCGACGTCGGCCAGGTGCGCGACGCACTCAAGCCGATTGGTTTGGCTGATGCGTCGATCCAGGAATCGGCGCAGGTGGGCAAGAATTACATCACCGTGCGTGGCCCGCTGAACACGAGCGACAAGATCGAGAAAGAAATCATGCAGACGATGCCGAACGCCGGGTTCAAAGTCGAAGGCTCGGAGCGCGTCGGCGCGCTGGTCGGCGGCGAGCTGGCGAAGAGTTCACTCATTGCGCTCGGCCTTGGCATCATCGGCATTTTAATCTTCGTAACGTTTCGGTTCGAGCTGTCGTTCGCCGTCGGGGCGATCGTTGCACTCCTCCATGACGTCATCATCACCGTCGGCGTTTTCTCACTTCTGCATCGAGAATTAACCCTCACAATGGTCGGCGCCGTACTGACGATCGCCGGTTACTCGATCAACGACACGATCGTGGTTTACGACCGAATCCGCGAAGGACTTGCCAGTGGCAAGCGCGGCACGATCGAGGAGATCATGAACTCGAGCATCAACCAAACGTTGAGCCGCACGATCCTCACGAGCACCGTCACTTTGATTCCAATCTTGTGTTTGTTTCTCTTCGGCGGCCCGGTCCTGCGCGATTTCTCGTTGGCAATCATCGTCGGCGTCGTCGTTGGAACTTACTCCTCGATCTTCATCGCCTCGCCGATCGTTCTCTGGTGGACACGCGCCCGCGGCGCAACCACCAGCACATTGCGCAAAGAGATCACCCAAAAGCCAACCGCTGCGAATCCGCTCGCGCGCTAGCCGCGGGCGCGCAACTCCTGAACGATTTGCCGCATCACAGCGAAACCCGCATCGCTGCAATAGGCGCGCGGATCGGCTGGCGGAAACTCATCGCGAATGGCAACACATTTCTCGCGAATAGCCTCCAGCTCAGCATCATCGAGACGGATTGAGATGAAACCATCCCAGGCCCATTGATCTCCGGTTCCGTTAACAAAGCCTTCAATTGTGTTCGCGACTTCTCCAGGTGTTCGCTTCATCTCACTTAAAATCGCACCACTGATCGGCTTCGATGTGATGGCGAAGCAACGGCTCAGACCGGAATATCGGCACGAGACCCAGGCTCAGCGGGTGCTTAACCATTGTTTGGGCTTCAATCAGCCGCTGGCTTTGGCTTGCTCAACGTAATGGCGAACTTTTTCGACGTTGGCACCGTTGACCGTGCCGACCAACGCGCCGCGACGATTGTAGATGTTGACCTGCGGGATGCTGCGGAGGCTGTATTGCAGCGCGACGGGGCTTTTCCAATCAATGATGTCGATCTTGCGCAGGGCGATCTCTGGATCGGTGTTCGCCATTTGCTCGAGAGATGGGGAGATCTGGCGGCACGGGCCGCACCAGTCGGCGTAAAAATCAACAATCGTGACCCGGCCGTAGGCAAGATGGCGGTTGATATCGACGTGCTCGCCGTGGGCGATCACCTTGATCGACGGCGTAGAATTCGCGGCCGAGGCCCCAGCGGCGGGTGCCGCCGCCTGGGCGGGCTGATTGTCGGCGGATTGTTTGCCGACCCAGTATTTGTTCTTTTGTTCGGCCAGCTTGTGCCGCAGTTCTTCCTGCTGTTTCTGGAACGCGGTCTGAGCAGCAGCCTGGCTCGACGAAAATTCTCTCGCTGCGTCGGGATCGTAATGAAAACGTTCCTGAAGGTCGCGTGGCAGCTCGGTGAAATAGACTTTGGAGACGCCAGAATTCGTGGCGAGGACGATTCCGTCGGGCTCAACCCGATTGACGCTCGCCTCCTTGTATACTTGACCGCTGATCGTTTTAAACTCGTTGCTTCGTCCTCCCATTTGATCGGCAATCGCCTCCTCGGTCGCCAGATCACGGCCGCTCAAAAGCGCAGCGCGATTGACGTCATTGGTCAGCTTGTCTTTGGTGACATCAAAGTTCACGGTGCCGTCAGTCACGTGAAACATGTCGCCGTTTTGGGAGAGCACGCGCACGGCTGTGCCCGGAACAATGGCAAGGATTCCCGAGGACCGCTTTAGTACAACGCGTTCATTCAAAAAGAAAACGCCCTCGGGCGCGTAAACCTGACGCGGCGGAGCGTGAGGGCGCGTCCACAGCTTTGTGTGCGGGCGCTCGCGTCCGTCAAGTGGCGGATAGACGTTTGTGTAATGCAGCACGGTAGCCGTTCCGGCCCCAAGCAGAGCAACGAGAAGGACGCGACTCACGATGTTCAAAGGGGCGAAGGCCATATTAGTAAACTGCGGCGGCGCGTGCCGTGGGCATTCGTAGTGCAAACTGTCGATCTTTGCACGCAAAATTAGTGTTTCCGGCCGAGGCAGCGGAGTTGACGAAAGCATCTCTCCCGGCTAGGATCGGCCTCGCCGCTGGGCGGCATAAGATTTGCAATTTAGGAGCTGATTATTGATGCCAGAAGTGATCGTCCGCAAAGGTGAGCCGGTAGACCGCGCTTTAAAGCGGCTTAAAAACAAACTCGAGGCCGAAGGTATCCTCGAAGAAGTCCGCCGGCTGCGCGCGTTCGAAACTCCGTCGCAAAAGACCCGGCGCAAGGCGCGCGCGAATGCGAAACGCGGCCGGACCCGTTTTCGTTTTAATCCGTAGCAGCGCCACCTCGCAGACGAGGTGCAACGCGTTGTCCTCAACGCGTTGGTAAATCATCTACGCGGCTGCGCCGCCATTTCTTAACAGCGGCTTGAGGGCAAGCCGATCCACCTCCGAGCTGATCAACACGGACTACATCAAGGTCTGTGCATCGACCATCGACGTGCGCTTTAACGATCACGCTACGATGTTTTGCTACTCGCACTCGCAGGCGACGCGGAAGCCGAGGTCGTTGCATGAAAAACTTGGCGCGTTTGAGTTGCGTGCGGTTGCACGAAGACTGTTGAAGCGCGATTTCCAACTTCCGCCGCGATAGACACGGCGCGATCCCGCTGCCGGGCCGCGCGGGTTGACCTTCGCCGCCGGCGTGTATGGCGCGAAATAATCGAGGCACCATTCCCAAACGTTGCCCGCCATGTCTTCGACACCGAACGGGCTTGCGCCCAGCGGGTACACGCCCACTGGCGATGTTTCCGGATAACCGTCGTCGAGGTCGCGGTCGCTCCAGGCGAATACGGTGTTCCGATCGGCGAAGTTGGCCAGATCACCACGGTTCTCGTAGCTGCCCCACGGAAATCGTCGCCCATCGCTGCCGCGCGCGGCGTATTCCCATTCCGCTTCCGTTGGTAGCCGGTATTTTTTGCGCTCACGCGAGCTCAGCCACTGACAAAACTTGATCGCATCGAGGCTGGTGATGTGCACGACGGGATAACGGTCGCCGGCGCCGGGTATTCGTTTGCGACGATGCGAAGGATCAAACTCTTCGTAGGCCGCGTTTGTAACCAGATACCGCGATAAGAAAAATCGGCTGACCGCTACTTTGGCAACCGGTCGCTCGTTCGGTGCGGCGTCAGCTGCTTCGCTGCCCATCACGAATTCGCCCGAGGGAATAAAGAGCATCTCGTTGCCTAACGAGTTTTTGAAATTGCTGTAGCGCACGCGCTCGAGCGCCGGGTTAATTTGCGGCTTGATCGGTTCCGGGGCTGGCGCACCCTGGCGCGGCTCAGGACGGATTGTTTCGGCGCGAATGAGCTCTTGCTTGGGAGCGACGTCGGAGGCGGCGTCGGCTTCGTCGAGATAAAGATCGACAAGGTCCTCGGCTTCGCCGGCATCGATGCCGAGACTTTCCGCCATGTTGATGAAGGCGTCGCGCTGATCGTCGGTCATCTCGAAGCTGTCGAGGCCGCTCAAGCGCAGCATGCGGAGAAATTCTTCCTGTGGATTGGCGCCGCCGCCCGCGCTGTGCGCCTGGAGCGACCTTCCGCCTGGAGGCGTGACCGGCGGTTGCATGCGTTGCGCACCGCTCCGGCGCAACTCGGCATCGATCTCGGCGGCAATCAGTTCTTTGGTCAGCCCGCGTTCGTTCCCAAAACGGGCGAGATTTTTTTCCTCGTCACTCGTCAGCGTGCCGTCGGCGGTCGCGAAGGCGAGATACTTTTGAAATTCCGCCAACGCTTCGGCCTCTTCCTGGGCGGCGATTTCATCATCGAGCAGGCGACGCCGCTCTGGATCGAGCAGCTCCACGCGCGCCTCGGTCAGGTAGCGAGAGGATTCGTCGAGGCCGGCGCGAAGCAATTGGGCGAGCGGGTTGCTCGGCTGGTTTTTGAGCGGCAATTTCTTTTGCCACCAACGCAACAGTTCGCGGCAACGCTCCTCGATCAGTTCGTTGCTTGGGTTCGAGCTCGGATCAAGACATAGCCGCTCGTAAAAATTGGGCGACTTGTAATTGTTCCAGCCTTCCCATTTGTGCGGATCGTCAGGGAGTGGAACGGGAAAGTTGACGTTGCATTTAGGCATTTACTCGACCGTCAGCTTTTCCAAGCCCGACATCGCTTTCTCCATTTCGCTCGGCGCGAGGCCGGTATTGCGCTCGATCGAAACCTTCGACTGATTGCCGCAGGCTTCCACCGACACTTCCAGCACCTGATTGGCGTTGTAACGGTAGGTCAGCTCGACCGGTGAACCTTTGGGCAGAAACGGCGGCAACTCGACATCGCAGATACCCAGCGGGGTGCATTCATCGGGCAAGGAACTTTCGCCTTCCACTACCTTCACGAGCGCGTGCTGCATGTTCGCGCTCGCCGTGCCGAACGAATTTCGCGCGCTCGCTGGAATAGCGGTGCGCTTCTTGATCATTGGGTAGACGTATTCTTCGAGGTTCGTCTCGTCCCACAAAACGACGCCGAGCGTATGCGAAGTGATATCGTTGACTTGGATGAGGCGGCCATCGCGACAGGAAAATTTTTGCCGGGTCGTGTCGGCCAGGACGCGTTCGCCGGTCACTTCCTCCTCATGCAACATCGACAAGGTGGCTTGAATCGCCGCCCCGATCGCGACCGCTTCGTCCGGATTAACGTCGCTCACCACCGGCGACTTCGACAACTGCGCGATCATGTCGCGCACCATCGGCATGCGCGTCATCCCGCCGACGAGCAGCGTCTTATCGATCTTGTCCCATTTCACGTTCGCTTCCTGCATCACCATCTCGCAAATGGTTTTGCATTTCTCGACCAGATGACGGGTGCGCTTTTCAAATTCAGCGCGGCTCATATCTACTTTCACACTTTTGCCCTGATGATTGTGAACAATGGCCGTGTGCTTGCGGCTGGAGAGCTGGAGTTTGCCCGCAACTGCGCGCGTTTGCAGGTCCTGGTAGCTCTGGAGATCGAGCAACGGATTTTCGCCATGCTGCTTGTCGAACTCCTCGGCTATATAATTGACGATCACGTCATCCCAGTCTTTGCCCCCGAGCCGGTGATCGCCGTTCGTGGCGAGGATGTGCAGCTCGTGCTTCTCGATCCGCATGATGGTCACGTCGAAAGTGCCGCCACCGAGATCGAAGACGAACACCGTTTGATCTTCGTCGAGCTTGTCGAGGCCATAAGCGAGCGCGGCTGCCGTTGGCTCGTTGACGATTTGCAGAACGTTGAGGCCGGCAAGTTGTCCAGCCGTGATCGTCGCCGTGCGCTCCGCATCGTTGAAATAAGCCGGCACCGTGATGACTGCGTCGGTGACGGGTTCCTTCAAATACCGCTCGGCATCCACGATCAACTTTTTCACGATGAGCGCTGAAAGTTCCTCGGCCGAATAAATCACGCTGTCGAACTCGCGATGGAATTGCTCCTTCGGTTTGCCCATCTCACGCTTGATAAAATCGACAATCTTCTCCGGCTCGGCCACGGAGCTGTTCTTTGCGATCGTGCCCACGACTACGTTGTTCTTGTCGAACAAAATGACCGATGGCGTGATCCGTTCGCTCTCGGCATTTGG
>DATDFJ010000165.1:0-22262 GCA_036522675.1 Chthoniobacterales bacterium | reverse complement strand
TGATCGGTGAAGATCTGGGCACTGTTCCAACTTACGTGCGGCCGAGCTTGCGCTCGCTCGGCATCGCCGGCTTCAAAATTCCGCAATGGGAATTCTATCACGGACTCGTAACGCCCGGCTCGGAATACGAGCGACTCTCGGTGGCGACTTATGCGACACACGATCACCCGCCACTTCGCGCTTTGTGGGCCGAAGCGTTCGAGCACGAAAAGTCGACTTCCGATCACACGCGCTTTGAGCTGGAGAAGATCGCCACGTTCGCCGGATTTCGACGGACGACCGCGCACGTCGATTTTGAAAAGGATTTCTATCCAGCGGTGATGTCTGCGCTGTTCAACAGCGAATCGTGGATCGCAATCGTCATGATTACCGATCTGCTCGCGCGTAAATACCGGTTCAACGTGCCGGGCACGGCCGGCAGCGGCAATTGGACACGGCGGATGCAACGCAGCATTGCGCAATTGCGTGCGAGCAAGACCGAGCAACGACGCATGAAGCTGATTCGCGAGCTCCTTGAGAAAAACGGAAGAGTTTGATCCGCAGATTTCGCAGATTTCCGCAGATTAAAAATTCCAGAAAAAAATTTGTGTAAATCTGCGAAATCTGCGGATAAGAAATCCCATGAAATCGCCAATCAAAGTCGCAGTCACCGGCAGCGCGGGGCAGATCGGGTACTCGCTCGTTTTTCGCATCGCATCCGGCGAAATGTTTGGTCCGGAGCAGCCGCTGGCCCTGCACTTGATCGAAATCCCGCAGGCCCTCGGGGCGCTGGAAGGCGTGGTCATGGAATTGCACGACTGCGCGTTCCCGCTTTTGCAATCGGTCGTGCCGACGGCCGATCTCGATGAAGGCTTTCGCGACATCAACTGGGCGTTGCTGGTCGGGAGCGTGCCGCGCAAGGCCGGCATGGAACGCAAGGACTTGTTAGGCATTAACGGCAAGATCTTCGTCGGGCAGGGTCAGGCGATTGAGCGCAATGCCGCGGCCGACGTGCGCGTGCTCGTCGTCGGCAACCCGTGCAACACGAATTGTTTGATCGCGATGAATAACGCGAAGGAGATCCCGCGCGATCGCTGGTTCGCCATGACGCGGCTGGATGAGAACCGCGCCCGCGCGCAGCTGGCACACAAGGCCGGAGTCGAAATCAATCGCGTCACGAACATGACGATCTGGGGAAACCATTCCTCGACGCAGTATCCCGATTTCTACAATGCCAAGATCGACAACCGCCCGGCGAACGAAGTGATCGGCGACGAAAAATGGCTGAAGGAAGATTTCATCGCGGCGGTGCAGCAGCGGGGCGCGGCCATCATCAAAGCGCGCGGGCTTTCGTCGGCCGGTTCGGCAGCCAACGCAATTGTAGATACCGCGCGCTTTCTCAGCACCGACACGCCGAGCAGCGATTGGCACAGCGTCGCGCTCTGCTCCGACGGCAGTTATGGCGTAGAGAAAGATTTGATCTCATCGTTTCCGGTGCACGTCGCCGCCGGGCGTAGCGAAATCGTGCCAGATCTTCCGATTGACGAATTCAGCCGTGGCAAGATCGACAATTCGATCGCCGAGCTGAAGGAAGAGAAATCGATGGTGGGCGAGTTGCTGCGGTAGGCATGCTGGCTGCGGCCGAGAGGTCCCTCACTCCGTTTAGGATGCCGGGGCGAGCGCGTTAGAACTGGAAGTAGATAAAGGGAACCCTCTCGGTGACGGAGAACAACTCCAGGACGAGAAACACAGAAACAAAGGCCGGGACCTGGACATAAGCGGGCGCAAGCGAAAGGCGTGTGATAAAACGGCGGCGCTCTTCCAAGATAGCGAGTAAGAACGACACAAAAAAGAGCACGAGCGTTCCGATCGTGAGGACACTTGTCCCGGTGTGCCGCCAGTCGACGTAAGAGGACAACACCAGCACCATGTCGTGCAGACTTTTCGGCCGGAAAAAAGCCGCCGCCGCAATCACGAGCAAAAATGTTGCGGTGACTTTGAAGGGGTGAAAAATACGTTGCCAAAGCACGGTGCCCAAGGATCCGGGATCGAATTTTTGCTGAAAAATCCGGTAGACGACGACGAATACGCCAAAATAGACGCCCCAGACGACAAAGGTCCAACTGGCTCCGTGCCAGAGGCCGAGCAGAACCATGGTCAAAGCCAGCGCAAAATAAATCTTCAGCCGACTACGCGTGCCGCGGGTCAGCGGCAGGAACAAGTAATCTCTAACCCAGCTCGACAAGGTGATGTGCCAGCGTTGCCAAAACTCAACCACGTTCGTGGCAAGATATGGGCGCTGAAAATTGAGCGGGAATTCGAAGCCGAACAGTTTGGCGCAACCGCGGGCGATGTCAGTATAGCCTGAGAAATCGAAGAACAATTGCATCGCAAACGCGAAGGCTCCGGACCAGGCGGCGAGCCAACCCGGATGCGCCGCGACATTGTTGAAGTAAGCGTCGGAAACGATCGCGAATCGATCGGCGAAGACCATTTTTTTGATGAGGCCGCTCAGGATCAATGCGATTCCGCGATTCACGGTAGCGGCGGTTGGCCGCTGCCACTGCTGCACCTGAGGCAGGAATTGTTTCGCGCGCAGAATTGGGCCGGCGATGAGGTGCGGGAAGAACGCGATAAAGAAAGCGTAATCGATGAAGTTGCGCACCGCGGCGGTTTTCCGGCGGTAAACGTCGATCGTGTAAGAGAGACTGGCGAAAGTGTAAAAGCTGATGCCGACCGGCAGAACAATATTGAGCGCGAGCGAATCGGCCGGCCAACCGAGCAGCGTCGCCAGCGAGCCGACGAAAAAGTTGTAGTACTTGAAGAAACCAAGGAACCCCAGATTCACGACGATGCTCACGATCAGGAGCGGCTTGCGCCGGCGCGGCTGCGCCGTTTCGAGCAGAATGCCTAATACGTAATCGACGATGGTCGAGGCGAGAATCAGCGCGATAAAACGCGGGTTCCACCACATGTAGAAAAGATAACTCGCGCCCAACAGCAGCACCTTGCCGGCGCGATACGGCACACTGTAAAAACCCACCAGCACGACCGCGAAAAAGATCCAAAACTCGAAGCTGTTGAAAAGCATGACGATTTACTGCTGTGGCCCCGGTCCTTCCCCAGGCGCTTCCAACCCATTCGTTTGCCGGCTGTCCAATTGTGCGAGCAGGTCTTCCGTCAATCGTCGGGTAAATTGTTCCTGCCCTTTTCCGTTCAAATGCGACCCGTCCATGTAGTAGACGGGCTGCTCGAGAAAGGCGAACTGCCCTGGATCAAACATGACGACCTTGTGACCGCGAAAAGCTTCGGCCGCGCTGTTGTCGGCCGCGTTCGTCTCCTCGAGGCCAAGCGGACCTTTCGGCAGATGCACGAGGACAACCGATGTCTCGCTTGAGTCGTATCGCTCCAGAATCCGCTTCGTCCAATCGTAGCAGTTATTCCCACAGTCGGCCGATCGAGCGATCCCTTTTGCCTGCTGAATGGAAATTTGAATCGAGTTTCTTTGCCGCCTGGATAATCGCTCCGGAATTTTCAGCTCGTTTGTCGCCGCGTCATACTCCAGTCCCACCACGTCTCGCCTGGCATGCGGGCCCAAGGCGTGCCGCCGCAAGTCGTGCGGCGCCACCCGCAAATGGCTGACGCGCTGGACAGGATGCGCGAGAAAGTCCAGCACATCCGGCTGAAACGCGAGGCCGCGTAATAAACAGGCCATGAATGCGCGGCTTTGATCCTGCCAGTGGTCAAATGAAGCCGCGAAGCTAAACGCGTCGGTATAATGTAACAGTGGGGCGGTTTGACTGATGTGCACCGGCGCGGTGTGCAATGGCGCCGGGTCGAGGTCGACCTTGAGCGGCAGAACGATCGCCTGATAACGCGAGGCTGAAGGATCAATCTCGCGCAGCAGATAGTACCACAGACGCGGGAGGGATTCGGGCATGCTGCGATTGAAAAAAGTAACGTCTGACCCGGCGGCGATCGCATTTGCCACTTCTTCGGAAAAACCTGTGCCCATTCGCGAATCGCCCAGCACCAGAATCTCTTTGCCACCGGTCGGGCGACGTTGTTTTTCCTGATGCAACAGGGCTGCCACTCGACCGGCATTGGAGCGCGGTTCCAGGACTCTTTCGTACAGGCCGCTGTGGAAAATGACGCCGTCGAGCAGAAAGAAAATTAGAGCGGCCAGTCCAACGTTTCGAAATACTTGCCGCCGACCGAGGCTATGCGGCGACGGCGCGGCGATCTTGTCCGGCCCCGGCGCAACGTAGAGCAGAGCGAAGTAAACGAACGCGACGGCAAGAGCGATTATTACGAGCATTTCCTGTGAGTGTCGCGGCCATCCGTTTTACCAATAATGCGCAAATTCCGCAACGGATTTGGTGCCGAGAATGCCGTGCGCCGCCACCTTTGAGCGCAGTCGAAAGGGTGTTCGCGACAACGTGGCGCGCTCTTTTTAGTCTTGCAGTTTGCCGCCGGTCAAACGCTCGAACGCTTCCACGTATTTTGCCGCGGTGCGGGCGACCACGTCGCCGGGGAGTTGTGGGCCGGGCGCGCGTTTGTCCCAGTCGAGTGTCTCGAGATAATCGCGCACGAATTGTTTGTCGAAGCTCGGCGGGCTTTGTCCGACAACGTATTGATCCGCCGGCCAGAATCGCGATGAATCCGGGGTGAGGACTTCGTCAATCAACAACAGTTCATTGTCGATCTTGCCGAACTCGAACTTCGTGTCGGCGACAATGATACCGCGCTGCGCGGCGTGCTCCCGGCCGCCCGAATAAATTTCCAGGCTCAGTTTTTTGACGCGCGCAGCGACTTCGTCTCCGAGGATTTGCACGCAGCGTTGCATGTCGATGTTCTCGTCGTGGCCAGTTTCAGCTTTCGTCGCCGGAGTGAAGATCGGTTCGGGCAATTGCGACCCGAGCTTGAGGCCGGGCGGCAACTTGATCCCGCAAACGCTTTGGGATTGCTGATATTCTTTCCACCCCGAGCCGGCGAGATAACCGCGCACGACGCATTCGACCGGCAGCGGTTGAGTTTTGCGCACGATCATCGAGCGACCGGCCAATTGTTCGCGAAGCGGACGCAGTGGTTTTGGAAATCGATCGAAATCGGCCGTGACGAAATGATTGTCGATCCGGCCGAAGTGATTGAACCAGAAAGCGGAGAGCTGATTGAGCACCGCCCCTTTCTTTGGGATCGGGTCTGGCAAAATGACGTCGAACGCAGAGATCCGGTCGGTCGCGACGAACAGGAGCGTATCGCCGAGATCGAACACCTCGCGCACCTTGCCACTGCGGAGCTTTTTGATTCCGGGAAGATCGACAATCGATTGCGCGGCGTTTTGCATCTAACATTCTTCGCCATGGGCGGAATGGTCGTCAAACCGCGCGCGCGAATTCTTCACGGACACGACTGGGTTTTTTCCAGTGAAGTGCTGAAGGTCTTTGGCGGCCCGGCTGATGGCGACGTGATTTCACTCAAGGACGGGCGCGACAAGCTGGTCGGCAGCGCAATTTACAATTCCAAATCGCAGATCGTGGCGCGCCGTTTTTCGCGGCAACGGCAGGACCTCGATCTGGATTTTTTCAAGCGCCGCATCGCGCAAGCGGCCGAGTACCGCGACCGCCGAAACATCGATCCGAGACTGCGGCGGGTGATCTGGAGCGAGAGCGACGGCTTGCCGGGCGTGATTCTGGATCGCTACGGGGATTATTTCGTCTTGCAGACGCTTACTCTGGCAATGGACATGCGGAAAACGCTGATCGTCCGCGCGATTGTCGATCTTGTCGGCAACGTCACAATCATCGAACGCAATGATGCTGCCGTGCGGAAATCCGAGGGACTCGACTTGCGCAGCGGCATTCTGGAGGGCGCCGCGCCATCGTCGCCGGTTCGAATTGAGATCGTTGGTTTGAAATTCGATGTCGATCTTCTGCAAGGTCACAAAACCGGTTTTTATCTCGATCAGCGCGACAATTATTCGGTGGTCGCGCAGTATGCGAACGGTTGGCGTGTGCTCGATTGTTTCGCGAATGAGGGCGCGTTCGCGCTCGTCTGCGCAGGGGCCGGTGCGAGCGATGTGGCGGCGGTGGAAGAAAACGCAACGAACATTCTTTCAGGAAAAAGGCATGCGCAGCGGAATAGCCTGAAGGTGCGCTGGATCGAGCAGGATGTCTTTGCGTTTTTGCGCGGCGCCGAAAAAGCCGGGGTCGAATACGACCTGATCATTCTCGATCCGCCGTCGTTTACCCAAAAGCAACGCGGTGTGAGCGACGCGCTGCGCGGCTATCACGAACTGCACGTGCGTGCGTGCAAATTGCTTTCGAAAAACGGCGTGCTCGCCACGTTCTCGTGCTCGCATCACGTGAGTCAGAGCGCATTTGATCAAATGATTGGTGACGCACTGGTAGACGCGCGACGCTCGGCGAGGAGATTGCGGCGTTTCGAGCAAGCGCTCGACCATCCGGTGGTGCCGACGATTCCGGAGACGGAATATTTCAAAGGCGTGCTGCTGGAAATGATGCCGGGCCGCTAGTTGTCATCCTGAGCGCAAGCGAAGGATCTCACATTGGGTGGTTGATCACACAACCGAATGAGCGTGACCCTCGCTCCGACTGTGAGGTCCCCTCACCGTCTGCGCGGCTTGGGATGACGGCGTGTGCGAAAAAACTTTGGAAATCTGCGAACACGTTAATAATGTGGCGAGCAGCAACGCGCGCCGCGAAAAAAAATTCGCCATGGCCGAGAAAATCCGACCGATCGAACAAATGCTGGAGTTGAGCGAGGAAGAATCGTTGTCGCCCGAGCACCTCGACGAGCAAGTGCAGAAAGCTCAGGAACAGTTGCTCCAACTAAAACGGCAGCAGGAACAAATCGAAAAACAAAAACGCGAGCTGGAGGAGTTGAGCCGGCGGCAGGAAGAGCTGGAACGCGGGCGCGCGGAAATGAGCGACAAACTAACCCGCTCGCTGGTGGTGTTGGAGCGCGAAGGCTACGAGACGCAAAAGCGGCTCGAGCAATTGCGCGCGATGCGAGAGAGTTTTGGGCAGCATCTCAAGTTGATCGAGGGGATCGATCCGAAGAGTTGGAATCCGGCCGATTTGCACAAGGAATTGAGCCGGGCGTTGAGTGCGGTGGACGACGCGCGCGCCGAGTTCAGTCAACAGCGCAGTCGATTGCAGGCCGGCGGCAGCGGCGATACGGAAGAGACGTTGCCGGAAGCCGGGCCCGGGGTGTCGGCGCTCGGCGCAAGCGGCCGTTCGCTCTGGCAATGGATGCAGATCGGCTTCGGCCTCACTTTGCCGCTGATCATCTTCGGCGTGATTGCGCTTGTCCTCTTTTTCTGGATGGCCGCGGCCACCCGCTGAGCCGCATGTTTCGTCGCGCGAGGAGATCGGCCACCCCGTTACATCGTAAGCAGGATGAGCTGACCCAGCGGGAATCGGAGCTGCGCAACGAGGTCGAAAGGTTGGAGCGATTGATCGAGGCCGCGCCGCGCGTGGCGGAGGAAACTTCGCGGCGGCAACGGGAAGAACTGCTCCGACGCGCACAAACGAGCCGGAGCCGTCTCGAAGTATCGGTAGCGTTGCAGGACAAACGCTACGGAGCCGAAGAGAGCGGGCCGCGGCGACGCGGCTCGTTGCGGAAAGCGCGGCGCGAAGGGCGCCTGTTGTTCCTGATCCTCGCCATTGCGCTCGCCGTCGCGGTGATCTGGCTGGCGACACATTTGCATTTCTGATCGATGGCTGAGAAATCCGAGCTCGATGTCGGCTACGTTGCGAAGCTGGCGCGGTTGAATCTGACCGAGGAAGAGACGCAGCTTTTCCAGAAACAACTCGGCGACGTGCTGCAATACGCCGCGAAACTCGCCGCCGTCGATGTCAGTGACGTCGAAGCGGCGGCGCACGCGGTTCCGATTTTCAATGTGTTCCGCGAAGACGAACCACGGGACTGGTTCACGGCCGACGAAGCGCTGAGCAACGCGCCGCAAAAGGCGAACCAGCTGTTTATCGTCACGAAAGTGATCGAATGAGTTCGGCCGAGTTGGCGGCGCTGACAATCGCTGATTTGCAGGCTTTGCTCCGGCGCCGCGAAGTCGCGCCGCGCGAAGTGCTCGAGGCTTTGCGCGCGCGGATCGAAACCGTCGAACCGAAAATCGATGCGTATCTCTCAATTGACTTCGATTCCGCCATGCAGGAAGCCGAGCACGCAAATGTCGATCTTCCGCTCGGCGGTGTGCCGATCGCGATTAAAGACATCATCAGCGTGGCTGGTCAGCCGTGCACCTGCACCTCGAAAATTCTGCGCAATTATCGCGCGCCCTACGATGCAACGGTGATACGGAAGCTGAGGGCAGCGGGCGCGATTCCGTTCGGCAAAACCAACATGGACGAGTTCGCGATGGGATCCTCGACCGAGAACTCGAGCGTGAAACCGACGCGAAATCCGTGGGACGTTTCGCGCGTGCCGGGCGGCTCGAGCGGCGGATCGGCCGCAGCGGTCGCGACCGATACAGCATTTGGCGCACTTGGAACTGATACGGGCGGATCGATTCGGCAGCCGGCGGCATTGTGCGGCGTCGTCGGATTAAAGCCAAGTTACGGACGCGTGTCGCGATTCGGTTTGGTCGCGTTCGCCTCGTCGCTCGATCAAGCCGGGCCCCTGGCAAAAACAGTGCGCGACGCTGCGCTGATCATGAATGCGATTGCCGGCCACGATCGCTGCGATACGACATCTTTGAACGAGGCCGTGCCGGATTATACGGCCGCGCTCGGACGCGATCTGCGCGGGGTGCGGCTCGGGTTGCCAAAAGAATACATGATCGAAGGAATCGAACCGCAGGTGAAATCGGCGATTGATTCGGCGATCAAACAATTGGAAGGACTCGGCGCAGACATTGTCGATGTCAGCCTCCCGCACACCGACTACGGGATCGCCGTTTATTATTTTCTGGCTACGGCAGAAGCTTCCGCCAACCTGGCGCGTTTCGACGGCGTGCGCTACGGCCATCGCGCCGACAAACCGCGCGACCTGCTCGATCATTACGGGCGCACGCGCGAAGAAGGGTTCGGCCAGGAAGTAAAACGGCGGATCATTCTCGGCACCTACGTGCTGAGCTCGGGTTATTACGACGCTTATTACCTGCGTGCACAGAAAGTGCGCGAGCTCATCCGAAAAGATTTCGCCGAGGCGTTCCGGAAAGTAGACGCGATCGTGTCGCCAACGTCACCCGTGCCGGCGTTCAAGCTCGGTGAGCGCACGGCCGATCCGCTGCAGATGTATCTGGCCGACATTTTCACCAACACTGGCAATCTCGCCGGCATCTGTGGAATCAGTGTTCCCTGTGGCTTTGCCAGGATCGACAATGTCCAGCTGCCGATCGGCCTGCAGTTAATGGGCAAAGCATTGGACGAAGCGCGCATTTTGCAAATCGCGCACGCCTACGAGCAAAGCACCGACTGGCACAAAGCGAGGCCAAAGATCTGAACCCCGAGCGACGAATCAACAGCCGACGGCCGGGATTGAACCGGCGACCTGCGGTTTACGAAACCGCTGCTCTACCAACTGAGCTACGTCGGCGCGGAGCGACAAAGATTGCACTCCGATAACCACACAGCAAGGGAGACCTGCTATCGGAGAAACGACACATACAACCAAATCGCAGCGCTTTCGATCATTGGATCGTAACCCGTTTGGCTCTTGAGGCAATCCCGTTTGCCACGACTTCAATCCTGCTAGCACCGGTTTCCATGCTAGTGGGAATATCAACCATTGTGGACACGATGGCGCTACCTGTGGCTATGCCCATGGTGCTATGGTCATGTGTGCGAGCATAAAAGATGTGCCCTGTAGCGATATTTGTGATGCGGACGATCGGATAGTTCGTGGCATTAGTGGCATCGTCGCCATAATCGGAACCGACTGTAAGCCCGTTGAACTGAGTGCCTGAGATCTGCACGGTCGTGCCACGAGTAAGCGTACTCGGAACCGAAGTGATATTAGGACGCCAGGCAGGATCAGGCCCCCCGGAAGAAGTGAACAGTTCGGCATCGATGTGGTTCTGAAAGCCGTCAGCTACCAAAGACAGCACCTCGCCAGTAGGCAATACTAGGAAGCGTTCCTGGTAAGACGTGAGTTGCCCTGATGTCCGCGTGGCTGGCGCCTGTGTGAAATTCGTTCCGTCAAAGATAAAGAATGTAACGGGTGGCGCAAAAATACCAGGGCTCGCTGCAACCAACACGTTGCCATTCGGCAGCACGGCGCAAGGAGCATCAGCCATGTCATTACCATTGGGGAAATCAGAGGTGGGAGTCCAAGTCCTGGTAGCGAAATCAAAAATAGAGTTGTGCACCGTTCCGCCAAAGGCCACACTCGTGCCGTTAGGGCGTTGGATGTGGGGACCGATCTCGAGGCTGCCGGAATCGGGCAGGTGAACTATGGTGCTGCCGGCACTGCTCCACTGGCCTGTCGCGGGATTGTATAGCTCCGAATTCGTGCCATTTTCGGAATCGACGAGCAAAAGCTCACCGCTCGGCAGCAGACAAAAGCCTTCTTCCGAAAAATCGTCAGCCTTGCCCATCCCTGTCGGTGTCCAAGTCAAGGTAGCAGCGTTAAACAAAACCTGGCTTCTGGAGGTAATATTGCCCAAAGTAAAGGTGCCATCCGCCAGCACGGCACCGGGTGCATCACCGATTTCCGACCAGCCGACGGGCGGACTAATGGATGTCCATGTGTTAGCCACAGGATCGTAAAGGGAACCCTGGTTCGTTTCCGCAAAACTAAGGAAGTTATATTCGCCGCCTTCCACAATCACTCGGCCGTCGGCTAGCACCGCTGAGGCGAAGTAGAGCGGGCCGTAATTGGACGACATTGACGCAAGCTGAGACCATGTGCCGTTGAGGTAGCTCCCGTTGGCGTCAGGAGTAAGCGCCCACCAATTATTCATTCCTTGTCCATTGTTATGCGGGTCTCCGTACTGGTGCATCATCACCCTTCCATCAGTGAGCAGGAGAGCAGTGTCACACAGGACGGGCGGTTGATTGACCAGCCTTTGCCATCTGCCCGCAGCCGGCGCCTCCGAGTCCCGGTTCTCAAAACCTTGTCCGTGGGCAGTTCCAGTAATGGCCGACAGCGTTACGATTACGGCTGCCTCGCCAATTAGGGAGATGCTAAATCGCCGGAACAGCGCAGGAATCTTTACAAGCGATGCGACGGCGAACAACGTGGACGCGGGATAAGCAACATCGGTTTTTGTTTTCATGTGATTATTTTCTTCATCTTTTGTGAACGAGCCTTTCGCTCACGGCTTACCCTGCGGGATGAGTGGTCCGGTGGAGTTCTTGGCAGAGCCCAACGGACTTAGCGCGAGTGCCACTTTGCCCGCCGAGGCCGGACAGTGTCAATTGTATTTTTGCAGATTGCGAGCGCCTAAAAGGAATGCTTTTGCTTGCGACAAGTTCTGAAGCCTACCCCACAACAGCTGTAACATAGTTGCGGTGTCGAGTCCAATTTTCGTCATTTCCATTGGGCCTTACGCGAAGGCACTTGACCGCATGTTGACGATATGAGGTCTTGTGTTCATGTCCTGCCGCGGTTGTTCGCGTTTTCGCCTGAGGCATTCAGTTTCTAGCTAAAAGGTTCATCGGATTACGAAACCGCTGCTCTACCAACTGAGCTATGTCGGCGCCGAGCGACAAAGATTGCACTTCGATAATCGCGCAGCAAGGGGACCTGCCAATCGCGCGAAACGACGCGCGAGCCGCGCTTCATAACAATGAACTACCGCTGAGTAACCTGAGTTTTTTGTAGCAGCGCCGGATTCTTCTGCAGCGCCTCGTAAAGCCGGTCGGCAATGATGCGGTGGCCTTTAGCGTTTGGATGAAAATCGTAGTCGTTTCTATGCAAAGTCTGTTCGTCGATGCCGTTAAAGACGCCACTCATATTGAGCACGTTGAAACCAGCTTCGGCAGCAAAGCGAAGATGGTCCGGCGTTTCCTCCTCCCCTAAACCGCGAAGATTCGGCAAATAGATGAAGACAGGTAGAATGTTCCGCTCGCGGCAGATGTCGACGATGCGGCGGTATGTCCCAACCAGGATTTCATCCGAATACGGGCGTAATCGCGCCCGGAGTTCCCGCATCGGCATGTCCGGGCCGACCTCTGCTTTTTTTACGATGTCTCGGAGGTAGTCGTAGGGAATCGGCGTTCCACCCATGACAACTTCGGCCAGACGGTTGTTCGCCTTAAGGCGATCCGAGGGATGGCCGATGTAAAACAGAATGTCCGGCTGAAACGAAAGCGCCCTGGTTTCAAACATGGCCAGCCGGTGGAGCGAACTATGCGTGGCAGCGGCGAAGTTCAAGATTTCGTAGTGCTTTACTGCCTTGTGATCATTTTCGCGATTCAGACGCTCCTCCAGAATCGCCTCCCAAAGCTTGTTGTTGGGAACTTCTTTATTCATTTCCGGAGAGCCGCCGACTAATGCGATGCGACAAGTACCCGGAGGTGGTGCTTTGTCGTATTCCTTGTCTCGCATTCCCCAGCGGTTGGTGTGAAATGGAGCATCCGGCGATCCGAGCGAAGGACGAAGGACAAACCCGAGAAAATCGCCGGTGTCGACGTAGTTGGCGCGCCAATCGGTTCGCCCCTGAAGCTCATCGCGCGCTTCTTCCTGTTGGTTACCTCCTTTGTTGTATCTCTCCCAAAGCTGGGAATTAAATCGATCGACCCGGGTGAGGTTTTCATAGTAACCACGCTCGAGCGTTGCCAGGTCCTGGCGACTGAGTTTTTCCTTGCTCAGCTCTTCTGCGATTGCAGCGAACCTGTCGCCCAATCGGCCGTAAACCGCGGGTTGCGAAATCACCAAAAGAGCCAGGGCAGCCGCGGCGGTTGGGAGTGCCAGTGTGAAGAAAGACTTCTCAGGACGAGCCGCCATCGTGCTCGGGGCGGCGCTGGCAAGTTCTTCTTTTCCTGCTGTGAGCGCGCCCCACGCCGCCAGTGCAATTCCGGCAAGCAGAGTTGGTCCCAGGACGGTTACATCTTTCCAACTCGGTGCTGGCACAGCCCAAAGCGAGACCCATTCCGAAAGACTCGTGCTGATCCAAATCGACCAGAGCAGACAAATCACACAAAACACGCCGACAATCCGCAACGTGTGCAGCGCGAGTTGCGCGAAGTTTCGCTTTCGGCCAGCCGTCGCCTTCTTGCGTGCCGCAACTTTCGCGTCGTAAATAGTGTTGGCCGCAACCAGGGCTCCGAAAAGTGTCCAGAACAACACGTCCGGAGCCGAAATGGAATACGATCCGCGCAGCCAGAACCATTGATAACCGTGCAAAGCCCAGGTGATGAAAAACACGGCGAGCGCAGCGAAAAGCAGACTGGCCGTGGCCGGCCAATGTCGCAGACGAAAATAGATGGGATAAAAGACGACGCGCTGCATGAAGTCGCGCCAGTAGATATTAGCCCGGCGCCAGAAATCGGTGAAACTCGCCGCGTGCCAGTAACGATTCATGATCCGTGGCAGATCGAAGCCGAACAGCAGTAACACACCAATGACGAGGTGGAACTGGCCCGATAGCCGCAAGATGAGCAGGAAGTTGGAGACGAGATACCTGACCAAGTCGGTGACGCTGTTTACGTCCTCGGGCCCGATCACGATGTAGTAATAAACGGCACGATAAGCCAGCAAGTGAATGACACCCCAAAAGATCCATTTCAATCCGCGCTGATGAATGAGATGTCGATCCGCGTCGTAGTAGTTACGATAGAACGTCGCGTAGTCCACCACCGGGAAGAGCGGAAAGACGACGTTCGGCAGTAGGAAAAAATAGGAAAGCGAAGACCAGACGGTGACTGGCGCTTTGCGATGCTGCAACGAATAGAGATAAACAATCAGCCGAAACATGAACATCGAAGACAGGATCGGCCAGATCGCCTCACTCCACGGAGCATGTAACTCGCCGACACGAAACGCGGCCAGGCCGACTGCCGCCAGCAGCACGAGCACGATTCGCAAGCGAAAAGGTATCGGCAAATGACACAGCCCAATTAGCACGAGTCCGATGCCGACCAGCCATCCCCCCTGGATCCAGCCAAAGACACAAACGATCGCGCCAAGGGAAAGAAAAAGAAAAAACGGCAGCCGATATTCAAAGGGCAGAAAATAATGAACCAGGAACCCGAAAAAAATCAGGAGAAGAATCTGATGATTAAACAGGGGGCTGAGCAGGTTGAATTGCTGGCTCAGAAGAACAAGCAACCCCAGTTGAACTTCAAGGCCGAGAAACCGGGTGATTGATGGCACGTCCGACGCAAGTAAGCGGGCCTGGAGGTTCGCGTCGCTCACCTCTCGTAGCGGAGCTGATCGGCGAAGTAGTCCAACCGCTCCCGCCAACAACATGAGCATGACAAATTTGGACGTCAGATCAGCTGCTGGTCGGTCTTGCGCCGCTTTCAAAAGCAACAACTTGCGCGCTCGTTGATGTACCGCCTGTGCGTCGGAGATGACATTATTGCCGGGAGCTGGCTTCGATTGATCAAAACTGATGGCGACATCTGAAGCCAGGGCAACAGCCGCCGCAGCGACGCCAATCAAAACCCAGTCGCCAATTTTCCGCCGAGAAACTGGCAATAGCGCGGTGATCCCACCAACGAACAAAGCGACGCCGCCGCAGGCCAGCATGCTAGAACTCGGCCCAAGAGCGAAGCCGGAGTTGTCTCCGACGGAGCTCCAGTCAAGCTTGATCGCGAGTGCGCTGATAACTGCCCCCGCGACTGCGGCTATCGCAGCCAGCCAAAGAGGAAGGCGCTCTGAATTGAACCTATGCCGCCAAAATCCGGTGATCGTAGGCCAGTACCGGTAGAACAGCCGAGTGGCTGCCTACCGTTTCGTTACTTGAGTTGTCGCCTTTTCCAACAGAGCAGGATTTTGTCGCAGCGTCTCGTACAATCGGTCCGCGATGATCTTATGACCTTTGGTATTAGGATGAAAGTCCCAGTCGTTCCGATGCAATGTCCTTTCATCATAACCGTTGAAAATCCCCGACAGATTTATGATCTTAAAACCAGCTTCGGCAGCCAGGCGCAGGTGGTCGGACGTCTCCTCTTCTCCGAGCGCTCTGAGGTTAGGCAGATACAGAAAAACCGGGACGACGGAATGGTTGCGACAATCCTGGGCGATTTGCTTGTAAACCCACTGGATCAATTCATTCCCATAAGGTTGCAGCCGCGCCCGCATCGTTCTGACCTCCATGTCGCGTTTCAGACCGGTTTTCGTAACTAACTGTCTGAGGTAATCGTACGGAATCGGTGTCCCAGTCATCACGACTTCGGCCAGACGGTTGATCGCTTTGGTGCGGTCGGATGGATGGCCGACGTAAAAAAGGATGTCTGGCTGAAACTCAAAAACCCTGTTCTCTAACATCGCGAGGCGCTGGAGCGCAGTGTGAGTGGCGGCGGCGAAATTTAGGATTTCGTATTGCTTGTATGTCTTGTGGTCGTTTTCCTGATTGAGATGGTCTTCCAGCACCGCTTCCCATAGATCCTTGTTCATAACTTCTCGGTTCACTTCAGGCGAACCGCCCACCATGGCAATGCGCAAAATCCCCGGAGCCGGCTTCTTCTCATAATCCTTGTCTCGCATCCCCCAGCGATTGGTGTGAAACACATCGTTTACGCCGCCGAGGTTTGGCTTGAGCAAAATCCCGAGAAACTCTGCTGTCTCGCGATAGTTGTTGCGCCAATCGGGACCAGCCTCCTGTGCCATCCCGGGTGTCGGTTGCCCTTGACCCTGCTGATCAGGGGCGGTTGTTCCTTTATTGTAGCGCTCCCAGAGCTGCGAATTGAATCGCTCAACGCGAGTAAGATTTTCATAGTAGCCGCGCTCGAGCATTGCCAGATCTGTGCGGCTGAGCTTCTCTTGTCGCATCTCATCGAAGGTGGAAGTGAACCTGGGTGCGACCCAGCCGTAGATACCAGGCTGCGAGATCAGCAACAAAGCTGCAATCGCCGCGCCAGTGGGTAGCGCCACAGCCAGAAAGGATTTCTCCTGAGCAGCGGCCGGCGCGCTCGTGCGCGCGCCAAGGCCGGGCAATTCCTCTTTCCGCGCCGCGAGCGCGCCCCACAACGCCAGCGCGGCGCCAGCAAGGAGCACCGCCGTTACGAACTTAACATCGTTCCACGTTGGCGCTGGAACATTCCAGAGCGACACCCATTCGCCCAGGCTCGTGCTAATCCAGATTGACCAAAGCAGACAGATTACAGCGAAGACACCCATAATGCGCAACGTGTGCAGCGCGATCTGGCGAGGGCTGCGGTCCCGGCCGGCCGTCGCTGTTTTGCGGCCGGCCTTTTTCGCGTCGTAAAGCGTGTTGGCCGCAACCACCGCGCCAAATACGGTCCAAAACAACACATCCGGCGCGGAAAGCGAATAGGAGCCGCGCAGCCAGAACCATTGCCAGCCGTGCAGTGCCCACGTAACCACGAACACAACAACTGTGGCAAACAGCAGACTCGCCGTCGCCGGCCAGTGCCGCAGACGAAAATAGATCGGATAAAAGACCACCCGCTGCATGAAGTCGCGCCAGTAGATGTTCGCGCGCCGCCAGAAGTCAGTGAAACTGTCCGCGTGCCAGTAACGATTCATGATTCGCGGCAGATCGAAACCAAAGAGAAGTAAGATTCCAATCACGAGGTGGAACTGGCCCGAGAGCCGCAAAATGAGCAGGAAATTGGAGATCAAATAGCGCACCAGGCTGGCAACGCTGTTGACCGCCTCCGGCGCAATGACCACGTAATAATAAATGTAGCGATAGAGCAGCAGGTGAATGACGCCCCAGAAAATCCATTTTAACCCGCGTTGGTGAATGAGATGTCGGTCGGCATCGTAGTAATTGCGATAGAAGGTTGCGTAATCCACTACCGGAAAGAGCGGGAACACGACATTCGGCAAAAGGAAGAAGTAGGAGAGCGAGGACCAGAAGGTGGCCGGCGCTTTGCGGTGTTTTAACGAGTAAAGATAAACAATGACCCGGAACATGAACATCGAGGCCAAGATCGGCCAGATGGCATCGCTCCACGGCGCATGAAACCAGCGACCGCGAAGCTCGGCCAGAGCGATGCCCGCGAGCACGACCAGCACGATCCGAAACATGAAGCGCACGGGCAGATGACAAAGCCCAATAAGGGCGAGTCCGATCCCGACGAGCCAGCACGCCTGCACCACGCCAAATACGCAAACGATCGCGCTAAGGGAGAGAAAAAGAAAAAACGGCAGCCGGTATTCGAACGGAAGAAAGTAGTGGATGAGGAAACCGAAGAAGATCAGCAGCATGATCTGATGGTTGAAAACCGGGCTGACCAGATTGAACTGCTGCATGAGAGCGACTAACAAACCGAGCTGAACTTCCAGACCGAGAAACCGCGTGATGGTAGGGGTGTCGACGCTGGGCAAGCGGACCTGCTGAGTAGCCTCGCGTTTGTCGCGCCCCGGCGCCGAGGAACGCACCAGAGCAACTGCTCCGCCGAGGAAAATGAGCATGATGAACTTCGACGTCGGATCGTGAGATACCGCTGTCTGTGCGGCTTTCAAATAGTTGGTGCGCCGCTGCCTCATGTGCTGCATACGCGCGTCGCGTTCGCCAGCATTAGTCGAAGGTTGACTGCCCAAGTCGAAATTAATCGGAATGTCGGCCGCCACGAGTACGGCCAGTACAGCGACGACAACGAGAAGCCACTCGCCCGCTCTGTGCCAGATGCCCGGCAACATCGCGGTGAGACCCCCGACTAATAATGCGAGACCGCCGCAAGTCATCGCCACATCGGTCTGCTTGAAAGCGAACTGATAGGCATCCCCGAGGAACATCCAGTCAGCCTTTACAGCCAACGTCGCTATCGTCGCGCCGATCAAGGCAACGAGCGCGCCGAGCCAGAGTGGCGTGCGCTGTAGGTGAAAGCCGTTCCTTGAAACTTGTGCAGGCGGCTGAGTGACGGTTGCGGTGTTGGTAGTCATGTGCTGAGTAGTTTTCGGATAGTTAAAGGGCGAGGTGCGTAAAGCGGATAACTGTCGGAGCGAGGATGTTGTTGTTCTTGCGTCGCCGAAACCTCCATTCCCTGCCCGGTCCGCCCCTGGTTCTTAGCTCGTCACAGCCGCATGCTTGACGACACACTGACGCAATGCGTTATACGCGGCAGATTTGAAAACTTCTTCGAGGAAAATACGTCCGGCGAAGATGTCGATCATCTCGTCCCTGTGCCGCGGGTGATGGGTGAGCACGAGGAATCGCATCGGGTAGTCCCAAAAAACATCAACCAAATCCTGAATAATGTCCTGCCCGCGCTCACTCAAGCTTTGGTAAGCGGACAGCGCACTTGTCGCGCCAGGATCACCGGAAAGGTGCATAGCCACAACTTCAGAAGCGAATTGCGCCTCTTTGAGGGCGAAATTAACGCCAAAGGAGAAGATCGGATCGATGAACCGATGCGAATCGCCCACGCAAAGAAATCCCGGCCCGGTGAACTGTTTGATGTGATATGAATAGTTGCTGGCCGAGCGTGTTTCCTCGACGAATGTGAGGTCCGGCACCCTTTTAGTTAACTCCGGGTTCATCGTCATCAGCTCCGAGCGAAGAAAGTCTGCCGGCGACAACCGCTGTGCTGAGAAGTACTCGCGCGGAACAACAACTCCGACACTGGTTATTTCGTCATCAATTGGAATCAACCATGCCCAGTGGTTCTTTTTCTCGTAAAAGATCAAGGTGTTGGCAGCGCCTTGCTCGGTTTCGCGGACAGCCTGTTTTACCTGGGAAAAGACGGCTACTTGTTTGCTGTAGTTGCCGCGCTCTTTCTCGCCCATGAGACGGCATTGATTGGCCAGAAAAGTCGTTTGACCTGAGGCATCGACGACCATCTCAGATCTTACTTTTTCCTCGGTGCCGTTCTCAGTGCGTATGGTGAGGCCACTCAATCGGCCATTGTCTTGCAACGTCGCTGTTGCCGCTGCCGGAATCACGTCCGCTCCGCGTTCAATAGCCGCATCAAGAAGCAGTTTATCGAACGTGCTGCGGCGAACCTGCCACGTGGTTGCCGGTTGAAGTTGCTTGGCTTCATCTCGTTTCATCACCGGCACCCAAAACGATTCGCCCCCCGTAGGCCCGTAAACAACCACTCCGTGCTTGATCGGAAACTTCTGCTCACTCATGAGATGATCGACGCCAAGATCGCGCAGGCATCCGCCAGCCTCGCCCGTAAGCGACTCGCCGATGTGGTAGCGAGGAAATGCAGCCTTCTCGAGTAGGATCGGCTTAATTCCAAGCTTCAGCAGATAAAGCGCTGTCGCCGCGCCTGCCGGGCCGCCTCCGATGATAATCACCTGATAGTTCTTCATTCCTCCGTTTCGCTCAGTAATTGTTTGTCAGTAACGCACGGCGAAGATCGACAATTCGTAAAGGGAAGCTACGCGGTGGCATCATTCTCGTACTGCTACGTAGCTGCTGAAGCGACCTCGACCTCGTCGCGCACGGGCACCAGTTCGGGTACTTCGCGGTACTTGTCGGTGTCATCGTACTTGAGACGGGGATCCTTCGCGAACAGCGGCGCGAGGTTCGGGCTCCGGTCAGTTAGTTTCGCTTGTACGAGGAGCAATTCCTGCTCGTTTCGCGAATCGAGTCGCGCCGCACCGAGCGCGATGTCGTTATCCTCGGGATAGCTGTTGTAACCGACTGGGAGCGCAGAGATTCGGAACAAGCTGAGTCGGCGCCGCACCAGTGTCGAAAAGATTTCCGTCGAGACATTACTCTTGTCCGGCTTACTCAGGCAGGCATCCGCTAGCCACGCCGATGCATAGCCCGTGTAACAAGCAGTTACAACACCGGCCGAATTAATTGGATCAACGAAAGCAGCCGCGTCGCCCGCCAGACACCAGCCGTGTCCCGCGAGCTGAGTGGGTCGAAAGGCAAAGTCACGGATTGCGTGCATCGAGCCCGGCACAAGCTGCGCGTTTTCCAAAAGCATGCCGATGATCGGCAGCTCGCGACAAGCTTGATCGAAACGCTGTTCAAGTTTTCCGCCAGTGGCTTTGAATTGCGCCGCCTGCTCAGGCGGAAGGACCAGTCCCACGCTAGTGTGCTCCTTCTGGACGATGTGCCAGCACCAGCCCCAGCCAAGTTGTGACGTTCCCAGTTGAATCGTCGTCGGTCTGATTTCGCGTCGCTTCTGCCATGGACAAAGCAAGCCGCCCTGGCCGATGTAGTCAGAGTTATCATAGTAGCCCCAGACGCTGATGAACCGCAGGTCTTTGTCCGGCTCGCGAAACCCGAGCTGGTTCGCAATGACCGCGCCCTGTCCACTTGCATCGACAATGTAACGGCAACGGATGCCGCCTTGCTCGCCGGCACGACGATCATTGTAGATTACGGTCTTATTGCCGTTGTCGAAATTGATCTGCTGCACGCCGACTTCTTCGAACACTTGCACACCACGTCGCGCGGCCACGCGCAAAAGTATTTCATCGAACTCATCGCGCTCGACGTGCAGGGACGGATCGCGAAAACCAAAATCGACCATCTTCATCTGGCGAATCGTTCCGCGCCAAATTGCAGTGCCGCCCGATTTTGCGATAAAGTTTGCTTTTTCGATGTCTGCTCTGGCGCCGGCGAGATCGATGTACTTCCAGACGTGGGGCAACACGCTTTCGCCAACGACCAGTCGCGGATGACGCGCCTTATCCAGGAGCACAACCTCGTAACCCTTCTGGGCGAGCAGATTGGCGGCGGTGGTGCCGGCCGGGCCGCCGCCAATGACGACGACGTCCGCCTTGGTTGGAACGGGTGTTGGACTACCCTTCGACTCCGATGGCATCAGCATAAAAAGCTACCGCAGAGGCCACAAAAAAGCACGTCCAAACTTTTGTCAGGCCGCGGCCTCGTTTTGCAGCGCTCCCTTGAGCGAAGTGTAATCAATTTTTGAAGTTGAAGTTTTCGGAAGAACGGCGTGAAAGCGGAAGAAATCCGGCACCATGTAGGCCGGCAGATTTTCGACGCAAAATTTTTTGAGCTCGATGATCGACAACTTCGCGCCGGGGCTGGCGACAAAGGCGGTGATCTGCATCCCGGCCACGGAATTGTCTACGCCAACGACGGCTGCTTCTTTTATCGCGGGGTGCCGATGCAAACAGGCCTCAATTTCATCCAGCTCCACCCGGTAACCGTGCTTCTTGACCATCCGATCGCGCCGGCCAAGGAACCGATAATTTCGGCCGGCATCTTCTCTGACAAAATCTCCGGTGCGATACCACCGCTCTCCGGCGGAATCGACCGCGAAAGGGTCGGCGCGCCGTTCGGCCCCGGCCCAGTAGCCCTGCATCACGCTGCCGCCAGCGACCAATAACTCTCCCATCTCGCCAGCAGCCACCGTCTGTCCATTGTCATCCACGACTTTAGTGCGCGCATAAGGACATGGCTCACCGATCGGAACTGACTCATTCAGCTGCGAAATATCGTCCGGCAGCCGATAAAACGTGCAAACGTTCGTCTCGGTCGGGCCGTACAAATTGTAGAACGTCACGCCGGGCAGTAATTTGCGCAGTTCACGCAACGAACCGAGCGGAAAAATTTCGCCGGCATACAGTACGATACGCAGTGACGAACAGTCGTACTGGAGCAGATCGGCTTGCATGAGAAGCATGAGGGCGGTCGGCGTCGAGTACCATATACTGATGCGCTGTTCTGGGATGACTGCAGCCAGCGCTTTCGGCGTCTTGGCCGTCTTGCTGTCGATCAACACCAGCGTCGCGCCACTGCTGATGCTCAGAAAGACGTCGAGAATGGAGAGGTCGAAGTGCAGTGGCGCGTAGGAAGACAACCGATCCTGCGGCGTCGGCTGAAAAGTGTCGTGGCACCAGTTGACGAACACGGCCGCATTGAGGTGAGAGAGGACAACGCCTTTGGGCCGACCAGTTGAGCCGCTCGTATGCAGGATGTAAGCAGTGTCGCTGGGGCGAACGGAGGGAGCCGATTCCTTCTCCGACGCGCTCAACTGCTCGTGTTCGAGCGCAGCACGCAGAGAGTTGCCGCCGCCGGTCTTGTCCAGTGAGACAATGTGCGGCCTCTGCTCCGACGCCCAGCTGTCGCTCAATGTTTTCGCGTGCGGCTGTTGCGCGACCACGGCCGCGACACTGCAGCTCTTCAGGATGCCCTCGTTCCGGGCAAACGGAGCGGCTGGGTCAACCGGCACATAAGCAGCGCCCGCACGCAGCACGCCGAAAATCGATGCGATCGCGTCGATTGACTT
>DATDFJ010000164.1:0-7748 GCA_036522675.1 Chthoniobacterales bacterium | reverse complement strand
CGCTTCCTCGACCAGGCCTTCGCGCAAACCGATCCGTAGATCGCCGGTCAAAATTTTGACGACGTATTCGCCTTCGGGTGCCGACAAACAGGCGAAGCGCGCCTGCAGCAATTCGGCTTTGGCAATCGGGCCGCGTGTCCTGTGCAAATCATCGAACAGCTCGCGCGATTGACGCAGACTGAACGGCCTCGACACCGTGCGCCCGTGAAGCACTTCGAAGGCACTCTTGCCCGCATCGCCGTGTTTGGCCGCGATGTGATGGAATTCGGCGTCGTCAATCTTCGCCGCCGCTTGCAAGGCGCGGAAGATTACGGCCCAGCCCACTTGCAGCGCGCGCAGGTCGCTTTGCGCAAACGCGCGCCCCGTGAAATAAACGGCCGCGATCGCAAGCTGCTCCTCGTCCAGCGTCCGCAAATAATCTGCGAGCAGGCGTGCTTTCTCCAATTTCGCCGCAGTCGCTGCGATCGCTTCACCAACGTCGGCGAAAGCGCGAAATTCTGATGCGGTAGCGGCGGCGGTGTCGGCCACTATTTGGTGAGACGCAGACGACACGCGTGCCGGTACCGCAGTTTTTTGCAGCGCGAATTCCATCTGGTTTTCTTCGCTCAGCGCCCACGCCTCGATCCCGCGCTCGCGCACGTCCCGGGCGAACTCTGACGCAAAGCCGTGCACGGTGAGTACGCGCTTGGGTCGGACTAGATCGACATAACGCAGGAGATCGTCGTAGTCGGCGTGGTCGGAGAGCGGGAAAGCCGCGTCGACCTGATATCGATAGATTGCACTTGGATCGAGCGCCCAGCCGCTGATCAGGGCGACGCGTTTGCGCGCAATCTTCTCCAGCATCCGCGACCGGTTCGCACTGGGCGGACAAACCAGGACTTTGCTGGCGACATTGTCTGGTTTGTAACGGACATACTTGCAGAAGCGTTGACCGAGCTGCTCGCAGATGCGTGTCATCTCGAAAACCGCCCCGTGCAGCATGGGCACCAGTTCGGCGCCCTCGAGTGCGCAGAGAATTTCCTGCGCTTTGCCTAACGAGTATCCGAGCAGTACCGGCACGGCGGCGTCCGCGATCGTTTCGCGGCAGAAAGCCACAATTTGATCGACGACCTGCTCGGTGGGTGGGAAGCGATAGCGCGGCCGTCCGAAGGTCGTTTCCATAATGAGCGTGTCGGCATGGATCCATTCCGCCGGTTCGGCGGATTTGCCCCGGCGCAACTTGAAGTCGCCGGTGTAGAGTAGTGATTCGCGTTCGCTGTGGAGAAAAAACTGAGCGGAGCCAAAGATGTGGCCGGCCGGCACGAGCGTAACATCGACATCGTGGACGCGTCGTTTTTGACCGAACGGCAAGACATGCTCGATTCGTTTTGCTGGCAACCGCGCCTGCATCAGTCGAGCCGTGCGTTCTGATACAATGATCTCCGCGTGCGGCGCGATGTGGTCGTTATGTGCGTGCGACACGAATGCGAACGGCTTCGCGTCCCATGGGTCGAGCCAGAGATTTTGTCGCGGCAAATAGACGCCGCGTTCGTAGCGAATCTCCAGCATACGGGAATATACGACGGATACCGCGGAGACGACCCATATTGACATGCCGTGCCGCAATCGTTTTCATTAGCGGGCAATGAAACTGCGGATGGCGCTTGCCCCGATTGTTTTGCTGGCGACTCTTCGCGCGCCCGCGCAGGAGCCTAGCGTTGTCGCACGAGTGAAACCGCTGCCGGTGGCTTTGAGCGACGATTTTGAATTTCGCAAAACCAAACTCTTTTTTTTGAGCGAGCCCGGCGCGAAAGGGAAATTGCAGGACCTGACGCAAAGCAAGCTGCACAAGACGTCACCGACCGGTTCGAACAACCAAAATACGGTGAGCCAGGATTCTGCCATTGGCTTTGAACGCTCCTACCGGCTTTTTGGCGCGCTTACGAAGCTCGATCAACGTGAGCGCTATGGAAACTACTTCGATTTCTTTTGGCGTGCGAAACGGCCGGCCGATGTGACCGTGCGGCTCGAGTATCGGCAGGAAAAGCTGCACGATTTCATCCAGGCGCAGGAGGTCTCCTATGCCAACGTGCGCGGAACGCACAAAACAGAATTCAAGGTCGTGGGCGACGATTACTTCGATGACGGCCGGGTGACCGCGTGGCGCTGTCTGTTGGTTGAGAACGGCCGCGTCGTGGCAGAGAACCGCTCCTACTTGTGGGAGTGAGCTGAGACAAGGCTTTCACCGAGCCGAGCGTGCCCGCCCGAGGAAGGGCTGGGGTTTGACAGGCTGATTGTCGATCTTGTATCTTTATGCACAGCGGTGGAATCGTCGATTCAAGTCGGTGTGAATGGCCCAGCTGTCTGGGTCAAGGTCGAAGGCAAGGGCAATTTTTTGAATAGCGGGAACCTGAAAGAGTTCGCGCGCGAGATGGTCGATCGTGGTTACCGCGAATTCATTGTCGATCTGGCCAATTGCGCGATGATGGATTCCACTTTCATGGGAACGATGGCTGGAGTGGCGCTGCGCTTGAAGGAACTTGGCCAGGGGCATCTTCATATCGTCCACTGCGGCACGCGCAGCCACGAGCTGCTCTCCGGTCTGGGTCTTGATCAACTGTTCGACATGCATGCCAATGGCGCCGTCGCGCCGGAATGTGAAATGCTCGCCGGAAGATCCGCCGCGGAAGCGGCGCGCGAGCAAAAACGCGAGCAAACGCGCACCATGCTGGAGGCACACGAGGCGCTGTGCGAGGCCGCGCCGGAAAATGTTCCCCGTTTCAAGGACGTTCTCGATTATCTGAAGCAAGACCTCCATCAGAAAACGGCCTCGAAGTAAGCTCGCCTCGCGACGATGTGGCCGATTGTTCTCTGCGGGTTGCTGCTCGCATCCGTTGCCGGTTGGATTTACACCGCGCTCTTGTTACGTCGCCGCATCCGGCTGCTCGAGCGTTCCAAGGAAGAAATCCAGGTCGAGGAAACGCTCGTGTTCGATTTCTTACATGGGTTGGGCGAAGCGTTTCGCGAGACGATTCGCCCGCACGATTTGCACCGGTTGATTGTTGAAGGCGCGACGCGTGTCTTAGACGCGCACGGCGGCGCGCTTTACCTGAGCGATCGCACCGGCGCGAAGTTGATGCCGGCATTTATCTCGAAGGGTTGCCCGCCACTCGTCGATGTGCCGCCGGAGATTCTCGAGCAGTCGGCGATCACGCCTGTCGCGCTGGAGAGTTATCTGCGTTTGCACGCGATTCCGTTAGGCGAGGGGATCATTGGCCGGATCTGGCAAATGGGGCAATCGGTCTGTTTGAACGAGCTTTCGGAAGCGCCGGAGTTGGCCAAGCTGCGCGGCAGCTCGTTTGGTGTGGGCTCGCTCATCGTCAGCGCCCTGCTTTACGGTAAACAAAACATGGGCGTGCTCGCTCTCGCCAACGGCGCTCGCGGGACGCCTTTCTCGCAAAGCGATTTCGTCGTTTTCAAATCGATCGCCGAGCAATCCGCTTTCGCTCTCTACAACGCCATCATTTACTCCGAGGCGAACGAAAAGAAACGGCTCGATCACGATCTTGAAATCGCGCGCGATATTCAGCGCATCCTTCTTCCGGCGGAGGCCCCGGCCGTCAATGGTTTTGAAATCAACGGCATCAATGTGCCGGCGCGCCAGGTGAGCGGCGATTATTTCGATTACATCAAAGTGGATGACGACCGGCTCGGCATCGCGATCGCCGACGTTTCCGGCAAAGGCGTGCCGGCTTCGCTCATCATGGCGATTTGCCGTAGCGTCTTGCGCAGCCAGGCGACGCAGAATCCGTCGCCGGCCGACGTTTTGCAGAAGGTCAATCGCCAGCTTTATCCCGATATCAAGGAAGACATGTTCATCAGCATGGTTTATCTGGTGCTCGATCACGCCCGCAATGGCAGCGTCGTCCTGTCGCGCGCCGGGCATGATGCGCCGCTGCTCTACAAACGGACGTCGCAAAGCGTGACGCCGCTGAAGACGCGCGGCATGGTCCTCGGAATTGACAGCGGGAGCGTGTTCGACAGGCTGACCAGCGAAGTCGCCGTTCCACTCGAGCGCGACGATTGTCTCATTCTTTACACCGATGGAGTCACCGAGGCGATCGATCCCGAAGGAAACGAGTTTGGGCTGGAGCGCATGATGGAATCGGTGCGCGCGAGCGCAACGACCGGCGCCAGCGCCGTGGTCAACCGTTTGATCGACGACCTGCGAAACTTCGTCGGGGCTCAACCGCAAAATGACGACATCACCATGATCGTAATTCGTAAGACATGAAAAAGATTCCCGTGACCGAGCAGCAGCGGCAAAGATCGACAACTTCTGTTCCCGGCGAAGCGGCTGTTGCGACGCCAGCCGAAGAAGTGGAATCCGAAGACGAGGTTGCACGCTTGCAGGCCGATCTCGATCGGTTCCGCGATCTGGCCATGCGCAGCCAGGCCGATTTCGAGAATTACAAAAAGCGCTGCGCCCGCGAAAAAGATGAGGCCGTCAAGTACGCCAACCGCGACTTGCTCGAACGGATCGTCGCCATCGTCGACAACTTCGAGCTCGGGCTCGCAGCCGCGCGCGAGCAGGGCGAAGATTCTCCGATCTACTCGGGAATGAGCCTGGTGCTGAAGCAACTGAACGATTTACTGGCCGATAACGGCCTGCAGCCGATCGAGGCTGTCGGCGAAAAGTTCGATCCGAACCTGCACGAAGCGATTGGGCACGAGCCGAGCACGGAAGTTCCTGAAGAAGCTGTGCTTCGCCAGGTCCGCCGCGGTTATCGCTTCAAAGATCGATTGCTGCGTCCCTCGGCCGTGGTCGTGTCATCCGGTCCCCCGAAGTAATCGGCAGGCCGCTTGCTTGTCCGTAGACTGCAAGTCGTTTACGTCTTACAACTCAGATGACGACGAAGAAGCGCGATTATTACGAGATCCTCGAAGTCGATCGCAATGCGACCGGCGAAGAGGTGAAGCGCGCTTATCGCAAGCTCGCGGTCAAATTTCATCCCGACAAAAACCCGGACGATCCGCAGGCCGAAGAGAAATTTAAAGAGCTTGGCGAGGCTTACGATGTTTTGATGGACGCGGATAAGCGCGCAGCTTACGACCGGTTCGGTCATGCTGCGTTTGCTCAGGGCACAGCCGCCGCGCGCGGTTTTCACGACCCATTCGATATTTTCCGCGAGGTATTCGGCGGCGCGGGTGGCGGGATTTTCGAGACCTTCTTCGGCGGCGGCGGCATGCGCGGCGAAGATCGACAACACGGCTCCGATTTGCGCTACGACATGCAGATTAGTCTCGAGGAGGCCGCGTTTGGAACCGACAAAGAGATCGAAGTGCGCAAGCTCGACACCTGCGACAAGTGCGGGGGCGACGGCGCCGAGACGGGTTCGCGCACGGTCACCTGCCCGGCGTGTGGTGGGCGGGGCCAGGTGGTCAGCTCCCGCGGATTCTTCCAGGTCTCACAAACTTGTCCGCGTTGTCGCGGCGCCGGCGAGATGATCGAGAAACCCTGCCGGCAATGCCACGGCGAAGGCCGGGTCGAGAAACTGAGCCGGATCAAATTGAAAATTCCCGCCGGAATTCAGGATGGCTCGCGGCTGCGCTCCTCGCGCAACGGCGAAGCGGGAATCCGCGGCGGCCAGCACGGCGATCTTTACGTCGTCGTTCACCTCAAGGAACACAAAATCTTCCAGCGCGAGGACGACAATCTTTACTGCGAAGTGCCGATCGCGTTCAGCGTCGCCGCGCTCGGTGGCGAAGTCGAGGTGCCCACCCTGCAGGGCAAAGCGCAACTCAAAGTGCCGGCAGGCACGCAGAGCGGCCAAATGTTCCGGCTTCGCGGCAAAGGCGTGCTGAATGTTAACGGCCGGGACCGCGGCGATTTGCTCGCCCGATTAATTGTCGAAGTGCCGTCGCGCCTGAATCCCGAGCAGCGTCGCAAACTGGAGGAATTTGCCGCGCTGTGCGGTGACGAGAACACGCCGATGCGAAAAAGCTTCTTTGAGCGGGCGAAAGAATTTTTTCAATAAGTCGCACACGTCGTGTAGCACGTATTTGTGCATCGGTTCTACCTCCCGCCTGAAAACTGGAATCCCGGCGCGCTCATTTTGACCGGGTCGGAAGCGCATCACGCGCGCGACGTGATCCGGCTAAAGCGCGGCGATAAAGCCGTGCTCTTTGATGGCCGCGGTCGCGAGATCACCGGCGAGATCGTCGATGTTCGCCGAGGCGAAATTGATCTGCGCAAGTTGAATGAAAACGAAACGCCGCCGCTTCGCTGCCACGTCGCTCTGGCACAGGCAATTCCCAAAGGCAAAAACATGGAGCTCATCGTGCAAAAAGCCGTCGAGCTCGGCGCCGCGGAAATTTTTCCACTCATTTCCGCGCGAACGATTGTCGATCTTGACGAGAAGGAAGCGCGGCGAAAGCAGGTAAAATGGCAAACTGTCGCGATTGAAGCCGCCAAACAATGCGGTCAAAACTGGCTGCCTCAGGTGCACGTGCCTCGCGCGCTGGCAGATTTTTTCAGCGACTTTTCGATGCGTCTCGACCTGCGCCTGATCGGCTCGTTGCAACCCGGCGCGTTGCATCTGAAAAAAGTGCTGGCCGATTTCTCGGCCGAACATGATCGCATTCCCCAAAGCGTGCTCATGCTGGTCGGGCCGGAGGGCGATTTCACGCCGGCCGAGCTGGCGCTGGCGCGCAGCCACGGTTGTCGCCCAATCACGCTCGGGCCGATTGTTCTGCGCGTTGAGACCGCCGCGCTCTACTGCCTGAGCGTGCTGTCCTACGAGCTTTTTTAATGCGCGTGCTGTAGGGGAAGCTGCTCGCTTCCCTTCCAGTTCCGGGACGCTAACAGCGTCCCTATAGTTGCCCTGCGCGATCAGGCGTTCAGTAAATGTACGGCTTCGGCAACTGGAACGCGTTCCTGATCAGCTCGAGCCGCGGCTTCGCGCCATCTGCAACCACGATCTCGACCACGTCGAACCGAAAGAGAATCTCCGGATTATCGAGCATTCGCAGCCAGGCAAGGCCGCCGCGCGCGATGCGCCTGCGTTTTTCTCGATCGACCGCGGCGACCGGGCGCCCAAAAGTTTCGCCGCCGCGCGTTTTCACTTCCACGAACACAAGCGTGTCGGCGTCCCGCGCGACAATATCGATTTCGCCGCCGCTGTGACCTCGAAAGTTACGATAAAGAATTTTGTAGCCCTTCTTGCGCAGGAATTTCCCCGCCAGTTTCTCGCCGAGCGCGCCGCGGCGCAGGTGCGGCGACCTCGATGAGTCCTTGAAGCGCGAGAAGCGGCTGCGCCACCGGTTCGAAAGATCGACGATGGATCGGGCAAGGACCGAGTTCATGGAGCTTCGTGAGATGGAGTTCGGTGCCGTAACCTTTGTGCTGGCCGAAGCAATACTCCGGAAAGCACGCGCAAAAGTCACGCATGATTCGGTCGCGCGTCACCTTTGCGATCACGCTCGCGGCCGCGATCGTCTTGCTAATGCAATCGCCATCGATGATCGCAGTTTGGGGCAGGGGAAACGGAAACACCGGCAGCCCGTCGATGAGCGCATGATGCGGCGTGGGCAAGAGCGCGGTGATCGCGACTTCCATCGCTTTGTGCGTCGCGCGCAAAATATTAATCCGGTCGATTTCGGCATGATCAATAATTCCGGTCGCCCACCGCACATCGGGGTGCGCGGTAAGATCGACATAGATCTCTTCGCGCAATTCGGGGGCGAGCTGTTTGGAATCATTCAATTTC
>DATDFJ010000163.1:0-5285 GCA_036522675.1 Chthoniobacterales bacterium | reverse complement strand
CCGCGCTCGCCGCGTTTCGAGCTGCCGAAACTTTACCCATGGATGCTGCGCGCGAGCTCGGCGCGGAGCGCGCAATCGTGGGAAGTGTCGTTCACCCGCTCCGGATTACCGTTGCAAATCGAACCGAGCACGCAACGAGTGACGCGGCCACAGTTGAGTTATGCGAAGAAAAGCTCCGTCAACTATTCTGCCCTCACCCAAGGCGAACTCAGCGGCCGCGGAAATGACGTCCACCTGAGCAAAGATGGCGAAGCATTCATGCGGCTCTTGATCTGGCCGCAGTGAGGTGGATCGGCTTGTCTTCAAGCCGACGTTAAAGTCTACGCGCCTCCGCGCCCAAATTTTTCAATGCGCTGAGGACAGCGCGTTCCACCCGAGATCGTGTTATGCTTATGTCCACCATGACGCGTCGTGAATTTTTGAAGCTCGGGACGCTGGCCGTGCCAACAGTCCTCGGTGTCGACGCGCGTTTCGTCGAGCCGACCGCACTGCACGTCAGGGATTTCAAACTCAACCCTGCCGGCAATTGTCGGCTCGTTCATTTCAGTGATTTTCATTTCAAAGGCGATCAGCAATACGCGGCCGAGGTCGTAGGCAGGATCAACGAACTTGCGCCGGAGCTGGTCTGTTTCACCGGCGATCTCGTCGAGCACCGCCGCTTCGCTGATGAAGCGCTCGGGTTCATTCGCCGAATCGAGGCGCCAGTTTACGGTTGCCCGGGCAATCACGAATACTCGAGCGGCGTTTCGTTCCGCGATTACGAAAAAACCTTTGCCGCGACCGGCGGCGCGTGGCTCGCCGATCGCAACGTTCTGCTCGAACGACACGATTTGGAAATCGTTGGAATGGGAATCGTGGGTCTGAAAATTGTGCCGCCGTTGCCCACGAAATGGCGGCTTCTCCTGATTCACTACCCGTTGATGGCGGATCATCTGCGTGACCGGCATTTTGATTTAATTCTCGCCGGTCATTCGCATGGCGGACAGGTCCGCCTGCCGTTATGGGGCTCGATCATTGTGCCCCGCGGTGTCGGCAGGTACGATCTCGGCTACTACGAGACGGCCGGCGGCCCGCTTTATGTGAATCCCGGCATCGGCACGTATCGTCTGCCGTTTCGATTCAATTGCCCGCCTGAGCTGACCGTGATCACGATTTAGGCGGATCGGCTCGTCCTCAAGCTGATGTTAAAATTACTGCGCCGCAGGCGCGACTACTTTACCAACGCGCTGAGCCGCCTTCGCACAGCTACGGCGCGCCAAGGGAGAGCGCGTTCCACCTAGCACGAAGTGGGCACGCGCTGCGCGAGCGCAACGCCGTGCGCAATTGCGCCTTCGACGAAGCCAAGACACTCGACTGCGCCGCTTGGCTTTCCGGGCAACGCGATGACCAACGAAAGATCGACAATCGCCGCCAGACTCCGGGACAAAATCGCGTTCGGTGTGATCTTCATCGACTGCGCGCGCATCACTTCGCCGAACCCCGGCAATTCCACGCGCATAATCGCGCGGATCGCTTCCGGAGTGACGTCGCGCTGACCAATGCCCGTGCCGCCCGTGGTCAAAATCAAAGCGCAACCCTGCTGCGAAAACGCGCGCACCGCGTCCTGGATGCGCGCGATGTCATCAGGCACGATCGCTTCGCACAACACCTGCCACCCGGCTTTTTGCGCCGCCTCTTTCACCGCCGGGCCGCCGAGATCCTTGTAATCGCCTGCGCTCGCGCGATCGGAAATGGTGATGATGCCGACGGAGATCTGCATTTGAAAAAATAGCTGAGGAAAGCAGGAAACCAAAAATCCGAGAAATTCCTGCGTTTCTGCTTTCCTTAGAGATTCTGGGTCTTCGTCTTCTCGATTAACCGCACCTGTGAAATCTCCATCTCTTTATCGACCGCTTTGCACATGTCGTAAATCGTGACTAACGCGACGGACACGCCGGTCAGCGCTTCCATTTCAACGCCGGTCTGGGCGATTGTGCGGGTGGTGCAGGTTACTTCAGCGCCATCAGAACCGGCAACGATGTCGATCTTGACGTCGCTGAGCGGGATCGTGTGACAAAGCGGGATGAGCTGCGCAGTCTGCTTGGCCGCTTGAAGACCGGCGATACGCGCCGTCGCAAAAACATTGCCTTTTGCGATTTGGTCTTTGGCGATCAAATCGAGAGTTTCACGTTGCAGCTTGATCCGACCGCTCGCAACAGCCGTGCGCGCGGACAGTGGCTTCGCTGAAACATCTACCATCTGCGCCCGGCCATCGCCGCCGATGTGGCTTAGTCGCTTCATTCTCGTCACTCGTCACCCATCACTCGTCGCTTCTGACGTCATCCCCCGATTGCAATCATCCGCCTATTCGGCTCATAATTATTTCGAAAATCGTGCTGCTCGGGTTTGCGCTCGACCACATCGAGAAAGAACTGTCTCAGCTCGTCATCAGTCGCGCCGGCGCGCAGCGGCTTCATGATATCGAACTCGAGGTAGCTGCCGAGACACGGCCGCAATTTGCCGTCGCAAGTGAGCCGTAGTTTGTTGCAGCTCTCGCAGAAGTGCAGGTTGGTCATCGCGCCGATGAATCCGACCCGCTGGTTGCGACCGGGAATCTCGTAGTAAGTCGCCGGCCCGTTGGTGCGAAATGACGGCTCGGGAATCAACGCGCCGAAGTGCGATTCGATCAGCCGTTGCGCGTGCAAGATCGACATGAAGTTCTGGTCATTGAGCACTTCGGTCGTGCTCACTGGCATCAGCTCGATGAAGCGCAGGATGAGATTGCGCTCGCTAGCGAACTCGATCAGTGGAACCAGATCATCCCCATTCCGGCCGCGCATCAGGACGCAATTTAGTTTGATCTGGTCGAACCCTGCCACGATTGCGGCTTCGATTCCCACGAGCACCTGGGGGTGAAAATCGCGCCCGGTGATTTGCGCATACAGATGCCGATCTAATGTGTCGAGCGAGATGTTGAGCGAGCGCACGCCGGCGTCGCGCAGTGCCCGGGCAGTTGTTTGCCCGCATTGAATTGCGCGCGCGAGCAAAGTGCCATTAGTTGAAACGCCCAGATCGCCGATGCCGGGAACCTGTGCGACGTGGCCGATGAAATCGACGACTCCGCGGCGGGTCAACGGTTCGCCGCCGGTAATCCGGATTTTGGTCACGCCCAGCTCCGCGGCGATGCGAATGAGCCGCAAGTTTTCTTCGTAGGTCAAAATGTCGGCGCGCGGGAGCCATTCCTGAAGCTCGACCGGCATGCAGTAGGTGCAGCGCTCATTGCAACGATCGGTGATCGACACGCGCAAATACGAGATGCGATGGCCATGTCGATCTTGCATCGGACGCAACGTTAGGGTTACGCCGGGGTTGAATCAAGCGGCGGACACATTGACTCATCAACCTCAAGCGATATGATTTTCCCTATGAAGCGTCGAATTTTCTCCGCGACAATGGTGGTCGCTCTCGCCGGCAGCGCTTTGATTCTGACCGGCTGTTCAACAGTTGAATCGCGCATTTCCGACCATCCGGAAGTTTATCAAACTCTTGGACCGACTGACCAGCAGTTGGTCAGCCAGGGCCAAATCCGCGTCGGCATGCCGACGGACGCGGTCTGGCTGGCATGGGGTTCACCGGAACATAAAATCGTCGGCAACATGCGTGGGAGACCGACCGAAACCTGGATCTACGTCACCTACACCTCGGGTTATCCTTACGGTTATCCATATCCGTACGGCCCGGGTGTTTACGGCGGCGTTGGAGTCGGATTTGGATTCGTCAGCTCTCACCGTGTCCACCATTTCCATAACCGCGCCTTCGTCTTTATCGGCGATCCGTTCTTCGATCCGTTCTTTTATTCCTACATACCGCCGAGCATCCCGGTGCCGTACAAAACCGTCACGTTCTCGAATGGCCGGGTCGTTTCGTTCCAGGTTCTGCAAGGACATCCCTGAACGACCGATTTCTGATCGCTTTCCCGCGCAGAGCGAATCAAAGTAGCGGCGAGGGCAAATGGCCTACCGCTCATTTGGGCAATTCATCGACGCGCTCGACCGCGCCGGCGAGCTGAAGCGCATCGCGCTGCCGGTCGACACCGAGCTGCTCATCGCCGAATGGGCCGACCGGGAAATGAAATCGGCCGACGGCGGCAAAGCGCTGCTCTTCGAACAACCGATTGTCGATGGAAAAACGTCGCGGTTCCCTGTCGCGATCAACACCATGGGCTCGCGCAAACGCATCGCGATGGCGCTCGGCCGCAAGAGCGTCGATGAGATCGCACAGGAAATTCAGCTGATCCTGAAAGCCAAACCGCCGACCGATCTGCGCGAAGGCTGGAGCTTACTCAAACAGGGAATCAATCTGCTGCACGCGCGGCCGAAGGCCGTCCGCGAGGCGCCCTGCCAGGAAGTGATCGTGACCTTCGATTCACATCAAACATCAAACATCGAACATCAAACATCGCTGCGGGATTTTCCGATCCTGAAATGCTGGCCAAAGGACGGCGGCCGTTTCATCACCCTGCCCTGCGTGCACACGCGCGACCCTCAGACTGGCGCGCGCAATGTCGGCATTTACAGGATGCAGGTTTACGACGAGCGCACGACCGCAATGCATTGGCAGGTTCACAAGGTCGGCGCGCGCCACGGAAAAGTTTATTACGAACGCGGTGAACGCATGCCGGTAGCCGCGACACTCGGCGGCGATCCGGTTTACACTTTTGCCGCGACCGCGCCGTTGCCCGACGGTCTGGACGAGATTTTGTTCGCCGGTTTTCTCCGCAAAAAATCAGTCGAGCTCGTGCGCTGCAAAACGATTGATGTCGATGTTCCAGCGGATGTCGATCTTGTCCTTGAAGGTTACGTGCAACCCGGCGAGGTGCGGCCGGAAGGACCGTTCGGCGATCACACCGGTTTTTACACCGCGGTGGAAGATTACCCAGTGTTTCACCTGACTGCGATCACGCATCGGCGCGACGCCATTTATCCGACCACGATCGTGGGCAAACCGCCGATGGAAGATTTTTATATCGGCGACGCGGTCGTGCGGATTTTTCTGCCCGTGTTCAAGATGAATTTCCCCGAGCTGGTCGACATGACGATGCCGGCCGCAGGCGTGTTTCATAACCTGGTCTTTGTCAGCATTCGCAAACAGTATCCTTATCAGGCGTTCAAGGTGATGCACGGGCTTTGGGGCATGGGCCAGATGATGTTCAGCAAATACATCGTGGTCGTGGACGAAGACTGCGATGTGCACAACATGAGCGAAGTGCTTTTTCGTTTGTGCGCCAACACCGACCCGGCGCGCGA
>DATDFJ010000162.1:0-16619 GCA_036522675.1 Chthoniobacterales bacterium | reverse complement strand
ATAATTGGGCGTCGGGCGTTGAGCGTTGGGCGTTGAACGTTTCTCTCTCTTTTTCCCACAGCTTCGGTTCAGCCGCGGCCATCGCGGGTAACGTGAAAAAAATCGTGGCAAGCAAGCTCCAGAAAATGCCAATCGCGCAGGTAATGCCGAGACCGCTGAGCGATGGATTGTGGGCCAGGCCTAACGAGCCGAAGCCGCTCACGGCGGTAAGCCCCGCGAGCAGAACCGGTTTCACGACACCGGCAACGTCGTGCTCGATCTCGCGGGTTTTCTGCCAGACGAGCACGATGTAGATGCCGTAATCGACGCCAATGGCGAGCACGAGCCGGAAGGCGAGCACATTGAGCAAATTCAAATCCATGTGGAGCAGTTTCATCGACGCGACCATCGCGCCAATACTAAACGCGAGTGTGATCACCTGGATGAGCCAGAGCCGCAGATCGCGATACAAAATGGCCAGCAGTGAAATATCGAACAGCGCCATCAGCGCACTAATGATCAGCAATTGCCGGCGCGACCATGGCAGCAGATCAGCCAGCGCGTAACTCCAGCCGGAGAGAATCATCGGCACCCCCGCGACCGGCAAATCGCGCGCGAGACTTTCGGCTTGTGTGCGCGTCGCGATACGCTCGTTCGTGGTCACGTAACCGGTCGTAAGAAGCGGGTCGTGCGCGAAATAGCGCTCGATCAAAAACCACCAGCTCGAATTTCTCGGTAACTCGGTGCGCCAATCCGGCAGTGGCGCACGCGGATCGGCCGCGTGCTGCAATTGATCCAGTAATTCGAAGGCCGGCGCGAAGGCGTCGCGGCTGAATCCTTCGGCGTCGAGCGTTTCGGCGAGTGTGTCGCGCGCGGCTTGCAAATCGACACCGCCCAAACGGTCGCGATTTGCTTCCATCACTGTTGGCGACAGACAGAGCGCAGCCGGTGTAGAAAAGCTTTTGATTTTTCCCGCGCCTTTAACCTCGGCCCAATGCGCGGAGATTTTCTGCCAATCGTCGTGCAGTTGCTGTCGATCTTGCCCGCGCAAAATCGCCAGCACCGGTTCCCAACGCACGGGCATTTTGTGGAGGATCCTCTGGAGCGCTTCACCGGCGCGACTGTTTTTCGGTTCAAGGGAGCGCGTGCTGGCGTCGAGCCGCAGCGGCGGCACGGGCGAGAAGCCGATTACGCTGAGAACAAGCAGAATCGCACCGGCCGCAATCAGTATCGGCCGCGGCCGCTGCACGCTCCAGCGCACATATTTTCTGACCAATTCAAACAGCCAATCGTGGCGGAGCGGGGCCTGCCGCTCGCGAATGAAGAGAAACAAGATGGTGCACATGAAAAAACCGGCGAAGAAAATGCCGATGGCAATGAGCACACCGAGTTCGGAAAAGCCCATGGTGCCGCTAAGGATTAGCGCCATGAAGCCAACTGCGGTCGTGAGCGCGCCGAAGAAGACCGCGCGGCCGAGTTTCGCGACGGAAATCGCAATGGCCGCCTGATGAGGTTCGCCGTCGATGCGCGCCTGCTGGTAACGGCCAAAGATCAGAATCGCGAAATCAACGCCGAGCCCGACAAGGATCGCGGAAAACGCTACTGCCACCATGCTGAGTCGATGAAAAACAAGCAGACCAAGCGCGAGCGCTACCAAACAGGAGAGAAGAAGTGAAAAGGCCATCCCCAAGAGCGGGATCCAGCGGCGAAACCCGATGAAGAAAATCGTTCCGACCAGCAGAACAGACGTACCGAGCGTCGCGAGAATGTCGTAGCGCATGCTCAACGAAATCTCTGACACGAACGCGGCGCGTCCCGTCACCAGTAGCTCAAGCGGGCCGCCCTCCCAACCGGCGCGTGCTTCGCTGCGAAACGAATTTACTTTGCGCATCAGCCGCTGGCACTCGAACGCGCTCAGGGACGGCTGATTGGTTACGACAAGGAAGACGCGCAGCATGCGATCGGGCGAGGTGAGCGGCTGTTCTTCTTCGAGCGCGTTGCTTTCGGCAAATGGCTTGAGCGCGGGGGCGATCAGCCCGAGCGGATCGAACCGGAGCTCGAACTGCGGCCGCGGTGAGCCGGCTTCGATTTGGTGGCGCATCTGGTGCAGGCGTTCGCGAATTTTTTCGGGCTGCAAGATCGACATCGTCGCTTCGAACGCGCCGGCTTCCAGGTTCAGAAGCAGCGGGACGGCGATTGCTTGCAAATCGCGAATGCCTTCGGGCGTCTCAATGGGCGAGCCGGCGAGGACGCGCTCGCACCATGGCTGCCGGCGCACTCGCTCGGCAAACATGGGCGCGAACTCGTCGAGTTTATCGACGTCCTGCGGCTGACACTCGAGTGCAAACGTGAGCTCGCGCGCCTGCTCGAACTCGCGGTCGAAAATTTTCAAACCCTGCACGGACTCGAAGCGCGCCGGCAACATGTTGAGCACGTCGGAATCGAGTTGCATCCGCGTGATCAACACGGCCAGGCACATGACAACCAGTACAATCACGCCGCACCAGACGAGACCGCGCCGGCGCGTAACAATATTGGCGATCACATCGCTCGCTCTCATTCGAAGCCACGAATGAACACGAATGAACACGAACACGCCAATGCCGCTGCAACTGTAGCCGGAATGGTTGATCCCGGCCGGCGTCGTCGATGCCGGCTACAGTTCAGAAGCGGAAGAGAAAAGCTTCGGTGCCGGCGACGTGACGGATTACATGCCGGTCTTGCGATTGAATGAGCTTGTCGCGCAACTCGAGCCAGCTACGCAATTGTTTTGGCGCTCGATCAATTCGTCCAGACCAGCCGCCATGCGTCATCGATCCGCTTACTTCGGCAAAGCTCGCCTCCTGTCGCAAGCTCAGCAGCATCACTCCGGGGCCTTTGAAAAGGCTGAGCTCGAAATCGCCCGCATCGGAATAACGCACAACCACGTCGCCAATCAGCGTCTTGTTTGGCGCGGCGTAAAGAAGTTGACCTGCGCGTGTGTGCCATGCGCTCGTCGGTTCGGCGAATTGATGACGCGAAGTCGTTGCACAGCCAATCAACCAGACTGTCATCCCGAGCGCAGCGAGGGACCTCACAAAGACAGCCCAGTTTTCGAAATACGCACGGTCGCGATCAGTGGGGATGGGTTCGTCATATTGGACATCCACGTCAGTGGATTTTCGAAAATACTGGTTGCAATGGTGAGGTCCCTCGCCGTCTCCGCGGCTCGGGATGACACCGCGCAGTCGTAGCGATTGCAATGCAACGGCGAGTGGGCGTCTCACACCGCCGCTGCCTCTTTTCGCTGCGGCACCAGCGTGCGCCGCGGGACGATCGGATAATATTTCTGAAGCCAGACAACGAAATAAAAGGCCCACATGCGCCAACGGATGGCGAAAGTGTTGCCGATGTTGCCGCCGAGCACGGCGTTGACCGCCGGCGGCAGACCGAGGACATCACGCGGCGCGAGGAACACCTCGATGAATTCTTTCCTGTACCACGCGTTGACGAACCGCAGGTAGATGTCCATCGCGCGATTGAGCGCGCGGGCGTAGCGACGGAAGAGACGTCTTGCCCTCCGCGGGTGATCGAGCACGTCATTGAGAACATCGGCGCATTGTTCGCCGCTGAAGACGGCCAGAAACACGCCGCTGCTAAAAATAGGATCGATGAACCCAGCAGCGTCACCGGCGAGCAGCCACCGGTCGCCGTGCAATTGTGCGCTACGATACGAAAAATCGGCGGCTACGTGTACTTCAGAAACGCGCTGCGCATTCGCCATACGTTTGGCGATGATCGGTTGCTCGACCAGCGATTGCTCAAGAAAATCTTCCGCGCTCATCTTTGCGGCGCGAAAAGTTTCCTTGTCGAGCACAACGCCAATGCTGGTGCGTTGTGCCGTGAGCGGGATGATCCAGAACCACCGATCGACTCCGCGGATGAGCAGCGTGAGGGTGGCGTCGATTCCATCCGGCCGCCAGACGCCGTCGTAATGCGCGAAGAGCGACAATTTCTGGAGATGATCGTAGTTTTTTTTGATGCCGAGCTGGTTGCCGACAATCGAATGGCGGCCGCTGGCATCGATGAGGTAGCGCGCGCGAACAATCTTCGACGATCCGTTTTCCCCGATTGCAAGATCGACATGCTCGTGTGCGAAAGTCACGCGGGCGACAGCTGTTTGTTCGCGCACTTCCGCACCGCTTTCGGCAGCGTGATCGAGCAGCAGCTTATCGAAATCGGCGCGAGTGACCTGATACGCGTGATCGGTCTGCGCGTGGTAGGCATCCTTGAAATAAAATTTGGTTCCTGTTTCGGAGCAGGAGCCGAACATTTCGCCGCCAAATTTCTTCATAAAGCCGCCGCGCTGGATTTTCTCGTGCAGATCGAGCCGGGTGAAGGCTTTCATGCTGAAGGGCAGGAGCGATTCGCCGATGTGAAAACGCGGGAATTTTTCGCGCTCGAAAACGACGACGCGGCGACCGGCGCGGGCAAGCAACGCGCCAGCGATGCTGCCGGCCGGTCCGCCGCCGATGATAGCCACGTCGTAGATGTCGATCTTGTCCACCCGGCGAAAGATTATCAAATATCGAGATTCGGGAAAGGTGGATCGCGCTCTCCGAGCGCGATGTTACATTAGGGGGCAAAGCCGCGGTAGAATTAACATCGGCTTGAGGACAAGCCGATCCGACGACCGAAAATGAAACTGATCGACCGCTTTATCAGCCGCGAGTTGCTCGTCAACGTGCTCTTTGCGATCGCGGTGCTGAGCCTGGTGCTGGTGGTCGGCAACATTTTTCGCAAGCTCCTGCCGTTGCTCGTCAACCACGATGTGCCGGTCGAATACCTGCTCGCCTTCATCGCTTACGTCATGCCGTTCTCGCTGATCTTCACCATCCCGTGGGGATTACTCACGGCTATCCTCCTTGTCTTTGGCCGGCTCTCGGCCGACAACGAGTTGACGGCGTTGCGCTCGAATGGCGTGAGTATTTCTCGCATTTGTATCCCGCTCGGCTTGATTGCGTTCGCCTGCACCGCGATTTGCCTCTGGCTCAATGTCGACGTCGCACCGACCGCACAGGAAAAATTGCGCAGCACGATCTTCGATCTAGCCACGCGCAACCCGATGGCGCTGTTTGGCAGCGACCAGGTGATCGACGAGTTTCCGGGCCGGAAAATTTACGTTGGTAAAAAGGACGGCAACAAGCTGGAGAACATCACCGTGTTCGAGCTCGACCGACGTGCCATGCCCATCCGCGTAACCTACGCACGCAGCGGATTACTCGAGGCCGACCTGCCGAACAAGCGCATCCTCATGCATCTCTACAATGCGCGTTACCAGCAGCGGGATGAAAACGATCCGACCGATCTGCACAAGATCCGTGACGGGATCAATGCGGCGGAAGGCACATTGCCAATCAGCCTTGATGAACTTTACGACAAGGAGAAGAAACGGCCGAGCCGCTCCGCGTTGTCCATCCAGCAATTGCTCGAGCAGCTCAAGAGCGAGAACAAACGGGAGCGCAGCGCGAGCCGAACTGAGATCAACAAACGATTCTCCTTTCCCTTCTCATGCCTGGCGTTCGCCGTCATCGGTGTCCCGCTCGGTGTGACCGCACATCGCCGCGAGACTTCGGTCGGCTTCGCGATGGGATTGATTGTTGCCGTCTCATATTTTCTCTTCGTCATCATTGGCGACACGTTGCGGGCAAACCCGCACGTGCATCCCGAATTACTGGTTTGGTTTCCGAACGTTCTCTTCCTCGTGCTTGGGGCGCAATTGTTCCGGCGGTTAGCGCGGCAATAGCGACTGTGTAGAGGCGGCCGTGCCGGCCGCAGAGATCCAGCAGGCGACACGCCTGCCACCACAGATTAGGCGCTGCCGAAATCGAGATTGATTTCGACCGTGTCGGTGACGGCGAGGCGCAGATCGCGCAGCTCGCTCCCGCCAAGCGGGAGCGATTTGAGCGGGAAACCTTTGCCCTCGAGCCGATCAAGATGCGGCTGAAGAATGCTGCACGCGCGCGTGCCAACTGCTCCTCTGCTTTTGCATCGGAGCTGGGAAAGGCGCGCGACGAAGACATCGTCAATGTCGAGTCGCGCGTAGATGTCGATCTTGGCGCGCAGGAAAAGTTTGCGCGCCTGCACCCGCACTTCGGCGGCGAGCGAGCGCCGCCCGCGTTCGCGGACAGCGAGCCGCACTTGTTCGATGTTGATGCCGTGAGGAAGAGCCTCGCGATCGATGAAATTGGCCAGCGCTTGCTCGAGGTCCATTTGCGCGGCGGCAATGGTGAGATGACCGTCGCGCACTTTTTGCGGCGATAACACCGCCTGGCCGTTGGCGTCGTCAGTCTTCTGGAGGACGACATCGTGCGCGTGGATTTGCACGTTCGCCGGCACGCCGCGCAGCGTGATGTTTTGCGCGCTCAGCTTAATCAGTGCGGCTTCAAATGCGGGTTTATTCTCTCCCGCGAGTGGCGTGGGCACGGGCGGCGCGGCGTCGAAGCGTGCGCCGTCCAGATTGATTGTGATCTGGTCCAGATAGGGGAAAACGCGCGAGCGTACTTCGACCATCGGGCCGGACTTGTTCACGTAACGACGCAGGGCCTGGTCGATGGCGCGGGCAAGCTCGTCGCGCGAAGACGGGAGTTTGTTGGCGGCGAGCGGGATCATAGAGCTAATGTTTGATGTTTGATGTTTGAGTTGATGTCAACGGCCTATCGAGCGAGGCAGTTGAAAAGCCGACAGAACCCGCTACATTCCGCGTTTCATTTATGGCCAAGAAAGCCTGGATCAATCGCAATGAGCGTAAGCGCGCGACGGCGAAGAAATACGCCGCGGTGCGCGCCGAATTGAAGGCGAAGAAGGATTATGCCGGGTTGTCGCAGTTGCCCCGCAACGCGAGCCCCACGCGGGTGGTGAACCGGTGTGAGGTGACGGGGCGCCGTCGTGCCTTTATTCGGCGCTTCAAGATATCGCGCCTGACCTTTCGCGAGCTGGCCTCACAGGGATTGATCCCCGGCGTGACCAAGTCGAGCTGGTAAATTTTTTTCTGTAGAGGCAGCCGTGTCGGCTGCAAGGTTGTGCGGGCGACACGCCCGCCGCTACCGGAAAATGAAGATGTCGATCTTGCCTCCCGCGATTCTTCCATTGGCGGAGCCGCTTCTGACCCACTGGGATTCGCCGGCAATGGTGATCGGAAAGCTCGTCGTGATTGCGGCGCTCGTAGCCTTGAACGGTTTCTTCGTGGCCTGCGAGTTCGCGATCGTGAAAGTGCGCGCGAGCCAGCTTGATGCGCTGGCGGAGGAGGGGAACGCACGAGCGCGGTTTGCCAAATACATTCGCAGTCACCTCGACGCCTATCTTTCCGCCACGCAGCTGGGGATTACGCTGGCGAGTCTGGCGCTCGGCTGGCTGGGGGAACAGTTTCTCGAGCAGATGCTGGAGCCGTTCTTTGTTTTGCTGGGTATCTCCTCGCACGCATTTGTCACTTCGATTTCCATCGCGCTCGCGTTTGTCGGAATCACTTTCATGCACATTGTTTTCGGCGAGCTCGGCCCGAAGTACACGGCGATTGCCAACCCATTAGCAGTTTCACTTCGACTGGTCCGGCCGCTCGGTGCGTTTTATTTTTTGTTCAAGCCCGCGATTTGGGTGCTGAACAAATCGTCGAATTTTTTTCTGCAAAAGGTTTTACGCCGCCAGCCGATTCCCGCCACGGAGCTGGCCCACAGCGAGGAAGAGTTGCGTTTGATCCTGGAGCAAAGCGAGAAGTCCGAGGAAGTCTCCCCGCTCGGCCGCGATTTGTTGACCAACGTGCTCGACCTGCGCCAGCGCGTCGTGCGCGATATCATGACGCCGCGCGGCGATGTTGTTTATCTCGATTTGGAAGACGATTTCGAGAGCAACGTGCAGAAAGCGGTCGAATCGCGGCATACGCGTTTCCCGCTTTGTCGCGAGAACCTCGATAATGCGATCGGCCTGGTGCACATCAAAGAACTGCTGCCGATGCTGCGCGATCCGCAGCCAGACCTCGTGCGGATCAAGCGCGAGCTCATCCCGGTGCCGGAAATGATGCCGCTGGAAAAATTGCTCAACCTTTTCCTGAGCAGACACGCGCATCTTGCCATTGTCGTGGACGAGTTCGGCGGCACGGTCGGCATGGTCACGCTCGAGAATGTGCTGGAGGAGCTGGTGGGCGATATCCAGGACGAGTTCGATGTCGAGAAGGAGGAATTTCACAAAATCAACGCGAACGAGTTTAGCGTCGATGGCGCGCTCGGTCTCTATGAGTTGAATGAGCTGGCCAAGCTGGAGTTGGAGAGCTCCGATGTGAGCACCGTCGGCGGGTACGTTACCCACATGTTAGGCCATCTGCCCAAGCAAGGCGAGCAACTCAAAATCGACAATTACCTCGTCACTGTTTCGCAAAGCGATTCGCGCCGGGTGAAACAACTCCACTTTCGCAAGATGAGCGACCCGCAGCCGGCGCAAGGCGCGACGAAACCCGACGTGGCGATGTAGCTGCCGCCGTCACTGTCGGCAGCTACAACCTTCTTTGCGAAGCACAAGATCGACAATAACTTGTCGCCGATATGCACGATCGGCTTTCGACCAGCAACGGTTGGCGCCTGGAACGCGTCGCGCCGAGCCTGCCGGAATCGCATCGGACGGTGCTGATCGCGCCGGGCGCGGGTTTTTGGCGCAAACTACTCGCTTTCTCCGGCCCAGGTTATCTCGTGGCAGTCGGTTACATGGACCCGGGCAACTGGGCAACCGATCTCGCCGGCGGTTCGGCCTTTGGTTACACGCTGCTCAGCATCATTCTGCTTTCGAATTTAATGGCGATCCTGCTGCAGGCACTTTGCGCGCGGCTTGGCATCGCGACGCAGCGCGATCTGGCCCAAGCCTGCCACGATCATTTCTCCGCGCCGGTCTCGTTTCTACTGTGGATCTTGTGTGAACTGGCGATTTCGGCGTGCGACCTGGCTGAGGTCATCGGGTCGGCCATCGCGTTGAACCTGCTCTTTCACATCCCGGTCGTAATAGGCGTTTGCGTGACCGCGCTTGATGTTTTGGCCGTGCTTTATTTGCAGAACAAAGGCTTCCGTTACATCGAGGCGCTGGTCGTCGCGCTGATCTTGGTGATCGGTGGTTGTTTTCTCATCGAGATCATTTTCTCGCGGCCGGATCTTGGCGCCGTCGTCGCCGGCTTTGTGCCAAGTCCGGAGATTATCCGTAACCGCGACATGCTTTACATCGCAATCGGCATCCTGGGCGCAACCGTCATGCCGCATAATCTTTATCTGCACTCGTCGATCGTACAGACGCGCAAATACGAGCAGAGCGCGTCCGGCAAAACGGAGGCGATCAAGTTTGCTACGATCGATTCGACGACGGCGCTGATGTTCGCGCTCTTTATTAACGCGGCAATCCTTATCGTCGCCGCGGCGACGTTTCATAGAGCCGGCCGGCATGACGTTGCAGAAATCCAGCACGCTTACCAACTGCTCTCGCCGATGCTCGGTATCCCGGTTGCGAGTGTGCTGTTTGCGTTCGCGCTGCTTGCGTCCGGGCAGAACTCCACGCTCACCGGCACGCTGGCCGGCCAGATCGTGATGGAAGGTTTCCTCAATATTCGACTGCGGCCGTGGTTGCGCCGTTTGATTACGCGATTGATTGCGATCGTGCCGGCGGTGATCACTGCGGCAATGTTCGGCGCAAGCGGCACGGCCAGGTTGCTTTTGGTCAGCCAGGTGATCCTGAGCTTGCAGCTTTCGTTCGCGGTGATTCCACTGATTGTTTTTACGAGCGATCGCCGCAAGATGGGCGAGTTCGTTTCGCAGCCCTGGCTGAAGGCGCTGGCCTGGCTCACTGCGGCGGTGATCGTTTTGCTGAACGCGAAGTATCTTTCCGATTGGTCGGGATTCAGCGCGTGGGTCGCGCGCCTCTTCTAGACATGTATAAGAAAATCCTTGTCGCGTTGGAGAACAGTCGCGCCGATGAAACGTTACTGCTCCATATCGCCGAGCTGGCGAAATTACATCGGTCCGGCTTGCTGCTCGTGCACGTCGCGGACGGTTTCGTGGCGCGCAATTACGAGCAGTTGAACCTAGCTGATTCACAGGAAATGAAGGACGATCGCGCGTATCTGGAAACGGCGGCGACGGATCTACGCGCGCGCAACTTAACGGTCGACACGTTTTTGGCACTCGGCGATCCGGCACAAGGAATCCTGAAGGCGGCGGAAGATCGACAATGCGATCTGATCGCGATGACGGCGCACGGTCACCGCCTGCTGGGAGACTTGTTGTTCGGCAGCACGATCAATGAAGTGCGGCACAAAGCGCAGGTGCCGGTCTTGCTGGTGCGCGCGGGCAAGTGAGTAGCGTAAGCATCTCGCTTGCGATTTCATTGAAGCAAGCCGGAGGCTTGCTCTACTCTTTGCCCGGTGAAGGTCCTTTTTCTCACCAATGAATACCCGCCGCACATTTACGGCGGCGCCGGCATTCACGTTGGTTATCTCTCACGCGAGTTGGCGAAGACGATGCCGGTGGAAGTGCGCTGCTTCGGCGATCAACGGATTGAGAAAGGAAATCTCAAGGTCACGGGGTTCGAAGTCGATACGAAGGATTTCACCTGTCCGGCGCCCTTGAAGTCGGCGTTCGGCGCCGTGCGTCGCTGCGTCGATTTCAATACGACGAACATCGACGCCGATCTGGTGCATTGTCACACTTGGTACAGCCATCTCGGAGGGATCCTGGCTAAGTTGAACTACGGGATTCCGCTCGTCATCACGACGCATTCGCTCGAGCCATTGCGCCCGTGGAAACGGGAGCAACTTGCCGGTGGCTACGATTTTTCGCTCTGGATCGAACGGACCGCGCTCGGAATGGCCGACGCGATCATCGCCGTGTCGGGCGAAACAAAGCGCGACATCGAGCGATTGTTCGATGTCGATCCTGCGCACGTGCACGTCATTCATAACGGCATCGATCTGGACGAATACCAGCGGGTTGACTCGACCGAGGCTTTGAAGCGCTGCGGTATCGATCCGGACCGACCGTATTTGCTTTTTGTCGGCCGGATCACGCGACAGAAGGGGATCGTTCATCTCGTCCGGGCCATTCAATTCATGAATAAAGATTTTCAAATCGTGCTTTGCGCCGGCGCGCCTGATACGCCCGAGATCGCGGTCGAAATGAAAACCGCGGTCGAACAGGCCAAGGCGAAACGCCCCGACATCATTTGGATCGAAGAGATGCTCGATCGACCCGCGGTGATTGAGCTTTACGCGCACGCCGCTGTCTTTTGTTGTCCGTCGATTTACGAGCCGTTCGGGATCATTAATCTCGAAGCGATGGCGTGCGGCACGGCGGTAGTGGCGAGCGCCGTCGGCGGAATCAAGGAAGTGGTGGTCGATGGCGAGACCGGCTTTCTCGTCCCGCTCGAACAAATGACCGAAAGCCCCTTCGAGCCGCTGCATCCGGACAAATTCTCGCGCGATCTCGCCGCGCGGATCAATCAGCTCATGCAAGATCGACAATTGCGCGAAAAATTCGGCCACGCCGGCCGTAAACGCGCCGAAGAGAAATTCAGTTGGCAGGCCATCGCCAGCCAAACAATCGCGCTGTACCAATCAGTGATTAACTAGACAGGATTAACAGGATTTTCCGGATTAGTTTCTGTTGAATCCTGTCAATCCAGTAAATCCTGTCTAGTTCATGTTTGTCGATCGGATCAAAGTTTTTGCGAAGGCGGGGAACGGCGGGCGCGGGTGCGTGAGTTTTCGGCGCGAGAAATTTGTGCCGAAAGGCGGTCCGGATGGCGGCGATGGCGGACGCGGCGGTGATCTGATTCTGCGCGCGGACGGCCACGTGGATAATCTGAGCGCACTTTTTTACGAACCGATCATCAAGGCGAAGAACGGTGGACACGGTATGGGGAAGAAAATGGCCGGACGCGCGGGGGCGAATAAGATCGTCAAGGTTCCAGTAGGGACAATTGTCTGGCTGGCAGACGAAGAAGAACGCCGAACGTCGAATGCAGAGCAAATCGAAAATCGAAAGTTGAAAATCGAAAATGAACCCGTTGTCGATCTTACGCGCGATGGGCAGGAGTTTGTGCTTTGTCGGGGCGGGGCGGGCGGGAAGGGAAACGTGCATTTCAAGAGCTCGCGCAACCGCGCGCCGCGCCAATACACCGACGGCGAGGAAGGCGAGCAGGGACATTTCCTGCTCGAGTTGCGCACGATCGCGGACGCGGGATTGGTTGGCTACCCGAACGCCGGCAAATCAACTCTGCTGCGCAAGCTTTCGGCAGCGCGGCCCAAGGTTGCATCGTATCCGTTTACGACGCTGCACCCGGTGATTGGCGTGATCGAGTTTGGCGGCTACGAGCGGGCAACAATTGCCGACATCCCTGGGCTGATTGAAGGCGCGCATCGCGGCGTGGGACTCGGCCATGAGTTCTTGCGGCACATCACGCGTTGCCGCGTCTTGCTCTTTATTCTCGATGCGGCCGGCAGCGAAGGCCGCGATCCGGTTGAAGATTTGCAGCATCTTCGGCGCGAGATCGATCTTTACGATTCGCGCTTGTCGCAGCGGCCGTGGTTTGTCGTTGCGAACAAGATCGACCTACCGGACGCGAAGAAAAGCTTCGAAGCGTTGCGCCGAAAGTTTCCGAAGATCGACATGGTCGCGATCTCGGCGAAGCTGGGCGAGGGAGTTGACGCGCTCAAGGAGAAGTTATCGAAATGGCTGGAGAGCGAACGAGTTACTCAGGGGAATTAACCGCTAGACAGGAGCCGATGGGGCACGCATACTGAGCCCGCTTTCATGGGCAAGCACGTCGTCGCCAGTTATTGCAGCTCATTTCTGAAGCCGGAGATGCTGCACATTTACCGCCAGGTCAAAGCGCTGCGCGGTGTCCGCACTTTTGTCATCACGAAAGAAGTGCAAAACGCGGAGCGTTTTCCTTTCGGTGAGATCGAGATCATCCCACAATCGCGCATGAACCTACTGCGGCACGGCTATCTCAAATTCATCAAACGCCAGCCGCCGATTGTTTATCGCGGCGAATACCAGGTGCTCGCCTCGCTTTTGGACCGGCGCGGGGCCGATGTCATGCACATTTATTTTGGACACACCGGAGTGCACCTCCTGCCGTTCATCGAGCAGTGGAACAAGCCCTGCGTTGTTTCGTTTCATGGCGCGGATGTCGCGATCAAGGAAGAAATCCCGGACTATCGCGGAAAGTTGCGCCGCTTGTTCGGGCTCGTGCCGCTTGTGCTCGCCCGCTCGCAGTCGCTCGCCAATCGCCTCGCGCAGTTCGGTTGTCCGCCGGAGAAGCTCCGCATCAATCGCACCGGTATTCCGCTCGATGAATTTCCGATGATGGACCGGCAACCGCCGCCGGACGGCCGCTGGAGGGTGATGCAGGCCTGCCGATTGATTCCGAAAAAAGGCGTCGCCACCAGCCTGCGCGCCTTCTCCGTTTTCAAAAAAGACCATCCGCGCGCTGAATTTTTCATTGCCGGCAAGGGACCGCTCCAGCCGGAATTGGAGATGCTCGCTGCCGGTCTGGGAGTTTCGCGCGACGTGCATTTTGTCGGCTTCCTCTCGCCCCAAAAGCTGGTCGAGCTTTACGGGCGTTCCCACATTTTCCTGCATCCGAGCGAGACGCCGCCGGATGAGAACCAGGAGGGAATTCCAAACTCAGTGCTGGAAGCGATGTCCACCGGCATGGTGGTGGCGGCGACCCGTCACGGCGGAATTCCCGAGGCGATCGAACATGGACGCACCGGTTGGCTCGTGCCGGAGGAGGACCATACCGCGCTGGCTCGCGTGATGCAGCAAATCACCAATGCGCCACGGATCTTGACCGAGATGGGTTGGCGTGCGCGCGAAGTGGTCGTGCAACATTTCGACCAGCAACTTCAAACGCGTTTGCTCGAATCATTCTACGGAGAAGCAATCGCGTTGCGCAGTGTCGGCGAGGGTGTGCCCGAGGCGGTTGCTCAACCTGTGCCGCAATTTGCCGAAGCCGTGCCGGCGAATTAAGCCGGCGCGAATTTTGTCCCTTGTCATTCGGGCAAAACGCGCTTTGATAAGCGCGACGGTCGCCGCGGCCAGTCTTGAGCGCCATGTCCCTGCGGACGGCGCGCAATGAAAATGCTGAGCGCGCAGGCTTCTTCACAATCGAATGCGGAACCAATTTTTCTCTCGCTTGTCATTGTCGATCTTAGCGTTCCTCTGCGGGTGCGCGCTGGCCAGTTCAACGCTGGCGGCTGAATCGACTGAGGCGAAGGAGCCAGCGGTGCCGCTGCGGCCGGCTGAGCTCGTTCACATCGGCAAATTCACCGTCACGAACTCCATGTTGGTGACGTGGATAGTGGCGGCGGGCGTGATCGTGTTTGCGCAAGTAGCAATGCGCAAGATCAAGCCGGTGCCGAGCGGAGTGCAGAACTTTTGGGAGTGGCTGGTAGGAGGTCTTTACAATTTCCTGGAGGCGATCATCGGGCGCGAGCTGGTGCAGAAGACGTTTTGGTTTTTCGCCACGATTTTTATTTTCATTTTGTTCGTGAACTGGTTCGGGCTCATTCCCGGTGTGGGAACAATTGGCTACGGTCACTACGATCCGGTGAGCGGCGTGTTTCACGTCGATCGGCCGTTGCTTCGCGGCGGCAACGCCGATCTCAACATGACCACGGCGATGTCCGCGATCTTCTTTGTGCTTTGGTTGATTTGGGCGCTGCAGGCACAGGGCGTGGGCGGATTTTTGAAACACTTGTTTGCGCCCAAGGGCGAAACGGCCGGTTTCATCAAGATCCTGATGGCGGTGATTTTCTTCATGGTCGGCTGGCTGGAGATTGTGTCGATCTTGTTCCGGCCGGTGTCGCTGAGCTTTCGATTGTTCGGGAACATTTACGCAGGCGAAAGCATTCTCGAGGCGATGTCGACGATGGTTCCATGGTTGTCGTGGTTGTTGCCGATCCCGTTTTACTTCATGGAGATCCTCGTCGGTGTCGTGCAGGCGCTCGTGTTTATGTTGCTGACGGCGGTGTTTACGATGTTGATTGCACAGCACGACGACAAAGCGCACGCGCACGAATAAAATTTCAGCGAGCCGATGACGGTTCGCCTAACCAGGAATAAACTAAAGTATGATGTTACCAATCTTGGCAGAAATGACCGGAAGTATTCACGTGGGCCTCGCCGCGATGGGTGTGGGAATCGGAATCGGACTTACCGGCATGGGAATGGCCAGCGCAGTCGGGCGGAACCCCGGCGCGTTCACCCAAATTCTCGTGCACGGCATTCTCGCGATCGCGTTTACCGAGGCCATCGTGTTCTACGCGCTCTACCTTCTGCCTCACTAAGACGATTCAACGCGCGAGCGGATCGTCTCTGGCACCGTTCTAATCTATGACTGAAATAATCGCCGCCGCGAGCGGAGGCTTCGTGGAGATGTTGCACGATACAGCCGACACCTTCGGCTGGAACTGGCAATTGTTCCTCTCGCAGGTCATTAGCTTTTGTATTGTCGCGCTCCTGCTCCGCCGCTTCGCTTATAAACCGATCGTCGCCGTCCTCGAGGAGCGTCGGCGCACAATCGAGGAAAGCCAGCTCAATGCCGAGAAGATCAAAAAGCAATTAGCCGACGCCGACCAGCGGTATGCAGAGATCCTGGCCAAAGCGAACCGCGACGCGCAAAAGATGATCGACGAAGCGCGCGTCAGCGCGGGGCACGTCGCCGAGCGCAAACAGCAGGAGGCGATCGCCGCGGCCGAGCAAATCATGGCCAAGGCGCGCGAAGCCACAGCTATTGAGCACGACCGCGCGATGGAAACATTGAAACGCGAACTCGGCCGGCTTGTCGTCGATACGACCGCAAAAGTCACGGGCAAGGTGTTGACGGTAGAAGACCAGCGCCGGCTCCAAGACGAAGCATCGCGTCAGCTCGCCTGATGAGACAAAACAAGGAAATCCGCCGTCTTTCCCGGGAGCTGTTGCGCGCTAGTTTTACCGATGGCCAACTCGATCGCGGCAAAATCGGTTCGCTCGTGCAGTCATTGATCGCAAAGAAGCCGCGCCATTACATCGACATCCTGCAAAACTATAAACGATTGCTCCGGCTCGAGCTGGAGAAACGGCACGCCATTATCGAGAGCGCGACCGAACTCACGCCCCAGGCTTCCTCCAAAGTAGCGAGCCGATTGGAACAAAAATATGGCGATGATTTGACGACCGAGTTCGTCGTCGATCCAACGCTGCTCGGTGGAATGCGCGTGCGCGTGGGCAGCGACGTGTGGGACGGCACCGTCCGCAATCGCCTCAATTTGCTTCAACAACAACTTTAACCCGCCTTCGCCAAGGCTACGGCGGGCGAGCCAACACTAAGAAGAAATTATGAGCAGCATCCTTGAAGAGATCGAAACGAAAATTGCCGGGCTGAAAACGTCCGCGACCAAAAGCAACGTCGGCGTCGTGCGCGAGACCGGTGACGGCGTCGCGCGTATTGAAGGATTAAGCGACGTGATGCTCAACGAGATGATTGAATTTCCAAATGGCGTCTACGGTATCGCGCTGAACCTCGAAGAAACGGAAGTCGGCGCCATTTTGCTCGGCCAAACGACCAAAATCTCCGAAGGCGACGAAGCG
>DATDFJ010000161.1:0-2060 GCA_036522675.1 Chthoniobacterales bacterium | reverse complement strand
CAGCGGAATGATTTCGTCACCGCGCGGCACGGCCAAAGCGCCGCCTGGCAGAAAATCATTTTGCACATCGACCACGATGAGCGCGTTCATGCCGCTTTGTGCTGCGCCTGGTCAATCAAAGTTCGCCTCAGTTCGTGCAGCGATTTTTCCAAACCGGCGTCGTAGCGATGCGGCTTGGTCAAGCGAATTACCTCGCCGGGAAGACACTCAAGCTGGTCATGCGTGCGCTGCCGCGATTCGCGGAGTCCCGGAATCTGATAAACGAGCTCACCGTATCGAAAAACCGGCACGAGCAGGTCGACGAAGTTTGTGTCCGCCGAAATCTCGCGAACCAAATTGCCGGCAAGATCGACAATCACGGCCGGTTCATTCATGCGATGGTCGATTTCGTAGACACCGTCGGCGATGAACTTGCCATTTGAATCGCAGAAGCGACGCACCTGCGGCAAACCGGGACACGAAACTTTCCACGGATCGTCGGAGAGCTTGATCCGATATTGCCACGACTGCCCCGGGCGGCGGACGGCGCTCAGTTTGTAAACGCCATTGAGCGCGCCATCGGGGCAACCGGTCGAAAGCTTTGTGCCCACGCCCCAGATGTCGATCTTGGCGCCGCGCTCTTTCATCTCGGCAATCGCAAACTCATCCAAATCGCCGGAGCACACGATCTTCGCTTCGTTCAAACCGGCGACATCCAGCGCGTTGCGCGCTTCGATGCTCAGCGCGACGCGATCGCCCGAGTCCAATCGCAATCCAATCAATTCATGTCGATCTTCGCGAAGTTGTTTGGCAACTTTGATCGCGTGGCGGATACCGTCGCGCGAATTGTAGGTGTCGACCAGAAAAATGCAGTTGTTCGGCAGCGCTTTTGCATAGGCGGCAAAGGCTTCCCGTTCGTGTTCGAAAAACATGATCCAGCTGTGCGCCTGCGTTCCGCTCACTGGGATGCCAAATCGCTCGCCTGCCTGCAGGTTCGACGTGCCGGCACAGCCGCCGATGTAAGCCGCGCGTGCCGCGCTTAGTCCGCCATCCACGCCTTGGGCGCGACGCAATCCAAATTCAATCACTGGGTCCTCGCCGGCGGCGAGGCAAACCCGCGCCGCTTTTGTGGCGATGAGACTTTGGAAGTTGAGAATGTTCAGGAGCGCGGTTTCCAGCAGCTGGCAGTGAATGACTGGCCCGCAAACGCGGATGAGCGGCTCGTGCGGAAAAATCACCGTGCCTTCCGGCACGGCATCGATATCGCAGGCGAGTCGAAGCCCGCGCAAATAATCGAGAAAACCGGCATCGAACAATGGCTGCCCGTCGTTTCCCCGCTGCGCGCCGAGGTAAGCGAGTTCGTGTTCCTGAAATCGGAAATCGCGAGCAAGATCGACAACCTGCTGAAGTCCAGCCGCGACCGTGAACTCGCCGCCGAAAGGATGGTCGCGAAAGGCGACGTAAAATGCCGCTTCGTATTCGCTGACCGCAGCCTTCCAGTAACCGCAGGCCATCGTCACCTCGTAAAGATCGGTCGTGAGCGCGGTGAAACTGTGAGCGGCTGGATTCAATTTACTGGCAATCTAGATACCCAGAGCGCGGATGCGAGTCTTGGGTAGCGCACGCGTCTCACGTGTCTGGTTTCGCTGTCCCGGCCGAAACGAACTTTTCTTACAATGTCCCAACTGTCGTTTGGAAGCCGCCAAGGAAAGTTCGCGATCGCAAAACGCGATCGCCAGCACGCCAGAGGCGTGCGCTCCCCAGAACGCCGCGATCAAGTCAGTGCTTCATTTGTTACTCCTCGTTTTTCTGACAAACCAATTCGCGGCCAGACCGGCCACGCGCTCGAGCGCGCCGGGCTCTTCGAAGAGATGGGTCGCGCCGGGAACGATTTCGATATTGGCTTCACAGCGCAGTTTCGCGAGCGCCTCTTCGTTCAATCCGATGACGACGTGATCTTCGCCGCCGACGATCAGCAACGTCGGCGCTTTCACTTTTGGCAAAGCATCACCGGCCAGATCCGGCCGGCCGCCGCGCGAGACAACCGCGCCGATCTCGCCGGGCAATTCAGCGGCGGCCAT
>DATDFJ010000160.1:0-7068 GCA_036522675.1 Chthoniobacterales bacterium | reverse complement strand
TTTCGCAAATCAGCGGATTCAAAACCGGCGAAATCGAACGTCGTGGACGAAAAATAATTGTCGGACCGACTGCGGCGACGATCGGCGACGGCGTGGTTTACATTGGCGACCGCGGTGATGCGACGCTCTGCGTGATTGACGGGAACAGCCTCGAGCGCGGCGATTGTGTGCCGCTCTCAACTGATCGCTCGATTACACCGGATGGCGTGGCTTATGTGGCGACGAGCAAAGAGCTGTGGATAACGACGCGACCAGCAACTGCTGCAAACTCTGACCCTGCCAAGTCTCTTCAGGTTTTCGACGCCTCGGATCCGCGTCATTTGAAATTCAAAACGAAAATTCCGCTCGAGAATTTGGCGGAAGGCTACGCCGTCGATAACCGGCGGGGCCTTTTCTTCACGAACATCGAAGAAAGCGGAGCGACAGTCGCGATTGATGTGAAGTCGCACAAAATCGTTTCGAAATGGAATGCCCGGAGCAAGGAGGTAGGCGGGCTTGCGCTGGACGCCACGCGACAATTTCTGTTTGTCGCCTGCGCCGATCACGTCGTGAATATCGACACTGCGCACGACGGAAAAATTCTCGACACAATTCAAACCGGCGCCGGTCTCGACAACATCGATTATTCGGCCGAGAAGAAAATTCTTTACGCAGCTGCTTCGCAAGCCGCCACGCTGACGATTGCCGAAGTTGGCGACGACGGAAAATTCCATCTCAAAGCAACCGTGCCGACCGTGAAAGGCGCGCGCGGGGTTGTCGCCGGGAAAGACGAGCTCGCCTACTTGATCGATCCGGCGGAAGGAAAAATCCTGAAGCTCGTTCCGAAATAGCGCGTTGCGGTTTGAGACAAGATCGATGTCCTCAAATTTAGATCCTGTGGCGCTTTAACGCTTGTGTCATTTTTCTTCACCGCGCATTTCGCGCGCGCACAAATGAATGCCAGATTATTTGCGCAGCAAAAACAATCCGGCGATCGCGAGGGCCACACCGAGCAGACGCTGCCACGATGGCGCTTCATGGAAAAACAAAATGCCAGCGATGGCCATGATGGCGGCGCCGCCGGCCAAGATCGCTGGCACCGCCGAGAGGGGTCCGCCTTTTTGGAAAAGAAGAAAAAACGCGATCGTGCCGGCGCCGACGCACACTCCGGTAAGCACGGAGTAATTGAGCCCGGCCACACTGAACTTTTGGTTCCAGCGGCTCCCGAACCAAAGGAGTGCAAGATAGATCAAGATCGACAATGCCGCGCTCGCTTCGACAATGAAGCCGCCAAGGCCGTCGCCGATTCGTTCCGCGGCGAGCCGGGTAAAAATTTGATGGGCCCCGTAAAGAATCGCGGCCGCGACGGCATACCAGAACCAAATGGCCATAAAGGAAGCTAGGTGATGAAATGGGTCACTCGCGAGAAAATTAGAGTCGATCGCGTCGCCTGCCCCTGGCTCATCAAAAAGTTTATGGATGCCGAGGCTGAATTCGTTTTTCTGCGGAGCGATACCGACTGGTCCAAGAACGACCACGGGATTATTTTCGACGTGCCGAACTGCGAGCTCGGTCACCACGGCGAAGACGTTTCGTTCAATTCCATCGTCAAGAAATACAATCTCACTGATCCAGCAGTGCTGCTGCTCGGTGAAATTGTCCGCGCGGCGGATTCGCGTCCAACCAATCCGCATCCCGCGGGCGAAGGCCTGCGTTGGATCGCGGGCGGTTTCGGCGCGCTCGACTTGAGCGATCACGAGGTCCTCGAGCGCGAGTTCATCATCTACGACGCCCTATACGCCGAATGCAAACGCCGAGCGAGCCAAGCATAAACCGAGTCGGCCGCTTCGCGGATTTCTTCGGACTGAGGCGAAATCTCATCATCCTGCTCGTTGCCATTTTTGTCATCGGCGCGGGCGAAGAACTCTGGATGCGGTTTGTGCCGAAGTATCTTCAGGTGCTCGGCGCGGGGGCGTTGGTCATTGGTCTTTACGACGCGCTACGCACGTTGCTGGGCGCGCTCTACGCGTATCCCGGCGGGGTGCTCGTCGATCTTTGGGGTCACCGGCGCGCCTTCCTCTACTTCAATCTCATTTCGATCGTCGGCTATTCGATCGTCCTGGCCGTGCCGCACTGGGGCGCGGTGATCGCAGGAATGTTTCTCTTCCTCTCCTGGACGTTTCTTTCTGTGCCGGCGGCATTTTCGCTCGTCGGCGCAACACTGGAGGCGAATCGGCATTCGATGGGCATCGGCGTGCAATCGGTCATTCGCCGCATGCCGGCAATGATTTCGCCGATTCTCGGCGGAATGCTGATCGACCGCTTCGGCGTGGTGCCGGGGATGCGCGTCGCGCTGTTATTGTCGATCTTGCTTTCGGCGGCGACGCTGCTTATCCAACGTCAGTTGCCGGCGATGGAAGCGCCAGCGCCGGCGCGTTGGAATTTTTGGCAAAGTGTTGCCAGCTTCGATGCGCGGATTCGCCGGCTACTCCTAAGCGATATTCTGGTGCGGTTCTGCGAACGGATTCCGTACGCGTGGGCGATCATCTTCGCGATGGATTACGTGGGAACGAGCGGCCAACAAGTCGGCGTGCTCGTGCTGATCGAAGTGGCGACCGCTTCATTGTGCATTATCCCGGCGTCACATTTCGCCGATAAAACGCAGCGCGAACCATTCGTCCTAGTCACCTTCATTATGTTCACCGCGTTTCCGATCGCGCTAATGGTCTCGCGTAATTTCAACATGCTGGCTTGCGCCTTCGCCATTCGCGGTCTCAAGGAGTTTGGAGATACCTCACGCAAAGCACTCATTATAGGTTACAGCGATCCGCAGCGCCGTGGCCAGATGGTCGGCACATATTATCTGATTCGCGATTTGATCGTCAGCCTGGGCGCGCTGCTGGGCGCGTGGCTGTGGAAGCTTGGCCCGCGGCTGAATTTCCTCGGGGCTGCGGCATTTGGAATTGCTGGCACGATTTTTTATCTGAATACAATGCGGCATCAGCGACAATCGGAGCTGGTGAATTTGAAAGAAGAAATCTCGCGAGGTCGTTCACTATGATTTTGCTTCGCGTTGCCGCGGCTCTTTGTTTTCTGATTATCTCGCCGAAGTGAGCTGGAACGCGCTGTCCTCAGCGCGTTGGTAAAATAAGTGCGGCTTCGCCGCCTCAACAACGGCTTGAGGACAAACCGATCCACCTTCAAATTCGCGCGCGCGCGATTATAATCCCGCGACATGGACGTCGACAAAGTTCGCGCGGTTCCGCTCTTCGCTTCACTCAACACGGATGCGGCGTCGCGTCTGTGCGAATTCCTGTCGATCAAAGATTATCCGGCCGACACGGCCGTGTTTCGCAACCGGGAGATCGGCGACGCCATGTATTTGATCGACAACGGCAAAGTGCGCATCAGCATTACCGACGCCGACGGTCACGCGGTCACATTGACCGATCTTGGACCGGGCGATTTCTTCGGCGAGATGTCGATGCTCGATCGACGCGGGCGCTCGGCCGACGCGACCGTGATCGAGAGCGCACGTCTGGCCAAGCTGACGCGGCAGGATTTTCTCGCGTTCCTCGAGAGCGATCCGCGCATTGCGCTGGAGATGCTCACCGCACTCACGCACCGGTTGCGCCGCACGGACGACCTGCTCCGTCACCGCGTGTCGCGCAACATCAACGAAGAAGAAGACGCCCGGCTCACCTTCGCCGATCGCGCGGCCGACGCGCTGGCTGAATTCGGCGGCAGCTGGAAATTTATTATCGCCGCGATCGTGGTGCTCAATTGCTGGGTGATCTTCAACTCCTGGCTCCTGGTGAACAAGGGTTTCGACCCCTATCCCTACATCCTGCTCAGCCTCGTCCTCAATATGATCACAGCCATTCAGGCGCCCATCATCATGATGTCGCAGAACCGCCAGTCGCAAAAAGACCGGCTCCGCGCGGACTTGGATTACCAGGTCAACCTCAAAAACGAAATCCTGCTCGGTGAGATTATGCAGCGGCTGGAGCAACTGGCGAAAACGAGATCACACGACGGCGCGGGGTAAGATCGACAATGAGACGCGACGCGCCCGGCGGTCGCGCCCCACCAATTCGCTGATATAATGGCAAAAATGTTTAGCGCGTTGCTCGAGACGCAACGGGCGGGTGTCGCCGCGGTTGTTTTTCTCGCCACATTTGTCGTCGCCTTCTCAGCCGGTCGCTACCTGAAACGCCGCGCCGGTGTGCGGCTCGGCGTGCTGTTTCGGCTTTTTTGTCTGGCGCTGGCGTTCTATGCCGCGCTCGCCAGTTACGGTCTGCAGACCGATTGGCGTAATCACCTGGGCGCGTTGGTTGTCCTGCTCAGTTCGGCCGTTTTGATCGCGCTGATCAATCATTACATCTGGGATCTTTATTTCGAACGGCGCAAACAAACGCCGATCCCACATTTTTTGCGCGAAGTCGTGGCGCTGGTCGTGTTTCTCGTCGCGTTGCTCGTCGTTCTTTGGTACGGCTACCACGCGGGACGCTGGCTCACCGGACTGCTCGCCACGTCGGGCGTGGCCGCGATCATCATCGGGCTGGCCGGACAAAATCTTCTCGGCGGGATCATCGCCGGGATGTCGCTTCAGATTAATCGGCCGTATCGCGTGGGTGACTGGCTCCAGGTGGGCGAACGCTTTGCCGAAGTGACGGAGATCAACTGGCGTTCGACGCGTCTCCGTACCAACGACGGCATTTACCTCGACATCCCGAACAACGAGATCATCCGCCAGACGATCGTTAATCTGCATTACCCGACACAGCTCCACGCCATGCGGATTCGTGTCGGAGTCGATTACAACGCGCCGCCGAATCGGGTGAAAGACGCGCTGTTCCGCGCCGCCACTACCGCCGAAGGCGTGCAAAAAGAACCGCGCGTCAAAATTTTCCTGGTCGATTTCGCCGATCACGCGGTGACTTACGAAGTGAAATATTACATGCTCGATCACGCCGCTTACAACGAAGTGAGCGACGCCATCCGGACAAACATTTGGTACGAGCTCAAACGCGCGGGTATCAGGATCCCCTTCCCTGTTCGGACCCTGCAACTGGAGCGTCGGCCTGCCGCCACGGAAGGCGATGGCCACGACGAAGCGCGCGCGATTTTGCGACGCGAACCGCTCTTCCAATGTTTATCGGATGCGCAGATAGACAATCTCGTCACGGGGGCCGCGCTCAATCATTTCGGACGCGGCGAGCGGATGATTGAGGAAGGCGCGGAGGGCGATTCGATGTTCGTGCTATTGCGCGGCGCTGCACAGGTGTCTGTCTCCCAAAATGGCGCATCGATTCCGGTCGCGCGATTGGGCGCGGGCGATTGTTTCGGTGAAATGTCCCTTTTGACTGGCGAAAAACGCAGCGCCACGGTGCGCGCCGCGGAGGATTGCTACGTGATGGAGATCGGCAAAGAAGTCATGGGCACAGTGGTTCGCGAGTCGCCCGATTGCCTGCGCCAGCTCAGCGAAATTCTCGCCCGCCGCAAACTCGAAACTGAAGGCGTGCTAAAAGAGGCGTCGATCTCGCCGGATCAATCGGCCAGGGAAACCGAATACCGCGCGAATTTTCTTCGGCGATTAAAAGCACTATTTGAACTCTGAGGGGAACCGCCGAATCTGCGAACATTAACGGTGCGGCGCCCGCGGCCAGTGGTCGCGAAAGGCCGTACCTGTTTTCCGCGGTCACGGCGTGCGGATTGGTCGCCGCGTTCCTCGTGGCCGGCCGCATACTGGCAATTCACTTTGAGCAAACTCATTTCCCCGCCGTCGCGCCGGAGGTATTTCCGCAGAAAAATCAGGGCCTCGCCTTTCAACGGATCGCCGCTCACGCCGCCAATGTGTTGCCGGGTTACGGCAGTTCGGAACTGGCCATCGGACCGGCGGCAGAACGGGCGGCGCAATTTTTCAGCCGCGCGCCAACTGGTTTCCAGCTATCAGTCGTCGCCAAGCCGGGTGCAAGTTCGTTAACGATTTTAGAAAAGATCGCCGCGCTCGGCCGCGATTTGCGCGGCCGCAAAATTGTCATCTCAATTTCGCCGAGCTGGTTTTTGTCGCCCGGCGTAACGCCCGAGCGGTATGCCACAAATTTTTCACCCTTTGCGGCAAACGCATTCGCATTCGGCAATGGGGTCGATCTCGATTTCAAGCGCGAGATTGCTGCGCGGATGCTGGAGTTTCCACGTACGCTGACAAAGCGTCCGCTGCTCAAATTTGCGCTCCAACGTCTGGCGTCGCCCCGCTGGCTCGACAGGTTGGTTTACGGTGCGATCTGGCCGCTCGGAAAAATGCACGAAACGGTGCTTGATTTTGAGGACCATTTCGGCGCCCTGGTTCACGTTCTGTGGGAGCGAAGACACATTCCAGCGCTGCATGAGTCGCGGCCGCTTAACTGGGACGAACTGATCACCCGTGCGAGCAGCCGCATGTCTTCCCGCGGCAGCGAAGGCGAAAGATCGGTGGAAGCAGAAACGCCAAAGACTGCCGACAGCAACCCCAATTTCCGCCGGCTCATGAACACGACCCGCGAATGGAGCGATTTCGACTTGCTGTTACGCGCGCTGGCGACGGTGCACGCCCGACCGCTTCTGATCAGCACGCCGATTTGCGCGCGCTGCTACGGAAAGACCGGCGTCTCGAGCGCGGCACGCGACATTTACTACGAAAAGCTGCGCGCGCTCGCCCAGCAATATCATTTCCCGCTCGTTGACTTTGCCGAACACGACACCGATCCAGCTTTTCTCGATCCGCAGGGTTATCATCTCAGCGCCAAAGGCTGGATCTTTTACAACCGCGCCCTCGACGCGTTTTTCCACGACACGCTGCCGTCGTCACTTTCGGCATGGCAACAGACAGGCCCCTAGCAGCGTCGCGGTCGGCTACTGCTCGTGGTAATTCCAAAGCAGACCACCGTCGATAAACAAAGTGGCGCCGGTGATGTAATCGGCTTTCGATGAGGCGAGGAAAGCGACGGCGTCGGCGACCTCGCCCGGTTGGCCGAGGCGCTTAAGTGGAATATTCGCAAGCACGGCGTTGAGTTTCGTTGGATCGTTGAGCAGGGCGCGATTGATCGG
>DATDFJ010000159.1:0-10070 GCA_036522675.1 Chthoniobacterales bacterium | reverse complement strand
GCCAAAATCCCCGGAATAGGGAAAAGAATTCGGACGACCAATAGTGTTCTGAATGTGCGTTTCGACATCCGCAAAAAGAGAGGCCTAACATCGTAATAAGCAGAATTTTTTCTGCCTATTTCGTGGGGTTGCCCCTAATATCGGCTGCAAATGCAGAAGAAGAGTGGGCATTTTTCGGGGGTTCGCTCGGTCAAAATACCCGCTCCGGAGCGAAGGAAAGCAGTTTCCCGGGCCGGCGCCGCCGCGCAAGTTGCTCGATCATGTGCGCGATGTGCTGCGGGTGAACGATTATTCGATACGCACGGAAGAGGCCTATATTGGCTGGATTCGCCGCTTCATTCTCTATCACGATAAAAAACACCCGCGCGATATGGCCGCGCTGGAGGTGGAGCTGTACCTCACCCACCTGGCCGTGGGCGAAAAAGTTTCGACCAATACGCAGAAGCAGGCCCTGAATGCTTTGGTTTTCCTTTATCATCGGGTGTTGCGAAAACCGCTTGGCCAGTTTCGCGATATCGAGCGACCGAAACGGCCGCAGCGTCGACCGCTGGTGCTGAGCAAGGCCGAGGTGGAGCAAATCCTGCGGGTCATGAGTGGAACACATCAGTTGGTCGCGACGCTTTTGTTCGGCACCGGAATGAGATTGCTCGAATGCCGGCGGCTTCGGGTGAAAGATGTCGATCTTGCCCTCGGTCAAATTGTGGTGCGCGATGGAAAAGGCTGGAAAGATCGCGTCACGATGTTGCCGCAGAGGATCAAAGCCGACCTGGAAAAGCATCTGGCGCCGGTGAGGGAAATTCATCGCCGGGACGTGGCCGCCGGCAACTCGACCGCTCTGTAACGGAAAATGAGCACTTTTGCCGGCTAGAGAGGTCTCGCCAGCGTGCGATTGACGTTCGGGGCGCCGAAACGGCTTCTCGGACCCGCGAAATCGCATCTCGCGAGCACGCAAATCGATCTCGGCGTCGCACAAATGCCTCTCCGGCTGGCTGGAACCGGTCGCGGCGTGCCGGAATCGAGTCTCGGTGTCACGAGAAGAGGTCTCGCCGTCGTGGCATTGAGGCTCGGCGTCGCCGGAAGAGATCTCGGGGCCTTGGAATGAAGCTCTCGGTTGCCAAACTCGGTCTCGGCGCGGCGGAATCGAACTTGGCTGCGGCGGAATCGACGCTCGGTATGGCCGGAACGCCGCTAGAAACGAGAAGGCAATCGGCTTGTGAAGTCGGTCGGCAAATCGACCGCGGCGGTTTACAGAGCGGCTCAGGGTGTTAGATTCCGCCGGTCGGAGCACTTCCGCCGCCTGCCGCCAGAGACCCGTTCGGCAAGCTCAGGGCAGGCTCCGGCAGCTACAAACCAAATGGAGCAGAATCCACCGCCGTTTCCGTCACCGGAAGAACTGAGGACGAAGATCTCGGAGTTCATGAAACAGAACTTCGGCGATCGTGTCTCGGTGGCGACGTTTCCCGGGCCGGAGCCCGCCGCGGCGACTGAAGAGGAAAAGCCTGAGAAGATCGACAATCAGGAGTTCGAGTTCAATTTTCTCCCGCGCGATATCAAGGCGCATCTCGACCGGTTCGTGATCAAGCAGGAGGAAGCCAAGAAGGTATTGGCGATCGCGGTGTGCGATCATTACAACCACGCCAATTATTTGCGCCGGCTCGAAAAGCAGGACGCGAAGCGAGCCGAGCAGCTCGAATACACGAAGCAAAACGTGATCCTGGTCGGGCCGACTGGTGTCGGGAAGACTTACCTGATCAAGCACATCGCCGACCTGATCAAGGTCCCTTTCGTCAAAGCCGACGCGACCAAGTTCAGCGAGACCGGTTACGTCGGCGGCGACGTGGAAGACCTCGTGCGCGAGCTGGTGCACAAGGCCGATGGCGACGTGAACCTCGCGCAGTTCGGTATCATTTATATCGACGAGATCGATAAGATCGCCGCGGCCGGCAATTTGATCGGGCGCGACGTGAGCGGACGCGGCGTGCAAACGACGCTGCTCAAGCTCATGGAAGAAACCGAAGTGCCGGTGCGGAGCATGAACGATATCCAGGCGCAGTTGCAGGCCGCGTTCGAGTTTCAGCGCAAAGGCAAAGCCAAACGCGACACGATCAACACGCGCCACATTCTGTTCGTGGTGAGCGGCGCGTTCGAAAAATTGAAGGAGCAGGTCGCGCGGCGCGTGCGTCAGGGCCAGATCGGGTTCAGCGCCGAGCCGGTGCAGGTGATGGACAACGAGTTGTTCCAGCACGTCACCACGCACGATTTTGTCGAGTACGGGTTCGAGCCCGAATTCATCGGGCGCCTGCCGGTGCGCGTCGTGTGTGAAGACCTCGATGCGGACGATCTTTTCAAGATCATGAAGTATTCCGAGGGTAGTTTGCTCCGCCAGTACGAGCGCGCCTTTCGCGCTTATGGAATCGAGATCAGTTTCGAAGACGAAGCGCTCCGGCTCCTGTCCGAAGCCGCGGCGAAAGAAAAAACCGGCGCGCGCGGTTTGCTCACCGTGTTCGAGAGATTGTTCCGCGACTACAAATATTATCTGGCCGGCTCAGGGTTGAGCCAATTGCGGGTGACTGTCGATCTTGTGCGGGAGCCGCAGCGTGTCCTCGAGCGTCTGATGGCCGAAGGTCACAGTGAGGAGGCCAAAGCGCTATGGGCGGGCGCGCGGCAGTGGGCTGAAAATTTCCAGCGCGACCACGGCGTCGAAGTGATCTTTGACGAATCCGCGATCCAGCGCTTGATCGAACGCGCCCAAGCCGAACGCATGACGATGCCGGAACTTTGCGCGCATTTGTTCAAGGATTTCCAATTCGGCCTCGGACTGATTCAGAAAAATACGGGCCGCACAAAATTCGTGCTCGATCGCGCGGCGGTGGACGCGCCGGACAAATTTTTGAGCGACTTGGTCGTGCAATCGTATTATCCGATTGCTTCGGCGGCGTCCGCGAGCCGGAGCTAATTGTTCCCATGAAGCGCCCGCTCATCGCAACGCTCATTATTGGTTTAGTGGTGGCAGCGAGCATCTGCGCGATGCACGCGAGCGGAATGTGGCGGCCGCTGGAACGCGCGATTGCAAATTTCGTTTCGCGTGAGGCTACGATCAATCGGCAGGCAATCGATCTCTGGCAGTATTTGCTCGTGGTTGTTTTCTCGTTCGGTGTGGCCGCGTTTACTTTGACCAGCGCGCACCGGGCGCGTTCCGCGTGGCTGGCGCTCGCGCTCTTGATCGAGCTCGTCGCGCTCACGTGGATTTGCTCGCTTTACGGTGTTCTATTTCAGCCGCTGGCGTCGATTTTCGCCGTTGTGCTCGCCGCTCTTGCCGCCGAAGCGATGGTCACATTCGCAACGCGCAGCCGGGCCGGACTGGCGCGATCGTTGTTCGCCGGCCGTTTATCGAAGGAACAAATCCACCGGGCGATCAGTGGAGACATCCCGGTCGAAACAGAAGCGCGCACCTGTGAGGCCACGGTGGTGGTTTGCGATATCGCGAACAAATACGATTTGGTGGACGACGCGGCGCCAGGCGCGTTTGCCCAATCGGCGCAAAAGTTCCTTCGCCAGACGACCGACCTCTTTCTCAAAGCGGGCGGCTATATCGCGGCCGCGGACGGCGAAGGCGTCGTCGCGATTTTCGGTTTTCCCGGCGCCGACGCCGAGCACGCGAACAAAGCGGTGCGGGTCGGACTCGAGCTGGTGCAGGCGTTCCGCGAATCACGTCAGAAAAATGACGGCGATCACTTCGGCAATTGCGATGTGCACCTTGGCGTCAGCTCCGGCATGATGATCGTAGCGCCGCTACAAAACGGGCAATGGCCGGGTCTTTTTACCGCAGGCGAGCCAGTCGAGCTGGCGCGTCGCTTCTGTGTGGCGAACCGTTTTTATGGCTCGCATATTTTGATTGGGCCGCAGACGTTCGACTTGACGAGCAAAACAATTGTCGCGCGCCCGATCGATTTCCTCAGCGGCGTCAATTCGCAGGAGCGACACGAGATTTACGAGCCGCTCTGGATGGCGGCCGAAGTGAAGCCGGAGAACCTCGCGCGGCGGGATTATTTCTGGAATGGCGTTGTGCTTTATCGGGAGAAACGCTGGGCCGAGGCCTACAGCGAATTTCAAAAGGCCCGCAGCCCGGAAGCGGAGGAGGACGCGCCGCTGGATTTGTATCTGCGGCGACTTGAGCCGCTCGCGCTCCAGCTTGTCGAGCCCCAGTAATCCGCCCCGCGTGTCCAGAAAGAGCGAATACCCGGCCGCACTCCGGGAGCTGATCGCGCAATTGCGTCAGATGCCGGGAGTTGGCCCCCGCTCGGCCGAACGCATCGCGCTTTGGATGATCCAGGCGCGCGGTGATCAGCCGGAGCAAATCGCGCGCACGATTGCTGAGACACGTCGCAACATTCATGCATGCAAGCTATGCGGCTATTTCACCGTGGATGAACTCTGCGAAATTTGTTCGGACCCGGCGCGCGCGACTGAGTCGCTTTGCATCGTTGAACAACCCACGGATATTCTGCCGCTCGAAAAGACCGGCGTATTTGGCGGACGTTATCACTCGTTAGGCGGACGGATCTCGCCGCTCGACCACGTCGGCCCGGAAGATCTGCGGATCAAAGAGCTGCTCGCCCGCGTGGACAAGGAAAAATTCGGCGAAATCATTTTTGCGCTGTCCGCCGACGTCGAAGGAGAAGCAACGACCAGCTACATTGTCGATCTTCTCAAGGATAAAGCCGTCGCGCTCACCCGCATCGCCCGCGGCATCCCGGCGGGTGGGGGACTCGAGTCCGCGGATGAGTTGACGCTCTCAGCCGCGCTCTCTGGCCGGACGAAGCTCTAATTTAGTGTTTTTGGAATCGCGCAAGCATTGCGACGTCTTTCGCTTGGTGGTACCCTGAATCTCATGGGACTGGCGAAAGTCACGACAAAGCTGAGCAATTTAGCCGACCCGAAACGATCGTTCGAGTCGCTCTTCCTCGTCGACAGCGGCGCGACAGATTCGATGGCACCGGCGGATGAGCTGAAGAAGCTCGGCATCGAAGAGGAAGGAAAAATGGCCTATGAACTGGCCGATGGCACAGTGCGAGAGTATCCATTCGGCCTGGTTCGGATCGAGTTCATGGGTGAAACGACGGCAGGCCGTGTGATTTTTGCTCCCGCGGGGACAGAACCGCTTCTCGGCGTAACCGCGCTTGAGTCGGCCGGGATCATGATTGATCCGGCCAGCAAAACGCTCAAGCGTCTCCCGGCTATTCCACTTAAGTAGGATGCGCTTTCCCGGCGCGCGAAACTGTAGTTTTAAGTGTTAAGTTTTAAGTGTTAAGTAGGACAGGTGCGGCAGCCGCACTTAAAACTTAAGACTTAAATCTGTTTGCCCATGTCGTGCCCGAAGATCGACCCGGCTCTTCATCAGCCGCACAAGCCGCCCTGGATCAAGGTGCGATTGCCGTCGAACCCAGTTTTCTTTTCGACCAAGGCGCTCATTTCCGATCTGCGGCTGCACACCGTTTGCGAAAGCGCGCAATGCCCAAACCGCTGGGAATGCTGGAGCCAGGGCACGGCCACATTCATGATCGCCGGCGATCGGTGCACACGCGCCTGCGGTTTTTGCGCCGTAACGACCGCGAAACCATTCGCGCTCGAAAAAGACGAACCGCAGCGGGTGGCCGAAGCGGTGAAACGGATGAAGCTTAAGCACGTTGTGATCACGGCGGTCGCGCGCGATGATCTCAACGATGGCGGTGCGCACCATTTCGCGCGCGTGATTGCCGCGATCCGCGAAATGGACCCGTCGATCGTCGTGGAGGTGCTCGTCCCGGATTTTCACGCGCTGGATTGGTGCATCCAGACGGTGCTCGATGCCGCTCCCGACATTTACAATCACAATCTCGAGACAGTCGAACGGCTCACGCCGCTCGTGCGTTCGCGCGCGAGATATCGGACGTCGCTACGCGTGCTGCGGCGGGCGAAGGAGCTCTCGCCCAAAACCGTGACCAAGAGCGGCATCATGCTCGGACTGGGCGAGACGGAACCGGAAATTTTTCAGGCGATGGACGATCTGCGCGAGGTCGGTTGCCAGGTGTTGACGATGGGGCAATATCTGCGGCCGTCACCGCATCATTTGCCGGTGATCGAGTACATCACGCCCGAGCAATTCGATCTGTATGGCGAGATCGCGCGCAACAAGGGCTTCGAGCACGTCGCCTCTGGGCCGCTCGTGCGCAGTTCCTATCACGCCGCCGATTTTCATCCGGTTCGGCGCTGATTTGGACATGCGCGGCGCGTTTTCAGCTATTTGTCACTCCGAGCGAAGTCGAGGAATCTCTAACTGTTAAGCTTTCTCGCTGCGCTCGCGCACAGCAAGAGATGTCTCGACTCCGCTCGACATGACAATGGCCGCAGTCATCCCTGCCTATAACGAGCGGGTCCACATAGCCGACGTGGTTCGGCGCACACGTGCCAAGATCGACAATGTGCTGGTGGTTGATGACGGCTCGAGCGACGCGACGGCGGAGCGCGCACGCGAGGCCGGCGCGGAGGTCATCGTTCATCCCCAGAACCGCGGCAAAGGCGAATCGATCAAGACCGGTCTGCGTTACTGGTTGGATCGACAAATCGATTTCGTAATTATCCTCGACGCTGATGGCCAACATCGGCCCGAGGAAATCGAGCGCTTTGTAGCTGCCGCCGTCTCGGCGGCGCTGCCGAAACTCATCCTCGGCAATCGGATGAACGACATCCAGTCAATGCCGCTCGTGCGCCGGATCGTGAACGGTTACATGAGCCGAAAAATCAGTCGCGTCTGCGGCCAGAAAATCCCCGACACCCAATGCGGGTTTCGCATGGTCCATCGCGACCTCATTCCCGACCTGCTCAATGGCGCCGAGCGCTTCGATTACGAGACTGAGATGCTCATCGTCGCCAGCCGCAAAGGATTTCGGATCGAGTCGGTGCCGATCAGCACCGTTTACTCGGATGAAGTCAGCAGCATTCATCCGGTGCGCGACACGATCCGGTTTTTCAACCTGATGCGGCGCTACCAGAAGCTGTAGACGCCGGGCCGCAGTCAGCGACCGCGGCTACAGAGTCACGGTTTTTTTGCCGGCAATGGCTCGTGACTTTTGATGATCTCGGACTCCGGCGTGAGCTGGGGCGATTTGCCGCTGAAAATCACCCGGTTCGGTTTTTCGGCTAGCGATTGCACAAGCGCCTTTGCGTGCGTGGTAACGACTTTGAGGTTCAGCAGGATGACGTGCAGTTCTTTCATCTGATCCTGGAGCGATTTGTCCGTAGTGGTTATGAATCCGCCGGCGGTGCCGAACAACGTGTCGGCATCCTTGGCCACGGTATCGAGGTTTTTGATGACGTTCTGCAAATTATCGACATCGGTTTTCAGCGAATCGGCGAGCGGTCCGAGCTTCGGCATGAAGTCGCTCAGGTTCCCTTGCAGATCGCTGACCGTGAGGTTCAGATTGTCGAGTAACTTGTTCGCGTTCTCGAAGAGCGGACCGGCCGCAGCGGTGATTTGTTCGATTCCATAAGCGGGGTGTCCCTCGATCGCTGCATTGTTGGCCAGGGTCTTGCCACCAGGTGTTCCGGCCGAGAGCGCAACAAACTTCGGCGCGAGCAAACTGTCCGCGCTCAACGTTGCGGTCACGTCGGACGGCAGCGGTGGAATATCGGCATCGAGTTCGAGCGTGATGATGACCGCATCTTTCTTGTTTGGCGACTTTGCGCGCTCCTCCGCTGTGAGATGCCGCATGGCAATTACGCGCCCGGCCGGCGCGCCGGCGTAGCGAACTTCGGAATGAACTTTGACGCCGGTGACGTCCTCATACTTGATCTGCAACGTCCGCGTCGGTTTTCGCAATCGATAGCCCGAGAGCGCGAAAGTCAGCGCGCCGAGCAATACGACACTGCAGACGATGACCGACAGAGCGACGAGGTAGTCGGAGAAGTTTTTCTTCATGCTTTCTTTTGATGAAGTCGGCCGCGCGCGGCAACAAAAGGCCGCGGCTTCACATGTTGATGGTGCTCGTGTTCGTCCTGGGAAAGATTTAATGGGATTGGCCCGTCGGCCTCGCCGTTGATGAATTGCTGCACTTCGGGATTGGCGCTGGTGCGGATTTCATCCGGCGTCCCCTCGGCGACAATCGATCCGTGGCCCAACATGATCATGCGCGTGGCGATTCGAAACGCGCTCGTCATGTCGTGCGTTACCACGACCGCTGTCATGTGCTCGCCGTGCGTCAGTTTCAAGGTTAATTGATCGACCACGGCCGTCATGATCGGGTCGAGCCCGGAGGTCGGTTCGTCGCTGAAGAGCAGCTCGGGGTCGAGGGCCAGCGCGCGCGCCAACCCGACGCGCTTTTTCATCCCGCCGCTGATCTCCGCCGGTTTGAGATTCTCAAAGCCGCTCAGCCCGACCATTTGCAATTTTTGCTCCACGATTTCCTCGATCTCGTCGAGCGATTTGTTCGTATGTTGCAAAAGCGGCAAGGCCACATTTTCGCCAACCGTCAATGAAGCGAGCAACGCGCCCGATTGAAACAGCATTCCAAACCGGCGCCGGATACGACCGATCTCGCGCTCGTTCATTCCGGTAATTTCTTCGCCGAAAATTCTTACCGAGCCCGAAGTCGGCTTCATCGAACCGATGATATGCCGGAGGAGCGTGCTCTTGCCGCAACCGCTCCCGCCCATGATGACCAACGTCTCGCCGCGATGGATATTGAACGAGATGTCGTTGATTACGGCGCGATCCCCGAATTTCCGGACCAGGTCGGCAACCTCGATCACTGCTTCTGGGCTCGAATTCATGCCTTGAAGAAAAAGATTCCGGTCAGGAGCGCATTCGTCACGAGCATCGCGAGCAACGCCTGCACGACTGACGCGGTCGTGGCTTGGCCGACGCCTTCGGCGCCGCCCTCGACACGGAGACCGGCATTGCAGGCAATCGTAATCACAATCCAGGCGAACACGACGCTTTTGATCATTCCGGAATACAGGTCCCAGGTGTCCGCGCTTTGCAAAGCCCGCAGCACGTAACCCGCAGTATTAAAATCGAGGGCGAACCGGCAAACCGCCCAGCCGCCAAGTACGCCGATGTAGTTTCCGAAAATTGTCAACGCCGGCAGCATGACCAGCATCGCCAGAAAACGAGGTACGACCAGGTATTGGATCGGATTAATCGCCATCACTTCCAGCGCCTCGATCTCTTCGGAAACTTTCATTGTTCCCAATTCTGCTGCCACGGCCGATCCGCTGCGCCCAATCACGATCACGGCGATAAGAACCGGACCCATCTCGCGCAAGATCGACAACATCACGAGATCAGGCACATACATCTCCGCTCCCATTTGCTGAAGTGAGTGCGCCGCTTGCATCGCGAGCGTCACCCCGATGCTAAAGGCAGTTAGCGCGACCATCGGCGTCGCGCGGACGCCGATAAAGACCATTTGCCGGAAGATCGGCGAGATCTTGAAAAACTGACCGGTGAAAGGCGCCACGAACACCCAGTAGAGGAGCCTGAGATTGAGCTGGAGATAACTTTTCACAGCGCAGGCGCGCAGGATGCCAAGACGCGCCCAACGACAAAAGCCGAAAAGTTTCGCTCTGGCACCGGCGTGCGACCCAAGATTATCAAATCGGTAAGGGAAGCAGCCTGTTTCCCCGAAATGGGACGCTAACAGCGTCCCTTACAGCGCCCTGCCGTCTTCGCGGCGCGGCATCCCAGCAGTCAAATCAAGCCGCGCTTGCGGAAGTCGCCGAGATTGCCGCCAGCAGAGCGCTCGATCAGATCGATCGTGAACTTGAGGAGGCAAACTTCCCACGCCTCGTCCACGCCCTGGATGATGGCGCTGAGCGGTTCGTTGGAATTTTCGACGCGACGTTTGGTGCGATTGATCACCGCATCGATGGAATCGCGCGAAGTCTCCTCGGTCACATCGGTTTTGCGGAACTGAAATCCGTAGCGCAACACAGCCATATTGTGCAGGCGTTCGCGGACTTGATCGACATAGCGCTGCGCTTTGTCGCCAAATCCGTCGAGCAGCAGCCGGCTGAAATGTTCGGGCGTTAAA
>DATDFJ010000158.1:0-7831 GCA_036522675.1 Chthoniobacterales bacterium | reverse complement strand
GTTCTGGGGCGGCCGCTACAATCGCGAGCTGAAAACGCTGATGCTCGATCACGCCTTCGGCTTCGTCGATCGCGTCGTGTTCGTTGTCGGCGAGAACAACCTTCGCTCGCAAAAAGCCCTCCAGAAAATCGGCGCCAGATTCCTCAGGAAATCCGACTCGCTCGAGCCCGATGGCAGTGCGCGGCTTGTGTTCGCAATCCACAAAGCTGATTACCTTGCAGCGGATCTGTAGCGGCGCTCTATGAGCGTCGGACGAATTAATGCGACGGTCACAGACCGCCGCTACAGATGCCCGAGATTTTTGGAGCGGAGTGTCTAAGGCTAAGCGAGCACCTCAACTTTCCATGAAATGACACGCCAAAAACCGGCGCGCTTTTCCAGAACAAAAGCGCCCCACTCGCCACCGACGCTACCGTAGAGATATCCACCGTGAACGACAGCCTTTGATTTCGACTCAAAATTGATGATCTCGGCGGAACAGAGAACTCCAGAGCCTTCGCGATAGCGGTACGCCGGACCGACGATGTAATGCTCTGCTTTGAATTGCGATAGCAAATCCGCCGGCGCATCAAAGCCGCGCAAGCTGACATAGAAACGCGTCGGGATTTTGTACGGGTTCTGCTGCCAGTGTGCGAACATGTAACGAAACAACGCCACGTACACCTGCTGATCTTCCGCTGGCAGCGAGGCGAAGCTCTGAGGCGCTGGTTTGCGTGGTTCAGAACCAGCACAACCAAGCTGTGCCAACAGCGACAACGCGAGCGCGAGGCGCGCTATCCGATAACTCATTTCGCGCTCAAAAGTTCATCCACGAGCGGCCCGGCGTCATAAACGTCGCGGAGCGCTTCGGTTATCGCGGCGGAATCGACGCTGACGGCGCGGGCTTGTTTGTCGGAGAAAATGCAGTCGAGCACCAACGATTGAATGTTGCCGTCGAAAATGATCCCGACGAATTCGTTCGCCTTGTTCACCACCGGGCTGCCGCTGTTGCCGCCGATGATGTCGGCGTCATTCACGAAATTGAACGGCGTGTTCGGGTTGAGCTTCGATTTGCGATCGAGCCAGCGTTTTGGAATATCGAACGGCGGCTGGTTGTTGTGCTCGGTGCCGCGCTGGTAAAGGCCGGCGGTTGTTGTGAGAGCGGGAATTTGTTTTCCGCGTTCTTCGTAGCCGCGGACCGTGCCGTAGCTCAGTCGTAGGGTGAACGTCGCGTCCGGGTAGGTGTTCGTGCCCTCAGTGTCGAAGCGCGCCTTCGCGATTTCGGCATACGCCTGCTGCTTGATTTCATCCTGCGCTTCGTAAACTTTGCGCGCGTCGCGCGCCGGTTGATCGATAAGGCGCGCGAGCTCAATCATCGGATCTTTCGCCGCCGAAACGGCAGCGGCACCGCCGTTGTAGAGCTGTTTGCGGACCGCGACGTCTTTCAGCTTCGTTCCCGTGACCAGCTCGGTGGCGCGATCGACTGGCGATTTACCGGCGAGGACTTGCTTCACGAGCGGATCGTCCGCGCCGAATCGCGTCGTCATGTCGGTGAGCGAATCAGTCAGCTTGACAGCTTCGAGATCATCATACACCGGCTGATCACCAAACAGTTCGAGCTCGAGCGATTCCTTGTAGCTGTCGCGAAATTCCGCAAAACGTTCGCCGTTCGGCTTGGTCATTTCGTCGCCGTGGCGCAGCAATCGTCGTGCGAATTCGAACAACGTGCTGTAAAACGCGCGCGGCGGGCGATAGCCGGCCTCCGGACGGCCGCGGAATTGCTCGAAGTATTCGTAGACCGGCAAAACTTTCGCCGTCACATCCTGTGCCTGTTTGATCTTGTCATACAACGCGTTCACGTCCTTCGCGTCGGTAAGTTTCCGTTGTCGATCTTCGATGGCGCGCCAGACTTCCGGATCGAGCAAGCCCGCGAGATAACCGTCGTAACGTTTGCGATTGTTCTCGACGTTGCGGATGTCCTGCTCAGCGCGGCGTTTATTTTCGAACGAGCGCGCGCCCCACGAATGCAAAAAGGTTTCGCGCCGATAATACATGCTCATCAGGTAAGGCAGCTCGTCCCCGCGCAATTCCGCCAACTCACTCGCCGCAAGCATGCGATCCGTTCGGCCCGGATTCCCGCTCACGAATGTCAGCTCGCCATCGGCGGGACCTTTCGGGTTCCATTTCAGGTAATGGTCGATCTTCGCCGGCTTGCCATTTTCGTAGGCGCGGAAAATACAGATATCGAGATCGAACCGCGGGTATTCGAAGTTGTCCGGATCGCCGCCATAAAACGCGATCTGTTCCTCCGGCGCGAACACGAGCCGCACGTCGTCGTAACGTTTGTAGCGATAAAGATGATACTGCCCCCCCTCATACAACGTGATCACGTCCGAGCGGAGGCCGGTTTTCTCGCGTGATTCCTTCTCAATCTGCGCAATGATGTTGCTGCGCGCCTTGTTCGCGTCGTCCGGCGACATGTTCGGCTGCACCGCCGCCTTCACGCGATCAGTCACGTCTTCGATCGAGATGAGCACGTTTAGCTCGAGGTCGGTCGCTTTCACTTCATCCTTCTGCGACTTCGCGTAGAAACCGTCGCGGACGTAATTGCTCTTCGCGCTCGAAATTTTCTGGAGGGTATCGAGCCCGACGTGATGGTTCGTGATACACAATCCATTGGCCGAGACGAACGACCCGCTGCCGCCCGAGCTGAAACGCACGCTCGCTTTCTGCAAATGCTCGAGCCATTGCGGGGTCAGTTCGAAATTATATTTCTCTTTCAGTTGTTTGAGCGGCGGATTGTTGAAGAGCCACATCCCCTCATCGCCCAACGCGCGATCGCTCAGGCCGGCGAGCAAAATCAGACAAGAAAAACCGCGAATATTAAACATTCGGCAGCATAGTCGGGGCTGACGAGGCGACAACTGCGGCGCCGGCAGCGGCACGCCGCCGTTGTTTCGAGAAGTGCGCCTTCTGCCGGAAATTAATGCGACGGTCAGAGAGCGCCGCTACAGTCGGACGACGATGTCGATGTTACGAGTCAAAAGGCACAAAATCGACAAGTTGGACTTTGTCATTGCCGGCTCGCAGAAATCGGGCACGACTGCGCTGCATTATTTCTTGCAAAAGCATCCGGAGATCACGCTCGGCGATCAGCAGGAGATACACTTCTTCGATAATGACGAGTTGTTTGCCGGGGCGGTCGATTATGAATTGCTACATCGGCATTACCCGACGGTGAAGAAAGGCGTGATCGCCGGCGATTGCACGCCCAGTTATCTCTATCACGAGCCGGCGATGGAACGGATTTGGAATTACAACGCTCAGCTCAAAGTGATCATTTTGCTGCGGAACCCGGTCGATCGCGCGTTTGCCCATTGGAACATGCAGCGCTTCAAAGGCCGCGAGCCGCTCGATTTTCTCGAAGCAGTGCAAGTGGAGAGCGATCGAATGAAGGACGCGGGCACGCCGGTGGACAGACGCCGGATCGCTTATCTCGATCGCGGCCGCTACTCGGAACAGCTCGAACGCGTTTTCAAATTCTTTCCAAGCGAGCAGGTCAAGCTCATCAAGTTCGAAGACTTTCGGGAGAACAATCGTCACGCGCTGAATTCGATTTTCCAATTCCTCGGCGTGAAACCGCTTAGCGTCATCCGAAGCAAAGACCACAATGTCGTTCCCTACGAGCGCGAGATGACCGCGAAAGAACGAAAGTATCTCTACGAAATTTTCGCCGATGAGATCGCGCGGGTTGAACAGTTGCTCAGTTGGGATTGCTCCGATTGGAAAGTTTGATTTAATAAAAGGCAGCGAAGGAAAAAAGATTCGGCGTTCATTTGAACCGAGCGGATCCTTCGCTGTCTTTGTTTGCTTCTGTTTGTCTGTCCTTTTTTGCGATTGACAAAGGGTCCCTTTTTTTTCAAAGCTCGCGCTAAATACGAGCTGAACCTGGCGGAGGACTTTGTCCCGCTGGCTTCTTCGCCTCTTTCAGACCCGCAGTGCACACTCAAGCAGCGGGACGAAAGAAGAAAGGATCAGTATGAATCAGTCGCTTCAGTTCAAAGCATTCGGGAACTTCGTCATCCTTGTTGCGCTCGCCTGTTTTGCGTTTTTGCCGACAGCGCGAGCAGTCACTCCAGCCCCGGACGGAGGCTACCCCGGTGGCAACACCGCTGAGGGTGAAGACGCCCTCTTCAGTCTTACGCCCGGCGGCATCTACAACACAGCGCTCGGTTTCCATGCGCTCTACAACGCCACAAATGGCTTCGACAACACGGCCACCGGTTGGCAAGCGCTCGCTAGCAACACAACCGGCGTGCGCAACACGGCCACTGGTACGGGTGCGCTCTTAAGCAACACCGTCGGCGCGTCCAACACGGCCAACGGTGTCTTTGCGCTCTTTTCCAACACTACCGGCTTCGGGAACACGGCCATTGGTGACCAGGCGCTCGGTTACAACACAACCGGCTACAGCAACACGGCCGCCGGTACTGCGCTCGGGTCGAACACCACCGGCTTCGGCAACACGGCCACCGGTACGGGTGCGCTCGGCAGAAACACCACCGGCTTCGAGAACACGGCCACCGGTCACGTCGCGCTCAGTTTGAACACAACCGGCCAGTTCAACGTGGCTGTGGGCCATTATGCTCTCTATCTTAATACCACCGGCAGCGGAAACATCGCCTTGGGCGAGTCAGCCGGCATCAACCTCACCACTGGTAGCAACAACATCGATATCGGCAACGCTGGTGTTGGTGGCGAGTCGAACACCATTCGCATCGGGGTGCAAGGAACCCACACGAGAACCTTTGTCGCTGGTATTAGTGCAACCCCAATCAGCGGTGCGATCGTTCGGGTCAGTGCCAGCGGCCAGCTCGGCACGGTGCCATCGTCGGAACGTTTTAAACAAAACATCAAACCGATGGACAAGGCGAGCGAAGCGATCCTGGCGCTCAAACCGGTGACGTTCTGTTACAAGAAGGAGCTTGATCCCGACGCCATCCCGCAGTTTGGCCTCGTCGCCGAGGATGTGGCCGGGGTGAACCCCGATCTGGTCCTGCGCGACGAGAAAGGTCAGATTTACACCGTTCGCTATGACGCGGTGAACGCGATGTTGCTCAATGAGTTTCTGAAAGAACACCGCAAAGTGCAAAAATTGGAAGCGGCGCTCGCGGCAGTTAACAAACGCCTGCGCGAGCAGGATGCGAAGATCGACAAGGTGAACGCCAAGATCGAGCTGACCAAACCTGAGTTACAACTCGCAGAGAATAGGTAAGCACTCGCAGTTGCGACGAAGAGGTCAACTTGTCGGCGCGCCCGGCGGTCGCGCCCTACCTCTGTTTGAAGTGCGGGCGGCGAGTCGCATCCGCTCCAAAAAGCGCCTTGGAGCGGAAGATGCGCGCGCCTTCGTCGAGGAAGCAGGCGCGCAGCTCCGGCGTGAAGAAAGATGAGCCGTCAGGGCGCGGATTGAATTCCAGGAACATGCGGCCGTTCGGATTAAGAAATCGCGTGCGAACGTCGCGGATAAAGAATCTCCAATCGGCCGTTGTCCACTCCCGCCATTCTCCGCTTGGTCCGCGTTCGAGCCGGTGAAAGCAGACGCGATGCGCGGTGACGAGATCGAATTTTTTTCCGATCTCCGGCAGCGGAGTTTGCGGGCTGATCCGCGCGATGACGCGCGGGACATTAAACAGCTCGGTCGTTCCGCGGAAGAGTGGGTTTTCATCCGTGTCCAACCCGAGTCCTTCATGACCGAAGAGTCGGCAGATGTAGAGAAAATAACCGGGTCCAGAACCGAGATCGAAAATGCGCAACGGCGTGGCGCGATCGAGCCACAGGTCTTGCACGCGGCGGACATTGACGCCGACCCAATAGGCGGCGTCTTCGTAGGCATTGATCTTGCGCGCGCCGGCCCGAGCTGGATAATGCTCCGGCAGCGCAGCCAACTTGTCCCGATCGATCGTCGCCAGGATTTTGCGCGGACTGACCGGGTGCGTCCAGCGGCAAATGTGCTCCCAAACACTCGGGAGCAGCTCGCGCGAAAACAATTTGTCGATCTTGCGGGAGAGTCGCACTTGGAAACGATTGCCGTCGATGATCCGACAAACAACTGCGAAAACGCAACCGGATCGGGCCGATGCTTTGGAGACTTGTTTAGAGCGTTCCGGTTGGTTGCGCCGGTGGATCTTGAGTCGGACCGGCCCGCATCCAGCCAGCTCGCTGCTGCAAATCATTCCAAGGCTCATCGATGGCCAGAGTCGGATCGCTTAGGATCTGCTCGACGACCGGCCCCAGCTCGCCAAGCGTACGCTCCAGCAAACGCCTGGTAGTTTCATCCGGCGGGCAAAGGTCGAAGTCGTTAGGCGCAAATTCACGGCCGACGTCGGCAGCGAAAATTTCATTCCAGCCCGTGTTCCAAGCCCGCTGTGCAAAACGGTCATTGTCGGCCTGGCACCGAATTTCAACTCGGCGTGCCACCTCTGTGGTCAACCCGGAGTAGCCGCGATCACTCAGTCCTCGTTTGTCCAGGTATATCGCCAGTTGGCTTTTGCACCGACTCGCTTGCCGCCACTTTAATTGTTTGCCGGCGCGTACCAGTGCGCACGCGATGCTGCGCCCGGCGGCGACAGTAAAAGGTCCGACCCCCTGATTGCGTCGAAGATTTGTGTTTTCGAAATGCGACGGCTCGAGACCGATCGCCTCCAGGAATACAGGGATGGCGCCGTTGGCCATGGTTTGCGTGGTAAAAGGGCGCGCAATTAACGGCACATTGTAGGCATGAGCCAGTTCCAGGAATGGCGAGTATTTCGAACTGGCCAGCTGAGCAGCGTCGTATGCGAAGTTTTCGAACGATTCCGACACGGAACAGCTCTGGGCAGCTTCGGTATAGCGCGAATTGATCCATTGCGGCTGATGGCGCGGGAAGATGAGGAGCTTCGGTTCCAGATTTAGTTCAGCGATTCGGGTGAAGAAGGTCTTCGTGTACTCGTCGTGCTGAAAAAGAGCGGCGAGTGCCTCCGAGGAGATAATTACTGCCTCGGCTGGCGTGTTCGCGAGTTGGCGAGCAAACTTTACCGCGATCGATTCGCGATGCTGGGGCAGGGGATGACCGCACAGCTTCCGTGCGAGAGGGTGGTGCGCGCCCCGGGCAGTCCCAGACCCTGGCACGAGATAGCCATGTTTCAGCAGTTCCGCGCGGTTTTGCAGCAGAAACGATTGGATCGCGCTCGTGCCGGTTTTGTAAGGGCCGATATGGATGTAGCAAAGGCGCTTCGCCACCCTGGAATTATACACGGCACCGGCAGACAGCGGCAATTGCATGCGCACCGTCGCCCGGCGAATCGTTCGCTCAGCCGGCCCTGGCCGCCGCGCCTTACCGGCCGATGAGAATGAAGATGCCGGCCAGCAGAGCGAGAACGCCCGTCAGCACTGATGGAATCGCCACACCCGCGATGGCAACGATGCCGACGAGGATCAGATAAATTGCCAGCAACAACATTCCGATATTTCGGTTGATGGTCATGAGTTCCTTGTGACGCAAACCGGTGATGTTTGCACGCTCAAAATCGGCTACAAGTCGGGCGCTTGCCTGACTCGGCCGGCAGACTGCCAGCCTGCCGAGAAGCGCCGCCTATAATCCTTCCGGATGCCGCGCCGCGAAACCGTGCGGGTCGCGGAAATCAACATGCCAGCGCGGGCCAACGTCGGTGCCGTAACGCAGGTCGGTCGTGTCGAGTCGCAGACCGGCGATCACGGCAAAGGTGTGGCCGCGACGCGCATAAACGGTGATCCATTTTCCCCGGCCGCGTTTGCCGTAGCGCACGAAATCATTCGACGGCAACGGCGCATCGAG
>DATDFJ010000157.1:0-2298 GCA_036522675.1 Chthoniobacterales bacterium | reverse complement strand
GAGGTGCGCCCGATGATGTATCTGGCGCTGAGCTACGATCACCGCGCGATCGACGGCAAGGAAGCGGTGACTTTCGTGATCAAAGTGAAAGAGTGCATCGAAGACCCGCACAAGCTGCCGCTTGATTTTTAGTCAACGTGGGAGGGGCTTCAACGCCCCGATTTATTCTTCCATTTTGTAGTCGGAGCGCTGAGGCTCCTCCCACATTAGCTTTGGAACATGGACAAATTTGATGTCGTAATCATCGGCTCCGGTCCTGGCGGGTACATCGCGGCAATCCGTGCCGGTCAGCTCGGCCTGAAAACCGCGCTGGTCGAGAAGGACAAGGAACTCGGCGGAACTTGTCTCAACGTCGGGTGCATCCCGAGTAAGGCGCTGCTCACCTCGAGCGATCATTTTAGCTTCGTGAAAAAGGGAGCGGAGAAGCACGGCATCGTGGTCGAGGGCGCGCATGTCGATCTTGCGAAGATGCAGCAGCGCAAGGAGAAGGTCGTGAAAACGCTGACCGGCGGTGTGCGCGCGCTCATGAAGACGAACAAAGTGACGACGTTCGGGGGCTGGGGGACGATCACCGCACCGGGAAAAGTCTCGGTGAAATCATCGAGCGAGGAGACGCAGGAGATCGAAAGCAATAACATCGTCATCGCGACGGGTAGCGCGCCGATCGAACTGCCGTTCGCGAAGTTCGACGGAGACAAGATCGTGAGTAGCACCGAAGCACTCGAGTTCACCGATGCGCCGAAGAAATTGCTTGTCATCGGCGCGGGCGCGATCGGCCTGGAGCTCGGCTCGGTCTGGGCACGGCTCGGCTCGGAGGTGACGATCCTGGAATTTCTGCCGCGGATCGCGCTCGGCTTCGATCTCGAGCTCTCGAATCTCCTGCAGCGCGCACTGACTGCGCAGGGCATCACGTTTCACCTCGAAACAAAAGTGAGCGCCGTCAACATCCACAATGGACGCGTCACCGCGACAGCGACAAAAGGAAAAGAAGAACTGAAGTTCGACGCTGACAAGGTGCTCGTCTCCGTCGGACGGCGCCCGTTCTCAGAAGGACTTGGCGCGGAGAAAGTGGGTGTGGAATTAGACGAGAAGAAGCGGATCAAGGTGGACAAACATTTCAAAACCAATGTCGATGGCATTTACGCGATCGGCGATGTGATCGCCGGCCCCATGCTCGCGCACAAAGCCGAGGACGAAGGGATCGCCTGCGTCGAGCGTATCGCCGGCAAGGATGGGCACGTCAATTACAACGCCATCGCCGGCATTATTTACACCAACCCCGAACTGGCTGGAGTCGGCCTGACCGAGGACCAAGCGAAAGAGAAGGGAATCGATTATCGGATCGGCAAGTTTCCATTTCGCGCTAACGGCCGGGCGCTCGCGAATGAAGACCTGGAAGGAACAGTCAAATTTGTGGCCGACGCCAAAACTGATCGCATTCTCGGCGCGCACATTTTACAGCACGCCGCTTCCGAGCTGATTGCGGAAGCGGTGTCGGTGATCGAATTCGGCGGCAGCTCGGAAGATCTCGCCCGCACTTGTCATTCGCATCCGACCTTGAGCGAAGCGGTCAAAGAAGCGGCGATGAACGTTGAAAAACGCGCGTTGCACATCATCAATCGTTAGCCAATGCATCTGATCGTCACTTATTATCTCGATGTTATTTCGTCGTGGTGTTTCTGGTCGGAGCCGGCCTGGGCCGAGCTGAAGAAGCGCCACGCCGACCGGGTCCAATTTCAATGGAAGATCGCGCTCCTCGATAAAACCGGCTTGCCGCTCTCGCGCGCGCAGGAGGAATGGTTTTACCGGCGCAGCGGCACCGTCATGGGTTCGCCATTCATGCTCAGCAGCGCCTGGTATGACGAGCCGATTCGCACCGAGTATCTCGCGCCCAATTGTGTCGCTGAAGGGGCCAAGGATTTCGGAATTACTGATGATCGCGTGCGTCTGGCGCTCGCCTACGCCGGTTTGCGCGAGGGGAAGCGTTTTGGCGAATGGGAGATCGCCGCGGAAGTCGCCGCCCGTGCCGCCAATCTCAACGCGACTGATTTACTCGAGCGAGCGCGCTCGTCCGAGATTGAAAAGCGCGTCCGCGACGACACCGCCACTTTTCATGCGCTGCAGGTGACACAACGGCCCACTTTCGTGCTCGACAGTGAAATCGGCGATCGCGCGGTATTTTCCGGTTTTGCGCGACTTGCGCCGCTGGCCGCTGCGCTCGAATCGATGTTGGATGACGCGGACGCTTACGTCTCGTATGCCGCGCATTTCGGTCAGCCTCCAAAGAATTGAGACTGG
>DATDFJ010000156.1:0-6736 GCA_036522675.1 Chthoniobacterales bacterium | reverse complement strand
CCGCTGAATCTTTTGTAAACCGCTCGGTAACCAAGAGGGTACGCGATTGGCGTAACGATGGCCGCGAGCGCTCGTTGAAACCAGATGGGAAGCGATGGTAAATAGATCGGGCCTTTCATTTTGCGGATCCAGACTAATCCTTGAAAGAGACTGTCCGGGCTGTGCGGGCCGTTTATGGCAAGACCGATGATGTTTTCGAGCAGGTAATCGAAATCGAGCCCGGGCGTCAGTGTTTGCATGACCATCGTGGCCTCGGGTCCGTTGCAATAATGTTGGTGCGGCACGCCCGGGGGCAGGACGATTGTTGATCCGGCCTCCGCCACATGCTCTTTGCCGTCGAGCAAATAAGTAAGTTTTCCGGAGATTACCTCGAATGTTTCGTCTTGCTTCGCGTGGATGTGCACATTGGCGCGAAGCCCTCCCGGCTTCATCACAACCCGCATTTTTACGGTCGCGCCGCCCGTAGCATCGGAAGTTTCAACGAACTCCACTACATCGCCGGTCGGCAATGTGATTGTCTTACCAGGAGCAGGCATAACCTCAGCCTAGGAGACACGCCCTCGACTTACCGCCGCCCGGGCTTCCAAGAAGGCGAATGTCGTCACGACCGCGACGAGCAAGGCGATTTCAAATGGCAGCCACCAGCCGTGAAACAAGCCTCCTTTGAAATCACTCTGGCGCAGAAAAGCCGCCAGAACGATGAGCGCGTGCCAAACGATCACGCCGATTAATCCAATCCGCCAGGCCGACCAACGCGGCTCACACACAACGGCAATCACGGCGACACCCAGCATCGAATAGAACGACACGATGACGCGCATCGTTAACGGCGTCGCTTTCCACGGCCACATCGAAATCAGCCATGCCGGTTTGATGAATGCATAGAGCGCTGCGACCAGAAAAAGAATCCCCGGGATCAGCCAGATAACCCGCAGCGCCAGAGGAACGGTTGCGCCGCGCTCATCCGGAAGATGCAGATCTTCGCGTAAATTTGTGATCAGCGCGATGGGCGTGACGATCGGCGCGACCAGGTAAATAAAGACCCAGGTGTAAAAAACCGGGTGGCCGTGGGTAAAGCGGTCCCAATGCAAAAAGGTCGCGATCAAAAGAAGCGTGGCGAACACGAACACGCCGACGTGCGGCGCCCAGACGCGATGCCATATGCAGCCAAACAATACGGACGCGAAAAAAATCGCGCCGTTTGCGTAGGACGCGCCCATGAACATCGCTGTCATCGGCGGCGCGATTGGCCACGCGAAGAGCTGCTTCGTTCGCGTCGGGAAAAAATAGAGGACGATGAACGCGAACAGAACGACGCTGCCGAGCAGCACGGCGACAAACTTCGTGAACGGATAAATCCGATCGGCTGGTCGCGTTGTCGCGTTTGGCACAAGATCGACATACTATTTTTGCTGGTTGAATGGCAATCGCCTTGTGACTTGTCGCATTAATTCTGTTAATGCTTTCCCTGCCTTGCTGCGTCCGTAGAACTGTGAAGCATTTCCTTCTGGCTTGCCTCTTCCCAATGACGTTGACCGCCCAAACAATGCAGCAGCTTACCGAACAACTGGGCAAGACCGTTCTCTACGGCGACCTCGCGCTTTCGCCCGACGGCAAAAATATTGCGTGGGTGCAATCGACCGCCGCAACTGCGTCGAAGCAAATCTACCTTCGTGAAACGTCAGGAAACGCACCGGCAGTGATGGTCAAAATTCCGATCAGTGCCGAGAGAACCGATTTCGAGCCCATCTGGTCGCCCGACTCCAAATTGCTCGCACTGTTTTCAAGCGGGAACGCGAAAGAGCAGCGCCAGCTCTGGCTCGTCAATGCTGACGGTTCGAGCCCGAAAAAAATTACCAACCTAAATGGATACGCGGCGCGGCCGCGCTGGTCGCACGATGGGAAAGAAATCGCCTTTCTCTACATAGAGGGCGCGAGCGGCGGCGGTCCCTTGATGGCCGCGCCTACCAACACCGGTGTGATCGACATCGCGATCCATAATCAGCGCATAACTCTTCTCGAGACCGACAGTGGCGAGCTGCGCCAGGTCTCGCCGCCTGATCTTCATGTTTACGATTTCGATTGGTCGCCGGACGACAAAGTGTTTGTCGCATCGGCAGCGCCCGGCCCCGGCGACAATAACTGGTGGATCGCGCAGATCTACAAGATCGACAGCTCCAGTGGAAAAGCGGAATCGATCTACAAACCTAAACTCCAGGTGGCGCTGCCGCGCTGGTCGCCCGATGCAAAGTCGATCGCGTTCATCGAAGGGCTGATGAGCGACGAAGGATTTCACGGCGGCGATCTTTGCACGATTGCCGCCGATGGCACCGGCCTAACCAATCATACCGCCGGTCGGAAAACATCGGTCAACTCATTCTTCTGGCGGACGCCAGATCGCCTTCTGCTTCTTGAGTATGTCGGTGGCGGCACGGCCATCTCCGAGTTGAGCCTGCCCAACAATTCGGCGCGCGATCTCTGGAAAGGCGCCGAAGGCATCCATGCCTTTGGCAATTTTCCCAATTTCGCGTTATCAAGAGACGGTAAGTTCGCGGCGGCTGTTCGCAGCGCCTACAACTCGCCGCCCGAAGTTTTTGCCGGCCCGCTCGGCGAATGGCGTCAGCTCACGAGCAACAACGCAGACTTGCGCCCGAACTGGGGCAAAGCCGAAAGCGTCGAATGGACCAACGAAGCATTCAATGTTCAGGGCTGGCTCGTGCCGCCGGCGAGAGTCGACGCCGGCAAAAAATATCCAATGGTCGTGCTCATTCACGGCGGACCGTCGAGCGTGACGATCTCGGAGTGGCCGGCGTCGTTCGGAATGCCTCGCGCGATTATCGCCGCGCTGTCCGCACGCGGTTATTATGTTTTTCTCCCTAACCCTCGCGGAAGTTACGGCCAGGGTGAAGAGTTCACCCGTGCGAACGTAAAAGATTTCGGCGGCGGCGATCTACGCGACACGTTCGCCGGCATCGATGTGATCATAAAAAAATATGCTATCGATCCTGCGCGTCTCGGCGTGACTGGGTGGAGTTACGGCGGCTTCATGACGATGTGGACTGTTACGCAGACGAACCGGTTCCGTGCCGCCGTCGCCGGCGCCGGGATTGCCAATTGGCAAAGCTACTATGGCCAGAACTTGATCGATCAGTGGATGGTCCCGTTCTTTGGCGCATCCGTCTACGATGACCCGGGCGTTTACGAAAAAAGTTCGCCCATTCGGTTTATCAAAAACGTGAAGACTCCGACCCTCGTCATTGTCGGTGAGCGCGACGCCGAATGCCCGGCATCGCAATCGTACGAATTTTGGCATGCCTTAAAGACACTCGGAGTGCCGACAGAGCTGATCGTTTATCCCGGAGAAGGACATCTCTTCCTCGAGCCGAAAAACCAGGCCGATCGAATGGATCGCACCGTCGCCTGGTTCGATAAGTATTTGAACCATTAATGCCAAAGCTCCTGGTCATCAGCACAAGCGGCAATCCCGACAGCAACAGCCGTCGCATGGGGCGCGTCGCGTTCGCCCACCTGCAAAAGCAGAAGCTCGATTGCGATTGGATCGACATCCGCGAAATGGACCTGCCTCTCTGTGACGCGGACAAATGCTATGGCATGCCGGGCTCGAAAAGATTAAGTGCGGCGATCAAAAACGCCGACGGCATCCTCGTCGCCGCGCCGGTTTACAATTACGATGTCGCCGCTGCGGCCAAGAACATGATCGAGCTCACCGGCAGCGCGTGGGAAGACAAGGTCGTCGGTTTCCTTTGTGCCGCCGGCGGCACTGCCAGCTACATGTCGGTCATGTCCTACGCCAACAGTCTCATGCTTGATTTTCGCTGCGTCATCATCCCACGCTTCGTTTTCGCCACCAGCGATGCGTTCGACGGTGAAAATATCACCGACAAAAAAATCGTCAGTCGCATCGAACGCGCCGCCGACGAGCTCGTCCGCTTCACCAACGCGCTGCGTGGATAAATTTGCGGGCGATCGGCGCGTCCAGACAACCGCGTAGCTCGAGCAAGGCGATGCAACTATGTGAAAGCTCTTTTCTATCTTACACTCGCCGCTGCATTGCTGACGATAGCGACACCGATCGCAGCCAAAAAATCGCGCGCTCATCCGAAACCCGCCAAGGAGCAGAAGACCGATCCCCGCCAGATCGAGGCTGCAACGCGGCTGCAGATTTTTCTCGATCGCGCAAACTTTAGCCCTGGTGTGATCAATGGTCATTACGACGAGCTCACACTCAAAGCGCTCACGCTCTATCGGCAGGCAAATGGGCAGCCGCCGCCAGCGGCATCAACCAGGCCGGACACTGCGCCAGACGTCACTGGTCTTGATCTGGCCGGCTTCGGACCTGCGTTTATTCCTTACACTGTCACTGATGTCGATCTTCACACAATCGGGGTGGTGCCGAAGACGCCCGCGGCCGAGGCCAAAGTGAAATTCCTGCCCTATCGGGACGCGGCTGAAGCGATCGCTGAAAAATTCCACTGCGACGTTCATTTCCTTGAGCAAATGAACCCCGGCAAAACGAAAGCGATCAAGCCTGGCGATCAGCTCATGGTGCCAAACGTCGAACCGTTCGACCTTTTCGCCGTCAAGGACCTCAAGCCCGGCAGCGAGGCTGAATCAGCGGCAGCGAATGAACTTTCCGGCGATGAAAACAACGCGAGCCCAACGACGAATCAAACATCGGCTGGTGCCGCTGCGCCGCCGATCAACATCAAGATCGACACCAAAACAAACATGCTCGGCGTTTTCGACGGCGATAAACTCATCGCAGCTTATCCCGTCACGATCGGTTCCGCGCAAACTGCGTCACCAATCGGCGATTGGAAGGTGACCCGGATCTCTAAGCTGCCCCGATTCCGTTGGGACGAGCAAATGCTGAAGCACGGCACCCGCAGCGGCAATTTCCACATGTTGCCGCCGGGGCCGAACAGTCCGGTCGGTGTGATCTGGATCGCGTTAAACAAAAAAGGCATCGGCCTTCATGGCACGAACGAACCGGAAACAATCGGGCGCGCCGCCAGCCATGGTTGTGTGCGGCTCACCAACTGGGACGCCGTCCGTCTTGCGCAAAAAATTAAACCCGGCGTCCCGGTTTCGATTCACTGAAATTCGGCGACGAGCGGCACACTGGCGCTGACGATCAGCAACTTTCCACTCATCACTGCCTTTTCGGTTCCGGCGCGACGTTCAGCACAATCTTGCCGCGCGTGTGACGCGTCTCGATTTGCTGATGCGCCTTGGCCGCGTCTTCCAACGGGAAAGTCTGCGACACAACCGGTGCGATCTTGTTCGCTTCAATCAGCTTCGTCAGTTCCTCGAGCACCTTCGCGTCGGGATGCGCCATCACGTTCGAGCAACGAATGCCGCGTTTTTCGCACTCGGCGGCGTCAGGATCACCGGTGATCGAAACAATTGCACCCCCTTTCCTCACGATGCCATACGACGCCGGGAGCGTGTCCGCGCGAACACAGTTGAGCACAACATCGACATCTTTCACGACGTCCTGGAATTTCGTGGTGGTGTAATCGATCGGCTGATCAACGCCGAGTTGTTTCAATAAATCCTGGTTCTCACTGGACGCAGTTGCGCTAACCCTGGCGCCGCGTGCCTTCGCGATTTGCACGGCAAACGAACCTACGCCGCCGGATCCGCCGTGCACCAAGACGGTCTGGCCCTTGTCGATCTTCGCGTCATCGATCAGCGCCTGCCAGGCCGTCGTGGCCGCCAGCGGCACGGCTGCGGCATGCTCGAAATCAACGTGCTTCGGCTTCAGCGCCATTTCCCCTTCTTTCGCAATCGCAAACTCGGCGTACCCGCCGCCGCGCATGATCGGCAAATATGCATAGACGGCGTCACCCTGTTTGAACTTCGTTGCTTTGGCTCCGGTCTTCTCGACTACACCGGCGATATCGTAACCGATGATCATCGGCCGTTTGTCTAATCCGCGTTTCGCCAGCATTCCCTGCCGGACGTAGGCATCCACCGGATTCACAGCCGCCGCCATCACTCGCACCAAGACTTCGTCTTCTTTCGGCTCTGGCCGGGGTACCTCCTCCAATTTCAACTTCTCCGGCCCCCCGTACTCGTGCAGCACGGCAGCTTTCATTACCGGGTCTGGCACCGTTTGCGCAGACACGACGGCGATGCTCGCCAATCCGATTAGTTTGAGCGCGCTTGGAATTCGCATTCCCTCAGCGTCTCTGCCGCGCCTGCTTAAGGCGAGTGAAAAATAACAGTGCCCCTCATTCCGGCTCCGGGTCAATTGAGCGATCCACAGCGGGTGATAAAGTCGCGCTATGGCGAAACGATCCGTTGTTTTCATTTTCAACCTGAGCGTCTGGCTTTCCATCGCGAGCGCGCAGCCGACCATCTTTATCGTCCGCCACGCCGAAAGAGCTGACTCGAGTGAGAATTCGGAATTGTCGCAAGCGGGCCTCGCCCACGCGGAATCGCTGGCCAAGACGTTGAAGGACAAAAACATTACTGCGATTTACGCGACCGAGTTTAAACGCACTCAAGAAACAGGCGCGCCGCTGGCGAAGGCACTAGGAATCAAAATCACGGTGCGCCCGGCCAAAGCGACTGACTTTGCGCTTAAACTACGAGCCGAGCACGGGAACGCACTTGTCGTTGGTCACTCGAATACGATTCCGGATTTGATCAAAGCGCTTGGAGTTTCGCAACCAATCAGAATCAATGAGAACGACTACGATGACCTTTT
>DATDFJ010000155.1:0-31531 GCA_036522675.1 Chthoniobacterales bacterium | reverse complement strand
AGTTGCCAGGGAACGTAATCGCTCGGGCCGATGTGAATGTTTTCGTCGGCGAGGCGTTCGCCAATGACCGATTGCACGGCCTCGGTCTTGGAAGTTTTCTTCGAGGCGAGCCGGGTGCGGTTGAGCATGTTGAGGAAATCGGTGTTGCCGCCGGTGTTGAGCTGGTAGGTGCGCTCGACTTTGACGCCGCGTTTCCGGAAAAGATCGACAATGCTGCGGTGGAGCACGGTGGCGCCGAGCTGGGCTTTGATGTCGTCGCCGACGATGGGCAGGTTTTTGTCGGCGAACTTTTTCGCCCAGACGGGGTCGGAGGCGATGAAGACGGGGATGTTGTTGACGAAGGCGATGCCGGCCTCGAGCGCGCAACTGGCGTAAAAGCGGGTCGCTTCCTCGGAGCCGACCGGAAGATAATTGACCATGATCTCGGCGGCGGAATCCTTGAGCTCGGCGACGATTTGTTCGCGGGTCGATTCTTTTTCGAGGGGTAGGAAGGTGCGGAGCGGATCCTGGTCGCGCATGTGCTCGGCATAGCTGTCGAACACCACGCCCATCTGCACGATCGCCCCGGTGAGATGGACTTGTTCGCAAAAAACCTTGGTGCAATTGGGCGGGGCAAATATGGCGCGGCCGACGTCGAGCCCGACCTTGCGCCGGTCGATATCGAACGCGGCGACCACTTCGATGTCAGAAGCTCGATATGGGCCGATCTGGCGATGCATCAGGCCAACTCCGGCCCCGTTCCCCGATGAGCCGTGGTAAAAATTTATCCCCTGAACGAGCGAACTGGCGCAGTTGCCTACGCCGACAATAGCGATTCTAATTTTTCTCATGGGAAAGCTGCTAACCTAGCGGGAGCGCCCGAGCGGGGGCAAGGCGCAAGTTCGCCCCATTTTTCCATAGTCGCGGCCGCTTGCAAGAACTGATATAACCGTAAGCCGCAGAGGGCATTTTTGACTGAAAGATGGGGGTATCAACAAAACCGCTTATACGCTGGCCGATCTGGGCCGCTGCATTGTCGATCTTGCTCGCGGTCAGGGGCAGCGCTCACGCCGGTGTGCCCAGCTACACGGTCGCCCAAGCGGTCGCCGTTGCGCAGGCGCAAAACCCCGAGATCGCGATTGCGCACAAAAAAATGGAAGCGGCCCGCGGCGGCCTCGTTGAAGCCAAATCCGGTTATCTCCCGGCGCTGGTCTCGACCGGCCTCGCCGATAAACGCCAGGACCAGGTCGATACGAGGCTACGCCAGGAAGATTACAACGCGTCGTTGCGCCTCCAGGAAAACGTTTACACCGGCGGCGCGACGACTAACCGGGTGGCGATTGCCCGGCTCAAGATCGAGCAGGCCGATTACGATTTTCAGGAAACGGCAAACCGCGTCACGATGGAAACGCGGATCGCGTTTTACGAGGCGCTGTTGAATCGCGCCAAGATCGAGGTGCATGAAGACGCCGTGCGCGCGCTCGACGAAGAAGCGAAGAACCAGCAGGAACGTTTGCGCGCCGGTCTGGTCGGCACGTTGAACGTGCAACGCGCGGAAGTGGCTCTGGCGAATGAACGACCCGAGGTAATCAACGCGCAGACGCAGCTGAAGAATTCGTATTTGCGGTTGAGCGAGCTTCTCGGGGTGGATTTCCCACCCGATTCCGAACAGCCGCCATTCGAAATCGCTGGAGAACTGAAATACGAACCGGGCACGCCCACGCTCAACGAATGTCTCGTCCGCGCCGATAGCGAGCGGCCGCTGATTAAATCGCGCCAGCGCGAGATTGAGATCGAAGATCGACAGTATGTCGTCGACCGCAGCGAGCTGCACCCGCGGTTCGGGGTGTTTGGCGGCTACGAAGTTTACAACGAGCGCGACCCGGACGTTGGTCACGAATTTAACCATGGCTTCGTCGCCGGCGTAAGCGGCACCTGGAACATTTTCGATGGGTTCGCGACCAAAGGCCGGATGCAGGCGACGCGCGCCCGGCGCGACGCGGCGGCGAAGGCGCTCGAAGCGGCGCGGCGCACGGTCGCGTCCGAAGTGCGGAGCGCATTTCTCGATCTCCAGCAATCGGATCGCGTGCTGGGGTCGGAGGAGAAGAACGTCAAAACAGCGAATGAATCGCTCGCCATTGCGAAAAGTAATTTCGGCGCCGGGCTCGGAACGCAGCTCGACATTTTGCAGGCGAGTTCTGACGTGACGCGGACGCGCACGACGCGACTCGGCGCGATTTACCTCCACAACGCCGCGCTTGCGCGGCTCGCGCGCGCCTGCGCCGCTACGCCCGAGACGATCGCCTTCATGAGCGGCGGGAAAAAGGCGGAGCCACCGGCGAGTTCCAAATGAAGCCGTGGCGTCTGTCTCTGGGGAGCACCCCGAAAGCTTTCGGGGTAGTTCGCGGCAGCCTGCCGCGAACAGCTCCTTGGATGTCGCGTGTTTGTGCCCGACTGCGTTCGGCGAGCCGCCGAACGCTACAGGCCAGCGGCCTGTGCTCCCCAATCGCGGTCGCGCTGATGTTTTTTGCCAGCACGAGTGACGCAATCACGCTCGATGGCGTCATGGACCGAACGCTCGCGAAAAATCCGGTGATCCAAGGCGCGAAGACGAAACTGGAAGAAGCAGCGGGCCAGCGATTGGTCTTGCGCTCAATCATGTGGCCGGGCGCGAAGGCCGGAGCGCCTGCCGGTGTGCAAGGCGGCGATCGCGCGGGTGAAAGAGGAACAAACCCGTTCGGATTCGCACGCGGCACCCTTGGCCAGGCGCTGTTCAACCGCGCCATCCCGCCGTCGCGCCGGCTGGGCGATGTCGATCTTTTGATCGCGCAACAGCAGCTTAATGTCGCAGTCGTCGAGCAACTTCATGCCGCGCGACTTGCGTTTTACACGGCGCTTTACAATCGCCAGCTCGCGTCGCTTCGCCAAGAACAGCGGCAGCGGTTGGACGAAAATGCGGTGAGCCAGCGGCAGCGATATGAAGCCGGGTTGAGTAACCGCAGCGCGTTCACCGAGGCAACCGTGCAGGCGCGTGAGCTCGATTCGCTCATCGAAACCGCGCAGCGCGCCTACGGCCAAGCGCGCCTCAAACTGGCCGAAGCTATGGGCGAAGATCTCGGCCCGCGCGCCGCACTGCCCGAACCCGAAGGGGAACTGACGTTTGCGCCAGTGAATGTCGATCTTGCATCGGAGACAGCGCGGGCGCTGGAGCGCCGTGCTGATCTGAAGCTAGCCCGGCTGCTGGTCCGTTCCGCCAACGAAGAGGAACACATTATTGCGGCCGATTATTATCCGGCGATCGGCGCAAATCTGCGCGGCACTTACGTCCCGGTCACCACGGATATTCATCAGGAAGGCTCGACCAGCAAAACACAAGATCTCCTGGGCTCCGAAGCGCGCGAAGGCGCTGGCTATACCTGGCGCGTCATCGACAACGGCAAAGTGCTCGGCGCGGTGCGACGACAACGCGCAGTGCGCGAGGCGAACGAGCTGACTTATCGTAAACTGGAAGCAAACGTCAGCCGCGAGTTGTCGCGCATCGGCAATGAGTTGAGCGCGATCGAGGCGCAACAAAAATCGTTCACGGCGGCGATGGCGGCGGCCGAACAAAGCGCCAACACGGTGGCGCAGAACCTCGCCGGAGGTCTCGCCTCACAGCTCGAGTATCGATTGAGCCAGAACGGGTTGCTCCAAACCAAGACAGGCGTCTTGACCGCGACTTATGAACACAACGTGGCGCTCGCCGAATGGGACCGCGCGGCCGGGCGCTACTTTCAATTTTCCGATGACGAATCGACGCCAAGGTAGGGGCGATTGACCTCAATCGCCCGCTCGCTGACGATGATCACAGCATCGGGCGGCTCAGGTGAACCGCCCCTACCATTGCGTATCAAACAAGACCCGCGCTGAAACGTGAAACTTCCCGAAACAAAAAGCGTTTTGTGGCTTGGCGGCGCGCTGCTCGTGCTGCTCGGTGCGCTCGTGTATTTTTTGACGCCGGTCGCGGAGGTGGCGTCCGTTCGCCGCGGCACGGCGATCTCGGCCGTTTACGGGACGGTTCGGATCGAACCGACCTTTGTCCTGCCAATCCGGGCACAAAACTCGGGTTTCATTACTCTGGCGGAATCGCTCGCCGCAGGAAGAGGCGCGATCGGCAAGCACGTCGCCGCCGGCGAACTGCTGGCGACGATCGCCGACGAAGCCACTGCGCGACAATTGAAACAGGCGCGCGCTGATTTGGACGCGGCGCGGCAACGCGCCCAATTGACGCTGCCGTCGGAAGAGCCGCTAAAAGCAGCCGAGGATAATCTGCGCCGGCTCGAACAGGTCGCGGCTTCGGGAAATGTTCCGACGGTCGAGTACGAAAAGGCCAAGACCGAGGCGAATCGATTGCGCAGCGCGCTCGAGACCGAGCGGATCGAGCGCGACCGCAATTTACAGGCGCTCGATGACACGGTGAAAAAACTCGAAGCGCAAATGCAAAACTCGGAAGTGCACTCGCGCCTGGATGGATTGATCACCGATGTCAGGGCGATCGACGGCCAGCTCGTCGCCGAAGGCAACGAACTTTTCACCGTGGCCTCGGCGAAAAACTATGTGCGCGGCGAGGTCAACGAAGAAGACGTGGGCGAAGTGAAACCCGCCATGAAAGCGACGCTGCAGTTGTACGCCTATCGCACGCGCACATTCACCGCCCACGTTACCGCCGTGCAACCGGCGGCCGATCCGATCACCCAGCGTTACACGATCGCGCTCGAATTGGAAAACCCGCCGGATAATTTGATGGCTGGCATGACTGGTGAAATGAACATCATCACCGGTGTGCACGAAAACGCGTTGCTCGTCCCGACGCGCGCGCTCCTTGTCGATCAAGTGCTCGTCGTTCGGCGCGGCATTGTCCAAAAACGCACGGTGAAAATCGGTTTTAAAACACTCGACTACTCCGAGGTGCTCGGCGGTCTGTCGGAGCGCGAACACGTCATCGTGACCGACCAGGACAAATTCCGGCCGGGTAAAGCAGTGCGCGAACGCAGACTGACGCTTCCAAATCCGCCGAAAGCGCCGTGACACCGCCGCTCTACATCGCGCTGCGATTTCTGCGGCATCGCAAACGCGCGCTCCTGCTGAGTCTGAGCGGGGTCGTCTTCGGCGTCGGATTCTTCGTTTGCACGCAGGCGCAGACCGAAGGTTTTGCGCGTCATTTCATCAACTCGACCATCGGCAGCAACGGCGCGCTCATAGTGCGCTCACGGTTTCGTCCGCATTTCGAAAGCCTGGCCGTGCCCTCTCGGAGCTCGAGCACGAACACGGCGTTGCGCGCTTTCTTCGAAGGAATCACGAACGCCAATGAGATCATGCGGGTGAGTCGGCAGTTCTCGAACGTCGTTTCGTGCTCGCCGGTGATGCGCGGCACAGTGAGCGCACGCGCGGGTTTTCAAAATGCGACTGTCGATCTTTTCGGGATCGATCCGCCGCTGCATGCGCAAACGACCGATATTTTGCGGCAGTTGATCAGCGGCGAGTACGACGATTTCCGCAACAATACGAGCACGCTAATCGTCGGATCGCGTCTCGCTGAAGACCTCGGCGTTCAGAGAGGCGACGCGATCCAATTGCTATCGCCGAGCGGCGAGTATTGGCGGTTCACGGTCGCGGCGATCGCGCGCGCCGGCGTGGGTTCGATCGATTCAACGCGCGTTTACGCGCACGCCCGCGTCGCGCAAAACCTCCTGCAACGGCCGTTCGGCGCGTCGATGATCATTTACAAGTTGCGCGATCCCGACCGCGCGCCGGCGCTTGCGACTCAATTCGAGCGTTTGTTTCAACATGTCGCCAACAGCTGGCAGGAACGCGAGCAAGCCAATCTCCAGCTCTTCATGACCCTGCGTATTTCGGCGGCGATCACGGTCTCGCTGATTATTCTTCTCGCCGGCTTCGGCATTTTTAACGTGCTCACCATGTCCGTGCTTTCGAAGGTGAAAGAGATCGCAATTCTGCGCTCGATGGGTTACCGCAGGATCGACATCTCGGCGATTTTCCTTTGGCAGGGCGCGCTCGTCGCGGCGACCGGATCGGTGCTCGGATGTCTGCTCGGCGCATTGCTGACGTGGGGTATCGGCCACATTCCGATCCGGATCCGTGGATTGCTTTACGCCGATCATTTTTTGGTGACTTGGAATTGGCGGCACTATTTTTGGGCGACACTGCTTGCGATCATCGCCGTTTTTATCGCCAGCTATGTCCCCGCCCGACGCGCGGCTGAGTTGCCGCCGGTTGTCACGTTGCGCGGCTCCAGCGTATGAGCGCCGACCTAATTCCTTCACCCGGCGACTTCGTCGTCCCCCTCTCCCTCAGGGAGAGGGCTGGGGTGAGGGCGTCTAAGACTTGGCCACCCTCACTCGGGATATGAACGGCCAAGTCGCTCTCAGCTGTCAAAACATCGAGCGTTATCTCGGCGAAGAAGAGGAGCGCGTGCACGCGCTGCGCGACGTCTCGCTCGATCTCGAGCCCGGGACGGTGCACGCCGTCGTCGGTCCCTCGGGATGCGGCAAAAGCACGCTCCTTTACGTGCTTGGTCTGCTCGATCCGCCTGATGCCGGTTCAGTTGTCATCGAATCGCAATCGGTCTCGCATTTGAGCGATGACGAGCTGGCGCAAAAACGCAACGAGTTTATCGGGTTCATCTTCCAGTTCCATTTCCTAATGGAGGATTTCACGGCCCAGGAAAACGTCATGATCCCGATGCGACGGCTCGGCCGCGTCTCGGAAGACGAGATGCTCGAACGCGCGGCGCGATTGCTCGATGCGGTCGGGCTTGGCAATAAACTCGCGCGCCCGAGTCGTCATCTTTCCGGTGGCGAACAACAACGCGTCGCGATTGCCCGCGCGCTGGCGAACGATCCGCGCGTAATCTTGGCCGATGAACCGACCGGCAATCTCGACACGAGAAATTCCGGCCGCGCCTTCGAGCTGCTGCAGACTCTGGTGAAACAAGGCGACAAAGCGTTGCTCCTCGCCACGCATAATCCGGCCATCGCCGAAGCCTGCGACTGGATCCACGAGATGATGGACGGCCGCATCGTCGCCAGCCATCCGCGCGGGCAGCGCGCGGTGAGTTTCTCGTGATTGCCACAGATGCACGCAGATTTTCACAGATCAGGAGCATCTGTGTCCATCTGTGTAAATCTGTGGCTTTAGTTTAGCTCAAAGAGGTTTTCGGCGAGCGCGCCGGAAACCGCACGCGAGGGCGCGTGCGCTCCCGAGAGACCGCTGCCACATTCAGCGATGCCTTGGCGCAAGAGCGTGATCATTTTTGTCGCGACGTTTGCGCTTTATTTTTTGTCGCGCTCGCCGGGACTGGATGAGATCGACTCGGTGAATTTCGCAATGGGGGTCCGCGAATTCAATGTTTGGGAGCATCAGCCCCATCCCCCGGGTTATCCGCTCTACGTTTTCTTTGGATGGCTCGGCGCAAAACTTTTCGGCGCGAGTCCGCAATTGTCGCTGCATTTCGTCTCAGCGCTCGGCGGAGCGCTTTTCGTGGCGGCGTGGTTCCTCATCATCCGACTCCAATTCAACGAACGGCTTGCCTGGTGGGTGACGAGTTGTCTGGCGATCACGCCAGTCGTCTGGATGACGGCGACGAAGGTGCTGAGCGACGCGCCGGCGGCGGGATTTCTGAGCGCTACGATTTTGGCGGCGGTTTGCTTTGCCCAAAGTGGAGGGACGACTGCTCTGCTTGGAATTGCGCTCTTGGGTGCGGCAGCAGTCGGGTTCCGACCGCAATTATTTCCGGTCGTGGTCGTCATTTTAGCAATCCCGCTGAGACAACGACGCGCCGCCATGAAGATGTCGATCTTGGGTTGCGGTGCGTTGCTCGCGACCTGTCTGGTTTGGCTCGTGCCGATGTGGTATTCGCAGTGGCGGCTGCACCCGGAGGTTGCGCCGTGGCTCGTTTACCCGGATCTCATCTACGGGCAATGGCGGTGGCGTTACGATCGACCCGACGTTTTCATCGGCGCGGGCGATTGGAGCGCGCGCTATCTCGGCGTGCGGTTGTTCCAACATTTTTTTGGAATTTTCGGGCTCGGTTTCGGACTTATTCAATCGTGGCCTGCGCTGATCGTCGGCAGCGTGATCGTGCTACTCGGATTCGGCGCGTATTTTACCGGGCGGCGCGATACACAGGATCGTCAGTTTTGGAAATTCCATGCGCCGTGGGCGCTCGTGCATATCGCGATCATCTTTGTCTGTCTTCCGCCGACGCAGCGCTATTACGTCGTCATTTACCCGCTCCTGCTCGTCGTTTTGCTGCGCGGCTTCCTACGACCCGCCCCGCGGTGGAATCGATTCGCGCTCGCGTTGCCGGCTGTTCTTCTTCTCACCTCAATCCCGATTGCGATCATCAATCATCGCGAGGACGCGCCGCCGGAGCGGCTGGTGCAATATCTGAAGCAACTTTATCCGCCCCAGATGCGCGGCCATGTCGCACTGATTTTGAGCAATCGATCACGCAGACACGTCGAGTGGCATGCTCCCGAGTTCAAAGTCATTCGTCACCCGAACGAGTTAACCACCGAGGAGCTCTCGAAAATGACGAAAGATGCGGTCGCAGTTTATACCGACGACGAGAAATTCGCGTTGCCGAGCGGGTGGCGGCGTGTACCGATCGCGGAATTCAGGCGATCGGTTGTGATTTACATCAAGTCGAGCCGCGTGCGGCTGCTGCTGGTGGATCGAGGAGCTGGGTAGGGACGCCGCGCTGCGGCGGCCGCGGATATTGCGGCGCGATGTCCCTACCTTAGACCGATACAGGCATCATCGGCCGCGGTTCTTCGGCCTTGGGAGAGGGAAACTTTCGGACGACGCTTCTAACCTCGATAAAGGTTGGGAGATAGCTGCTGACAGCGTAAGCGATCGCCGTGCCGGCGGCGACACCGGTGATCCCGTAGATTTTTGCGAGGAAGATCGACAAGACGAGGTTCAACACTGCCGTCACCGTGCCGTAGATCGTCATGCCCTTGAGGTGACCTGTTGCGTTTAGGACGCAGCTGCCGACCAACATCGTCGAGATCATCAATCGCCAGAGCGCCATCCAGACCACGAGTGCAAACGGCGGCAGGGCCGCGGCGCCAGCCCAGAGCCGGATGATTTCGTCCGCAAAGATCACGAGCACAGTGGCGATGGCAAGCGAAGTGAAAAAGCTGAACTTGAAATTCGAGCGCAGCGTTTGCCGGATCCAATCGTAATCGCGGTGGGCGAACGCCTCGGTATAAGCCGGCCACAGCGCCGGATAGGCGAGCATTTGCAGGCCCGACGCCATGCCGAACAAACTGAACGTGACCGCGTACGGCGTAACATAGGACGCGCCGAGAAAATGCGCGATCACGATGTTATCGGTCTGCCAGTTGATCATCCAACCGATGCTGATGATGAAAAATTTCCAGCCATCGGAGAACAGAACCTTTACAAACGCTGGATCGACCGCACGCAAGCGCGGCCGCAGCCACGGCTTGTGAGAACCGAAGAGCCAGATCGCGCTGGTAATGTTCGCGAGCAAACCGAACCCGAAACAGCCGGCGACGAGCCAGGGCAATCCGCCGTGCGACCAGATCACCACGAGGAGGGCAATGAGATTGCCGAGCGTGCCGGCAATGTTCCAGAGATTCGCGATCGCACTTTTCTGGTGCGCAGCGAGGACGCGCGCGACGATCACCAACGGCAGATTGAGCGCGAAGATCGACAATGCGAGCCAGACCGCACGCGCGATCTCGGTGCGCGCTAGCGGTGATTGCAAATGCGGAAACAGGAAAATCGCGATCGTCGGCGCGAACGCGGTTGCGATGAGCAGGATGGCGAGTGCGATCAGGCAAAGCGTCAGCAAAGCCGAGGAAACGTATCGGCGGCCGAGCTCGCGCGCGTCTTTGGCCTGCGTATGACCGAGGGCATTGGTCAGGCTTGCGCCCAGGCCGAAGTCGGTGATGCCGAGAAATGTCAGGACCGTGCTGATGGTGACCCATGCGCCATAACGTTCGGTTCCCAAATAGCCAATCGTGAGCGGGACCGAAACGATGCTCACCGCAATCGCGACCAGCCGCCAGACCACGCCCGACGCGGTGCCCTGAAACACACCGCGGGAACGGCGCTCGCGAAAATCGCGCGGCGCGCCACGGCCCAAAATAAATCTGGCCCAGCGTCGAACGGTCGAATTCAAGAGTGCGGATTATAGCCGCATCCCGATTGCTCAGCCACAGATTCACACAGATGGAACACAGATGGATCTAATCTGTGAAAATCTGTGTTGATCTGTGGCTAATTGGCCTTTCTTCTGTCCGATCACCGAGATCGTCGATGAAAAAGGTGTTTCTTACGGGCGCGAGCTCTGGAATCGGGCTGGCGATTGCGCAAGCCCTGGTCGGGGACGGCCATGAGGTTTGGGGTACGTCGCGCGATCCGGCGCGGCTCCCACCACGGCCGCGCTTTCACCCGGTACGACTTGACCTTTCGGATTCGAGCTCGATTGAAAGCGCCTTCCACTGCGCCCTCACTGAGGCCGGGCACTTCGATGTCTTGATCAACAACGCCGGCAGCGGCCATTTTGGGCCGACCGAAACGCTTCCGGCCGACGAGGTGTCGCGCGAATTTCAAGTCCTTGTCTTTGGTCATCTCCGCTTGATGCAGCTCGCGTTGAAAACGATGCACGCACGCGGAAGCGGTCTCATCATTAACATCACTTCGCTGGCTGCGCGGCTGCCGGTGCCGTTCATGGCCGCTTACAATGCCGCCAAAGCAGCAATGGCCGCGTTCACGTTGTCGATCCACCTCGAGCTGCCGGACCGGCGCGTCCGGATTGTCGATCTTCAGCCAGCGGATATCCGCACGCCCTTCAACGACTCGGTGATAAGGAGCAGCGTAGATGATCCAGACCACGCTGCGCGAGCGGCGAAAACGTGGAGTGTCCTGGAGCGGAACATGGCGGCCGCGCCAAAGCCCGAGGTCGTCGCCCGGCGGGTTTTGCGATTAATCGAGGCGACAAACCCGCCGCCCCTCGTTACCGTGGGCGATCTTTTTCAGGCAGGGATTGCGCCGTTTATTTTGCGTTTCCTGCCCCAACGAGTGCAGATCTGGGGCCTGAAAAAATACTACGGCCTATGAGTCAACGCATAACAGAGGCGGTGATCTTGATGGCCGGATCGGGCTCGCGCTTGAGCAATGGCGAGAAGAGACGATTGAAACCGCTGGTGCCGCTGTGTGGTCGTCCGCTCATTTCCTACGCGCTCGAGGCGCTGGCGGGCGCCAACGTCGAGACCGTCTACGCCGTCACCGGGTACCAAGCCGAGGCGTTGCGCAGCGAGATCGGGTCGCGCGTGCCGACAAAGATCAACATTCGTTGGATCGACAATCCGGACTGGCAATTGCAGAACGGCGTGTCCGCGCTCAGCGCCGCGCCGCATGTCTCCGCGCCATTCCTGCTCACAATGGGTGATCATCTGTTCGAACCGGCAATTGTCGATCTTCTCTTGCGCGAATCGAAGGCCAATCGGCTGAATGTGGCGATCGACCGTAAGCTCGATTCCATTTTCGATCTCAACGATGCGATGAAAGTGCAGATGGACGGCAAGCAAGTGATCGCTCTCAGCAAAGGACTCGAAGTGTTCAATGCCATCGACACCGGGCTGTTTGTCTGCCCGCCGGAAATTTTCGCCTATCTCGAGCGGGCAAAAGTCAACGGCGACTGCAGCCTGGCTGATGGGGTCCGGCTCATGGCGGAGGATGGTCTGGTCCGGGGAGTGGACATTGGCAGCGCGTGGTGGCAGGACATCGATACGCCGGAGATGCTTGCGCGCGCCGAAGATTACCTCTTTAGCCAGAAACAGCGACCAAACCGCGCTCTCATACGCGAGGGCGCGATCGCGCCGTGAGAGTAAGCGCGAGCATCGCCGCGCTTACCATGGTCCAGATGTGCAGGATCCACTGTGGCCAGCCGAAGATTGCGAGCAGGAGAAAGGACAGAATCGCCGTATCGCGCTTGGTTAGCTGAAACAACCAGGCGAGCCGCTTTTCGCCGCGACTGGATAAGCCCAAGCGGTCGAGCAATGCGCGATGGCGCGCGTAAAATCTGTCGCCTACCACGGCGCCACGCGGCGTTTCCCCATGGAGAGACGACCTCTGGGCCATCGCAAGATCCGGACGAGACGCAGTTCCTCCCTCCACGCCGCGGTAGCCGCGCGCGAGGAGGGATTCGGTTGCTGCGATCAGTGCGGCGCAAACAATCCCTTCGGCTGCATAACGCCAATCACCGGATTGGTGCAGGCCAAATCCCAGTCCGAGCGCGAACAAAATGTTTCCGAGAATATCGCCGAGCATATCGAGGCAGCGGCCCCGCTCCGATTCAAGATATTTGGCGCGCGCCATCTCACCGTCGCAGCCATCGAGAATACTGAAAATCTGGAACAGTGCCGCCCCAGTGACGAAACCGAAGTAATCGCCGCGCAGCAACAAAACGCACCCGGCGATCGCCAGCGTGAATATCGCCAATGTCCATGCGCCGGGGGTGACGTCCGTCTTCAGCAGCATACGGCTGATCGCGCGCGAGATGGGCCGGTTCAAATATTTCGAGACGAATCCATCCTGTGGCTTGCCGCTGCCCGCGAGGAACCATCGCTCAGCAGTCGGAATTTCCTCGCGCGCAGCAACGCAACGCCAACCATCCATTGCCGTTTGTTTTGCACCGCTGCAAGCAAGGGTAAATGCGCGAGCCAGTTCTTCCCAAGTGTCCCCGGCTCGAGCTAACGCTGCGCTGGAGATGAAATCTTCAAGCGCGCGGCGTTTGAGAAGCAAGCACGTGCTCAGCAGCGGCATGGAGCGATCGATCGTGCGCGCAATGTGCACGCGGCATCGCGTCAGGCGCGGGTCTTCGAGCGACCAACTCTGTTCGGACCTGAGGATCTGTTTCCAGAAGATGAAGATATCTACTTTGTCGATTCTTTGCTTGGCCGCGAACTCGCTTATCTCGAGGACAAGCCGGTCGAGTTGGCGTAAGCCGGCGATTTTCCAGTTAGCCGATTCATCGGCCAGGATGAGCAGGGTGCTTATGTCCACGTCGGCTACGTTTGATCAACGCGTCGGCTGTAAATCCGATAGGTTTTGTATCGATCGGCGCCCATCGCCTCGATGAACCGGTTCACCATGACGTTGTCTTCCAGCGTCATGCTCAATTCACCGGCCAAACCGCGGCGCAATCCCTCTTCCATCACGCGCAGCACGAGCATCTCGGCAACGCCGGCGCGGCGATATTTCTCCAATACTCCCAAGGCAACAAACCGTAACTTGCGAATGTTGCGTCGATACCACAGCAGTTTGAGCAAGCCGATCGGCAATCCGAAGCGCGTCAGCCGGCCATTGAGACGGTGCAATGCAACGTTGATATCCGGTACGCAAATGACGAACGCGACCGGCTCGTCGTCGATCTCCGCGATCAGCGTCATCGCCGGGTCGATCAGCGGTCGCATTTCCTTCGCCATGTGTCCGGCTTCGGCTTCGGTAAACGGCACGAATCCCCAGTTATTTCTCCATGCCTCATTGAAAACGGCGGCCAGCCTGCGGCTCTCTTCGCCGAGGTGTGCGAGATCGATCGGACGAATGCTGGCAGAAGTTTTCCGGGAGCGCGCGCTGACCAGCCGGCGCATTCGTGAAAATGGCGCGTTCCGCGACTCCCACCACCAGGCGTACCAGTCTTTGAGCTTGGTAAAACCACACGACTCGATCAGCCGCGCGTAGTAGGGCGGATTGTGGGCGGTCAAAATAGTGGGCGGATGTTCGAAACCATCGATGAGCAGGCCGCACACGTAATTGGTTGAATAATCGATCGGTCCGATGATTTCGGTCCGATTTTTGGTTCGCAGCCAATTGCCGGCGGCGCGAAACAGCGTCGCGGCAACATCGACATCGTCGATGCATTCGAATAAACCAAAACAGCCGACATTCGATTGGTGGAGCGAGTTGTAGTTCGGATCGTCGCTCGCCATGATGCGCCCCACGATCTCCTGACCGCGGCGGGCGAGAAAGAGCGCAGCGTCGCCGTGCTTGTAAAACGGATGCCGCTTGCGGTTGAGGAACCCTCTGCGCTCGATGATCAGCGGCGGGACCCAGGCGGGGTCATTTCGATAAATCGGCCAGGGAAACTCGATGAATGCATCGCGCTCGCGGCGCGACCTGACAGTTGAGATCTCGATTGCGGCCACTGGTCACGCCTCGGCGTGTGCCGGTTCGGCCATGGCCTTCTTTGTCTGCAGGAGCAAGTCGTCCAGAGATCTGCCTTGATGAAAGAGGAGAAGGACGAGCAGAGCATTGAGAACGGTCAGTTCGATCCAAAAGTACCAGGCCGGTCGATCAAGAAATAAAGCCGCGAACAACACGACCATCCGCGTGTTGGTCATCAACAATCCCCACCACTTGAACATCGGTCGCGTTGCAGCCCGGTAAGCCACTTTCAGCCACAGCGGGACCTCATTCGGGAAAAGATGATCGACGGCGTCGCGCAACCGGCGCAACTTCGGCGCGAGAATTTCCTGCTCCCTCGTGAAGCTAAGATAGAGAGCGAGCAGGAATTTTTTCCACGGCTGAAGATGCCAGTCGAGTTTGCGAAAGTCCGAGAGAAGTCCGCAGCTGGTGTCGAATTGAGCTCGCTTCCTGCCGTTGACGAAATAAAGGTAACCATTCCGAAAATAATCCGCGGCCATGCCTTGTGCGGCATGACTCAACCCGGCCGCGAGCGCGAGCAACAGAACGAACGGAGACACGCCTCCGACGAGGCAGCGCAGAGCCAGATGAACGTAAATGCTAACGAAGATCAAATGGTCCACGAAGCTGTCGATGATCCGCCCGTCGCGACTGCCGCGGCCGGTCAGGCGCGCGAGTTGGCCGTCCGCATTATCAAAAGCATTCGCGCAAATGTGCAGGAACATTCCCGCGATGTTGGTTCTCAGATCGCGATAGAAATAAAGATGGCCGGCAGCGATTCCCAATCCCCCGCCAATCAGGGTCACGGCCACCGGCGTCATGCCCAGAGACTGGCATAGCCGGGCAATGAAAAAGCCAACCTTCCTGTAAAAATAAAGATCGATGACTCCCTCGGCCTCCCGCAGCTTATAGGTGGCTTCGAGACGGATGGCCGGCGCTTTTGGCGGCGCCATCAGGAGCTCATCCTGACTGCCAGCTCCGACATCTTGCAGCGCAATCGAAATGCTGCCGCCTTCACGCGGGAGTCTGCGCTGAGGGTATCGTCGAGAATGTTGAGAGCTTCGTCGAGATCGGCGCGCGTATGTTTCGCGGTCACGCACGCGCGGAAACAAATTTTGTTTTGCGGCACGGCCGGATAATCCACCGGCGCCACCCAAAGGCCGCGTCGCCGCAGATCGTGACCGAGCCGGTACATGCGTTCGCGGTCCCCGACCACCAGCGGCATGATGTAAGTTGTCGATCTTCCCGTATCGATGCCGAGATGGCGGAGTTGCTCGTGGAAGTAATTGGCGTTCTCCCAAAGTTGCGTGCGCAACTCCGGTTCCCGCTGGGCGATCTCCAGCGCCTTAATGATCCCCGCCACAACTACCGGAGGCAAGGCACACGAGTAAACGTAAGGATGCGCGTAAAAACGAAGATACCGCAACGTATCCCTTGAACCGGCGACGAATCCGCCGAGCGCTCCAAACGCTTTCGAGAATGTCCCGTAGATCAACCGGATCCGATCTTCTACGCCGAACTTTTCGGCCGCTCCCCGGCCATTTTCACCGCATGCGAGCATGGAATGCGCTTCGTCCACGAAAACGCTGGCGTCGTGCGAGTCTGCGACCTCGATCAGTTCCTTCAAATTGCCGAAATCGCCGTCCATGGAATAAATGCCTTCCATGACCACGAGCTGGCGGCGGCCTTGTTTGCGACTCAACGCCTTATCCAGCGAGAGCGGGTCGTTATGTTCAAATTTATCGGCGCGGCAACGCGAAAGGATGGCGCCATCCCGGAGACTCAAATGGGAGCGATTGTCCAGAATGGCGACGTCGGTTTTGCGCAGCAGCCCGGAAATGGTGCCGAGCGCGCCGCCAAAACCGCTGTTGAATAGCATCGCGTCTTCACGACCGAGAAACTCGGCGATGCGACGCTCGAGCTCGCGATGCAGATCGGTCATCCCTGAAAGCATCGGCGAACCGCACGCGCCGAGACCGTGCGTCGTCAGCGCAGCGTGGGCGGCGGCGATGACTTGGGGATGGTTGGCGAGGCCGAGGTAATTGTAGGAACAAAGATTAATGACGGAGCGCGGCTTGCCGTTGTAGTCGATTGTCGTGCGCGCTTCGGCTTGGGCGAGCATTTGCGGCTCGTACAGTTCGACCGCGAATTTGGCCGCGCGCATCCAATGGCTAAAACTCGGCGGCGGTTGAAACGGATCGTTCGTCTCCGCCGCGAGAAAATCACTCAGACTGAGCTTGGCCGGATCGGGATTCATCAGCGCACGCGATTTCCCGCTGTCGATGTTGCGATCCGGGAAATGAAATGTTCAAGCGCCGGCCATGCGCCTGTTATTACCTCGGACCGCTTGTCAAAAAACGTTTTCAATTGCCTTATGTCGTGCTCTGGCGGCGATCTCAAACCGCGCGCCGCAGAGTTCCATATCGGGGCTGCCATTGTATTCGCCGAATCGAGGCGCGACAAGCGCTAATTCATCTCGTCAGCTCGGCCCAACCGCGGAGCCTTCGAACCAGTTCGGCTTATTTGCGCGTCGTCCGAAAGACGTGATCCCAGAGCGGGGAACTCACCCCGTAGCCCGAATGATCGTCATGAAAATGATGACGCAAGTGGTATTGCTTCAACCAGAGCCAGATACCGCGCTTCATCGGAAAGTGATGGATCGCGTAATGAATCGTGTCGTAACAAATATAGCCGCTCACGAAACCGGCTGAGAGTGCGGGCGCGAACCGGCCGAGCGTTTGGAAAAACAGCCCAAGAAACAAGATGGCGAGCGGAATACTGACCACCGGCGGCATGACTAACCGCCGCGCGTCATTCGGATAATCGTGATGAACGCCGTGCGCGATAAAATGGAGCTTTTTCCCGAGTGCCGTTCGCGCTTCATAATGAAAGACCCAGCGATGTATGATGTATTCCAGCAGTGTCCAGATCAGCATGCCGACGATGAACAGCGCGGCGATTGCCAAGATCGACAGTTCATTGCGGGCAAACGCGGCGTACAACATCCACGCCACGAGCGGCAGATAGAGCACCAGCGGCGTAATCGGGTGCACGTGCGAGAAAAACTCCACGAAGTTGCTTTTGAACATCCGCACGGTTTCGTTTTTTCGGGAAACGTAGAGCTGCGCCATAGTCGAAAACCGTAATTACTGCCGTGCCGGGAGCAACGTGGTCGTCGCCTCAACCATCGTCGCCGGTTCAATCGCGCGCTCGCTTTGTTTCATTCGCTCGATGCGCGAGAACAGACTGTAGCGTTTCTCGAAGATGAATTGAAAGAGCAACCGCGTCCACGATCGGTGGCACTTGAGCGTATCGTAAAACTCCGGAGCGATCGCGCGGAGGCGCGGCAGATTATTCCATGGGATCGACGGCAGATCATGGTGCTCGTTGTGGTAACCCATATTCAAACAAACCCAATTAATCGGGCCGTAATAGCTGTAGGTCTCCTGGTCCGGATCGTTGGTGTAGTGTTCCTGGATCCAGCGCGCCCCGACCGGATGCAGGCCGATCGAGAAGAAGAATGAGAAGCCGAGATAAAGCAGCCCGGCCCAACCGCAGAAATAAACGATCACCACATCGTAGGCGATCGCGCAGATAAGATTCAAAACAAACCAGCGGTCGCGCATCGTGATCGCTTTCAATCGGGGCGGACGCGTCAGCTGAAAAAATGGAAAGAGCGCGAGCCAAAGCGCCTTCCGGTACCAAACATTGCCCACCAGGCGCGCTTCCCAAAGATTGGCGAGATCGGCGTCAAATTCGTAGTCGCCCTGATGCGAATGATGTTTGAGGTGATAAACGCGAAAACCCATCGCGCCCGGTGTCAGATTTGGGAGATCGGCCAGGATGGCCACGAAGATGTTCCAGCTTTTGCGCCGCAAGATCAGGTTATGCGTCGCGTCGTGGATGATGACGTAGTTTGCATGGTTGGCGAATGCGCCGACAAAGTACGCCACCAGTAAACTGGCCCACCAATAATGAAACCCGAGTTTGCCAAATCCATACGCCATCGCCGTTTGGAGCGTGACAATCGACAACGCGATCAGCGCCGTCCAAGGATTGCGCACCATCAGTTGCCGAACTTCCGGATGCGCTTTGACGATCGCCCGCGCCCGTGCCGGATGCGGCTGCTCAGATTCCGATTGGTAAAATCCTGCCTGCATGACTCGACTATATCGAATAATCAATCGCCCAGCCCATTCTTTTCAACTTCCTTCAGCGCGGGTTATCTTTTCCCATTCCGCGCCGCCGAGCAGGGGAAGCACAAAGAGGTTTGCCAGGATGTCAATGACGCAGCCCGCGAGGACGACAAGGCCGAAGCGTTGCGTGGGTGGAAAATCGGAGAGGACAAAAATCGCGAAGCCAGCGGCGATGACGACGTCGGAATAAACGATGCCGCGCCATTGTTCTTCGCGCGCGAAGATCCAGGCGGGCCAGCCTTTTTTGCCGTCGCGCTCGGCGCGCCGGACGCCGAAGACAAGATGAATCATCGAGTCGATGGCGATGCCGATGCAAACGTTGGTTGCCGGCGCCGAGATGATGTCGACCGGCACATGCAACCAGCCAATCCCGCCTAACATCGACAACGGCACGAGCGTGAGGCTCACGATCATGGCGATCGCACCGCGAATTGTTCGCGCCACGATCCACGCGATCACGATAAACAAAAGGTTGAGCCAAAACAGACCGGTCACCAAACTGGAGGCGACCAATTTCGCCAGCCGGCCCTGCAAATAGTAAATCCCGCCGACGAGCGAAGCTTTGAATCCATTTTTGCGACAGATCGAACGCAGATCGTCCACCACTTCGAGCCGCAGTTTGTGCCTGCGGCTTTCGCTCATGCGAAGAAGAAAGTTCGCTTTGCTGCGGTCCTCAGTGACGAAGCTCTTGGCCACGCGCGCGTATTTCGGCTGCTCCATCATCTCGAGCATTTTTTCGTAGCTGATCAGGAACGAAAACGGCGTGCGATCGCCTTCGGCGAGCAGCGTCGGCAGCGAAATGACCGTGCCGACGTCGGGATAATTTTCGAGCGCGCCGTGGAGCTTCCACATTTTTTGATACGCCTCGTCGCTATTCAATTTGCTGCCATCGCTCGCCGAGACGACGAGCGTGAGCGGGTTGGAGCCGCCGTTGTGATCGACATATTCAAGGCCGCCGCGCAATTCCTGGTGCGGCTTGAAGTAATCGAGCAAGCTCGGATCGGTGTCGACGCGCGGCAGACCGAACCCCAAAGCCGCGCAGGCGACGATTACTCCGACGGACAGCAATCCAAACCGCCGCGACCAGAACCAATGCGGCGGTTCCGCTTCCACGAGCTTGCTCTCGCGCGGCACGGCCCAGCGCAGAAACGGCGGATACATCAGATAGGAACAAGCAAATGCGATCATGCTTCCCAGCACTCCACCGAAGCCGAGCTCGCGCAACGGTTTCGCCTGCACGATCAGCAGACTGGCAAAGCCTAACGAGGCGCAAACCATCGACCAAAATGACGGCGGAAAGGTCATGCTGCGCGCGTCACCGGCGAGGTCCGGTGCTTTTTTGCCGAGGCGATGCGCGCGATCGGCCAGCGTCTGCCAATTGAAAGTCATGTAGACCAAATGCGATAACGCGACCACGAACACGATTGTGCCGAGGTTGACCGTGAGAATGCCGATCTTTTTTCCAAAGAGCGATTGGAGCAGGAGGGTCAGCAAAACTGCGCTCGTGCAGGTCGCCATCATGCCGAGAAACACGCGGAAAGAGCGAAACATCGCCGCCATGGTTAGGCCGAACAAAAAGACTGCGGTCAGACTAAAGTAACGAAAATCGTGGGCCAGACTGCGGCGCAACATTTCCACCACATACGGCGGCCCGGCGATGTGAATGTGAAAATCCTTGGCGTCCATCTCGTGAATGATCCGGAGAAGACGCGCGACGGGTTTCTCAGCCTGTTTGCCTTCCATGAAAACGATGATGTTGGTCGATTTGCGGTTCTCAGCGATGAGCAACCGGCTCCAGAACGGGCTCTTCAGTGCGTCATCGAAACTTTTTGGTCCTTCGGTGACGCTTTTGACCGCATTGACCGAACCGATGGTGTGGACCTCACGGGTGAGCTTGGCGATTCGCTCGAGATAACGCGGCGACGCAATATCGCTGGATGAGACCGCGAGAATCACCTGCGGTTGGGAGGGAAAATCCTTTTCGATCTCGCGCGATTGCTGGAAGGCGGGATCACCAGTGGAAAAGAAAAAGTTCTCTTCCACGACCGGTCTTAGATCGACAAAGAAGGCCACGAGGGCGAACAACACGCCCGCAATCACCAGCATGAGCCAGTGCGCTCCCGGCCAAAGCAGCAGTTTTTTCAGCATCGACTGAAACATCACTAAACAGAGGTCCAGCCATTAACACGCCAGTGGCACGGCGGCTAGCCGTCTGAAAAGCGTTCGTTAGCGATTCAGGCCAGGCGCGACCCTAACGGGATTCGAACCCGTGTTACCGCCGTGAAAGGGCGATGTCCTGGGCCTCTAGACGATAGGGTCGTAGAGCCGGCAATATCGATTTCAACTCCGCCCGTGCAAGCAATTTGGCCGAAAGGTCTTTCTCTTACTTCTCCTCCGACAGAATCAGTTTCGCGGTCCGCGCGGTTGCGCCGGTGTGGGTGGCGAGAACATTTTGCGCGTTCGCGACGAGTCGCTCCCGCGCCTTTGCGTCACGCAAAAGATCGATAGTCACTTGATGCAATTCATTGGCCGAGTGCACTTGCACCGCACCACCGCTTTCGAGGAGCCATTGGGCAAAGACGCTAAAATTTTCCATATGCGGACCGAAGACGACTGGCTTGCCCGCGAGAATCACTTCGGCCGGGTTTTGTCCGCCGTGGGCAAGAAGACTTTTGCCGATAAACACCACGGTGGCGATGGCGTACCAGTTTCGCAGCTCACCCGTGGTGTCGAGCAACAGGCAATCAAAGTTGTCGTTGACCGTGTCTGAGTGGCTGCGCAGGGCGACGCGCAAGCCGAGCTGAGATAGCGTCCGCTCGACCTCTCGTGCGCGTTCGGCATGTCGCGGCGCGAGCACGAGGAAAAGATCGACAAATTCGGCGCGAAGTTGCCGGAAAACCTGGGCGAGAATCTCTTCCTCGCCAGGGTGAGTACTGCCGCCAAGCAAGATCGGACGCCGGTTGTCGATGTTGAGTGCGCGTAGAACTGCCACCGGCCCGGTTGGATCAACTACCACGTCCGCGGCGTCGTATTTGACGCTGCCGGTCCGCTCAATCCGCGCACGATCGACGCCGAGGGCGGCCCAGCGGTCAACATCCTCGGGCTCGACCACGCACACGAGATCGAGCAGGCGAAAAGTGGGCGCGACCAAAAACCGGAACCGGCGAAATCGCTGTTCCGACTGGGGCGACAACCGCGCATTGGCAAGGATTACAGGAATGCGACGCGCGTGCGCCTCGGCGACAAGATTCGGCCAGACTTCAGCTTCGATAAGAACAATTCGTGCCGGTCGCATGACAGCGAAGGCGCGCCGCATGACCGGCCAAAAATCGAGCGGATTGTATATCACTTCCATCCACGGCGGCGCGGTTTGATTCGCGAGCGCGAAACCGGTGGTTGTCGTGGTCGTGAGCACGCACGGCAGATCCGGCTGCAAGGCGCGCAATTGTCGGGCCAGCTTAAGCGCGATTCCGACTTCGCCGACGCTGACCGCGTGGAGCCAGGTCGCCCTGTGATTGGCGAGGCGCGCGCGCAAACCGATGTCATAGATTCCGAGGCGCTGCCCGAATTTTTCCCGATATCCGCCGCGTCGAAGCATCTTCCGCAAGTAGCCGGGCAGAAAAACCAACAGGCCCAGCGGCCAGAGGAGATTATAAATTAGCCGGATCACTGTATTGCCAGAGTATCTTCCGCCTTCGGCGATTGGTTTAGCATCGTCTTCGGAGAAGCCGATCCACCTCGCGCGAATGAAGGTGGAACGCGTTGTCCTCAACGCGTTGCTAAAACAAATGCGGCGTAGCCGCCAAACTTTTTTTGCACGGGCAATAGCGGATTACTCGATGCGGCTAGCAAATTCATTCCTTGCCGGAGACAAGAAAGAGCACTTCGGTGGCGCCATAGGTTTTGTGGCGAGTCACCCGCCATCGCTTTGGTTCGGCAAATATTTCGCCGGGCCCTTTCTCCAAAACGAACACGCCGCCGGGCGCAAGGAGCTGCGGCAGGTTTTTGTCATTCAGCAGCTTTTCCGTCAACTGCTCGCCCGATCTTGTCTGTTCATAGGGCGGATCGGCGAAAACGAGATTGAATCTCAACGGCGAATTGAACTGGCGCAGAAAACGAAAAGCATCTTGGCGGCGAATGCGACCATTCAGCCGTGTTTTGGCGAGATTCTTTTCAATTGCGATGGTCGATTGTCGATCTTGTTCGACGAAAAGCGCCGACGCGGCGCCGCGGCTGAGGGCTTCGATGCCGAGCGCGCCGCTGCCGGCAAAAAGGTCCAGCACATGCGCTCCGATAATTTCGTCGCCGAAGCTGGAGAAGATGGCGGCCTTCACGCGATCCATTGTCGGGCGCACGCCGCACTTTGGCACCTCCAACTGAATTCCGCCGGCCGAGCCGGCGACCACTCTCATGGTGCAGCAGGTGTCGGCGTCGCACCGAGGTTCGTAGCGGCGGCGGCCGGTGTCGGAGTGACCTGTTCTGTGGCTGCGGGCGACGGCTCGTTCGACGCTTTCTTTTTCGACTTTTTGCCGCCGAAAAGCTCGCTGACCAGATCCTTCAGATCGCGTCCCACCATTCTCTCGACCAAGTTCGACTTCGGCCGATCAATTGTGCCACCGACCTGAAAAGCGAGGGCTGAATAACCGGGCTCGCTAATAGGACGAAAATTGTCGCGAACCGGCTTGAAAAGCTTCGCGCGAACGTTGTCGTTGACGGCAAGCTGCGCATCGAGCTTCAGTTTTCCGTCGAATGTAATCGTGCCGGCCGCTGAGAGGCGCATGTTCGGGGATTGGAGGACGATCTCATCGACCATGACCAATCCCGGCGTGAGATGATATCTGGCTTCAGCCTGCTGTAGATGCAGCTGCGTGAGTTCTTCAATTTGCAGAACCTGACCGAGTGCGACGAGCAAGCTGTACTGTTGCAGCTGGCCGTCGCGCAGGACGATTTCGCCCGAGCCGGTCAAGGCGTTCGGATCAGCGGTTTTGCCTTCGGCCTGCAACTTGCCGTCGAGTTTGCCCTGCAACATTCCTTTCGGGCCACCGGCCTGCGAAACAATCTGATCGGCTTGAACGTTCCGAAACTCCACGCTCACGCTGAAGGGCGAATCTGGAGTTTCGGGCTGCATGGAAAACCGGGCACTGACATCACCGTGACCAACGCGCGCGGAGATTTTCGGCAGCTCCAGCGCGTTCGCCTCGTAATGCAGCGGTGAGCGCACTTCGTCGACGAAGAAGCGATCGCGCAGGGACGCTTTCGCGATTTTGGCGCTGCCGTTGAGCGCAAGAGGACTCCGCACGCCGGCGTGAAAACTCACGCCCTCGAACGCCGCGGTCAGTTTGCCCGCGCGATCAAGAAACTTGAAATTACCGCCGGTGAGTTTAACGCGCCGGACCTCCGGCACAAGATGGGTGCGCGTTTTCGACGGTTGCGCCGTACCGCGTGGCGCAGCGGAAGCTTGCCGGGGCGGCGCGGGACTCGCTTCCGGCAGCCGCCAGCGACCATCGGGATCTTGCGGCCAGACAACGGTCGGGTCGACCAGGACTACCTTGCTGATGACCAGTGATTTTGAAAGAAGCGAGAGCAGCCGCACGTGAAGATGAAAACTTTTCGCGTCGAGGAAATCCGTTGCTTTGCCCGGCACAGCTCGGCCGATGCGGATGCCACTTAGCGTGAGACCGCCCCACGGCGTGACGCTGCTGCTGCGGATCTGTAAAGGCGCTCCGATATGCTGGCTGAGTTCCTGCTGAATCCTCGCTTGTGTCCCTTGCGATTGCACATAGAGGTTGAGCCCGATCCACGCGATTCCAAAAGACACGACCACGGCTCCGCCGAGACACAATGCTACCGCCCGAAATTTGCGCACCCCGGCAACTTACGCCGTCAAAGTCGCAAGCAAACAGCAAAGGCCGTTAACGACGCATCGTGAACAAGACAATCGTTATTCTCAATCCCGCAGCACACAGTGATCGGGCACACCGCTGGCGCGGGGACGTGGAACTACTCGCACGCGACTGCCCGGTGCGTGCCACCGAATATGCCGGCGAAGCTGAATCCTTCGCGCGCCAAGCTGTTCAGCAAGGGTTTTCAAAAATCATTGCTGCCGGCGGCGACGGCACGGTGAACGAAGTGGTGAATGGGCTTGCCGGCAGCGCGGCCATGCTGGGTCTATTGCCGGTCGGGACGGTCAATGTGTTCGCAAGCGAGATGGGCGTGCCCTCCTACAACCTTGACGCGTGCTGGGAAATTATTCAGAGCGATCATACGCGCGTTGTCGATCTTCCGTCGGCGAACGGGAAATATTTTGTCCAGCTCGCCGGCGTCGGGCTCGACGCGCAGGCAGTCAAGGAAACAAGCCTCGCGCTTAAGCGCAGTTTCGGTCCGCTCAGCTACCTCATTTCCGCCGCGCAAATCGCCGCGCGCACGCCGCCGCGCCTGATTATCGAATCGGATGGCGCACCGGTTCGCGAAAGCTCCTTCGTTCTGATCGGCAACGGCCGGCATTACGGCGGGCCATTTCCATTTTTCAAACACGCCGTAATCGACGATGGGCTGCTCGACATCGTGGCGTTCAAACAACTTGGCTACCTGGAGATCATCAAATATCTCCAGGAGGTCTTTTTCAGCTCCGACATCCGCCTGCCGGAGGTGGAATATTTTCAAACGCGTCGTCTGCGGATCACGAGCGACCAGGATGTGCCGGTCGAACTGGATGGCGAACTGATCGGCAATTGCCCGGTCGAATTTGCGATTCGCGACCAAAGGCTGCGCGTGCTCGCCCCGCCGCCAACAACCTGACGGGATCGCGCGAGTAGCGGAAACGCTATCTTGCAAACTTGACTGGCTAAACCAGCCAAGTTTGCGAAGCTCGGTTCGCGGCATCGAATTCATCGACAATTTTCGGCCGTTGCGATACTCTCGGCGGATGCGTCTTTCCGGCCGAAAATCGACCGCGCCGCTGCGCGAGCGCGCGATCCGCCGGCCGGCCATTTTGCTGGCGCTAATTGGTGCGAACCTGGGATCTTTCGCGGCGCAGCTCTGCCTCGAACTGTGGGAGCCGGGCATTGTTCGCGATTATCTCGCAATCAGTGATCACGGGGTGCGCGATGCTTACGCCTGGCAATTTATCACCGCGAGTGTGCTGCACATCGGTCCGTGGCATTTGGTCGCTAATCTCGTCGTGCTGTGTTTGCTCGGTCGCGATCTCGAATCGATTCTCGGCCGGCGGCATTTTCTTTATCTTTATCTCTCCGGCGCGGTCGCCGGCGAGCTGGGTCATCTTTTCTTGATGCCGTCGCAATCGGCATTGTTTGCGGCGTCGGGTGGCGTCGCCGCTCTGCTCGTGGCGTATGCCGCGATTCTTCCCGAGCTCGAGTTGACGCCGATCAGATTCTTTATCACGCCGGTTCGGATCAAAGCGAAACACGCGGCTAACATCGCATTCGTGGTCGCGCTGATTTTGCTCTGCATCGATCGCGCAGCAACGGTTGCCCACAGCGCCTGGCTTGGCGGTTGTGTGGCCGGTTGGATCTATGCCCATTTGCTCGGTTTTGGTCAGCCTTCTTTCCTGCAACGGTTTCTTCAGGAACGTCGCGAACAAGCGCACCGTTACGAACGCATGACGATCGAGGAACTGATGCGCGAGGAGATCGATCCTTTACTGGAAAAAATTTCCAAGCGCGGGATCGGCAGTTTAAGCCGAAGGGAACGTCGCAGTCTCGTCCGCGCACGCGAACAGATCGTGGCAAGAGAATAGCGCGAATAACTCGCTGCACAGCAGAGTTCCCGGCAGGGAAATAGTCGCTGCATTGCAAACGTGTATCTTGATTTGCAGTGCACTCGTGGATCAGAGAGAAAGCAGCCGACTCGCTCAATCCCCCGCAGCTTGAGCGCGTGCTGTTGCTGCTCGAGCAGCAATGGCCGCAGACCGCGACGCCCCTTGTCGATCTCATTGAACCGTTCCCGCTCGGGGCGGCGTCATTGCTGCATCTGCTCGCGGTTTCGCCGATTTGCGCAACGCGTATAACACGCGACCCCGAGATTTTGCTCTGGCTGCAACGGCCCGATATCTGCCAGTCGCCGCGCGCTGCCGCGCAAATGGCCGAGGATTTGCGGGCCCAGACCGGCAGCAATTCGATTGCTGAAAACAACTTTCGTGCGCTCCGACACTGGAAAGGACGCGAGATGGTGCGGATCGCTTTGCGCGAAGTCGCCGCTGCCGCCTCGCTCGAAGAAACCACAGCTGAGCTTTCGCATATCGCCGAGATCTGCATCCGCCGCGTATTCGACCACTGGAACACTCAGCTTCGGCAGCGACACGGCTCACCCGAAGCGGATTTTGCTATTCTGGCGTTGGGCAAACTCGGCGGGCGTGAGCTGAACCACAGCTCCGATGTCGATCTTATCCTTGTTTACAGCGACGAAGGCGAGCTTTCTCGGTTTTCCTACCATCAATTCTTCAATCGCCTCGGCGAAAAAATCCTGGAAAGCTTTTCGACGACCGATCCGGAGGGCGCGCTGTTGCGGGTCGACCTCCGGTTGCGGCCGGAAGGTTCGGCCGGTCCGCTCGCGCGCTCGCTCGAAAGCATGGAGCATTACTACGGCGGGTTTGGCGAAACATGGGAGCGACTCGCGCTCATCAAGGCGCGCGGCGTGGCCGGCAGCCGCGAACTGGCCTACGAATTTTTGCACCGGCTCCAACCTTTCATCTATCCAAAGAGCCCGACGCCCGATGTGCTGCGTGAGGTCGCACAGATCAAAGCGCGGATTGAACGTGACATCGTCGGCCACAGCCGGCTTGGACGCGATGTCAAACTCGGTCGCGGGGGGATCCGGGAAATCGAATTCGTCGTGCAAACGCTTCAGTTCGTCCACGGCGCACGGCACACCTTCCTCCAGGAACCGAACACGCTCGACGCGCTGCGTGGTCTGGCAGACCTCGAGCTGATGCCGAAAAATGAAGTTGTCGATCTTGACCGCGCGTACCGGTTTCTGCGCCGCACTGAGCATCGCTTGCAGATCGAAGCGGAAGAACAAACTCATACCATTCCCGCAAATCCCGAGCACTTGCGCCGGCTTGCGCTCAGCCTCGATTTTGCATCAGCCGAGAAATTCCAAAGTGCGCTCGAGCACGAGATGTTGGCGGTGCGCGACGTGTTCCGGCGCGTCATTGCAGATTCGCCGGCGGAAATTGGCGCGCTCGAGCTTGGATTTTTTCGAAACCGCGCCCCGGCCGAACGTGCGCTGGCCGATCTGGCGGAAGCGCAGAGCAGCGGCCATGTCGCGCGACGCACACGACAGGGTTTTCGCAAACTGCAGCCGCTGCTCCTGGCTCAACTCGCGCGCGTGGCCGATCCGGACGCGACGCTCACACGCGTGGTTCGTTTCGTCCAAGCGTATGGACTGCGCAGCCGTCTTTTTGAATTGCTCGTTGTAAATCCTCGTCTGCTCGAACTCCTCATTAAAACGCTCGATGCCAGTCAGTTTGCCGCCGATTTGCTCGTTCGCCGGCCGCACTTGCTCGAAGACATCACGCGCGAGCGAGGGCTCGATCAAACAGCCAGCCTGACCCATCACTTGAGCAATCTGCAAGTGATCGCACGAAGCGAAGCCGCGCTCGATGATGTTCGCTCCTATCGCCAGACGCAACTGCTGCGCATCCTTTTGCGCGATGTGCTTGGGCTCAGCGACACGGCATCCATCTGCCGGGAACGATCCGTTTTGGCCGAAGCCTGTCTGATCACGGTCAATCGAATGCTGAGTGGCGACGAGCTCACGATCATCGCGCTGGGAAAATTTGGCGGCGAGGAAATCAGCTATGGCGCCGACCTCGACGTCCTCTTTGTCGCCGACGACGATCGCCAGGCCCAAAAGCTCTTGTCGGCAATGGCGCAACCGAGCGCCGAGGGAACTCTGCCGCGCGTCGATGTACGACTGCGGCCTGAAGGCGAGAAAGGCCCACTGGTGGGATCGATCGACGCCTATCGCCGCTACTACGCCGGCCGCGCGCAACTTTGGGAACTGCAGGCGCTCACGCGCGCGCGCCCGATCATCGGCCCGCGCCAGGAGGAATTCATGACGCTGGCGCAGAAGGTCTGGTGCCAAGCCGGTCAGCACCGGGAGCTTTTCGCGAAGATCGACGATATGCTCGAACGAATCCGGCGCGAGCGCGGCACCGGCTCTGATTTTCTCGATTTCAAAACGGGCAGCGGCGGCATGATCGAGGCGGAATTTCTGGTGCAGGCACTGCAGATGCGTTCCGGAAGTTGGGAGCCGAACTGGCAACGCGCGCTGGCGCTCCTGGAACAGCGCCAATTGATTTCAAAAACTGATGCGACCGCCATGGTCAATGCCTACGACTTGCTGCGGCACTGTGAACTGGTGTTGCGACGCTTCGATAACAAAAGCGTCTCGAGTTTGCCGGGCGACTCGGCTGAGCAGGCGAAGCTGGCGAAGCGAGTTGGGTACAAAGAGCTGGACACTTTCGCGACCGAATACCGAAAGGCGCGCGACACCCTCCACGCGCTCTACGTGCGCTACATCAAACCGAACGACCAGAGCTGCTGAGCGCGTGTCCGATCATCCAGAGCACGGCAAAACTGACAATCAGTCCCGCGCAGACGATGATGAAGAGCAATCCGAGCACGAGCGCGAGAAAAATCCAATCGCTCCTGCGCGCGCGTGTCGGCGCAGCGCGGTAGCGCTGGAGCAGTTCGTAATTGCGCCGATTCGATTTAAACCAAAAAGAAAATGCGTCGCCGATGCCCGGGATCACGCCGACGAGTTCGTTGATCAAAATGTTCGCAGCCATCCGCGCGAGCACAACTTTCGGTAGACCGGTTCGCGCGGCATAAACCAAACCGAGCGCAGAAATAATTGCTGAGGCGGTGTCGCCAAGGCCGGGCAGCAGGCCAATGATCGGATCAAGGCCGACGCGAAAATTTGTGCCGGGCACGCGAAGAAAATCGTCCATGATGAGGGCGAGCCATTTGAACAACGGCTCGAGCGCGGCGCGGCGTTCCTTGTCCGCCGGCGGCAATACTTCCCATTCGACCTCCTTCGCTTTCATCGCGGTTTGGTTGCGGTGACAATGACCGTGCGGCCGAACAGCAAATCGAACGAATTCATCGCCCGCACGATGTCGATATTACGTTCATCCAATGTCCCATACCTCGCCGTTTCGCGATAACGAACGATCCGATCGCCAATGTAAATTGGTAACGCGAGCAACGGAAACGCCAGAAAGGAGCGACGCTGATATTTGTCGATACTGAGCCGGAGATTTTCGAACCCGGCAGTGCGCAACGTGTGCGCGAGATAAAACCAGCTCACTGGATTGATGTGACCGCGTGTGCTGTGAATCTTGGGCTCATCGACCGCGAGCGGCCCGAAGAGACTGTAAAATCCCGAGGTCAGAAACCGCCAGCGTGAGCGCAGGTTGAGAATGTTTGGCGTGGAGAATATGGCCAAACCGCCCGGCTGCAACACGCGACGGACCTCGCGCGCGAGCTCGCGAAAGTTTTCCAGGTGCTCAATGGTTTCGATACAGGTGACCAATGCGAATCGGTTGTCGCCGAACGGGAGCGATTGTCGATTAAGATCGACAATCTCGACCTTCTGGTCGGGAATCTTCATCAAGTCGGCCGTGTAATCGCAGGCGAACGAGCGGAGCGGGAAATTCGCGGCGAACAGACGAAGCAGGTCGCCGGTGCCGCTGCCTATGTCGAGGTGATCGCCGTGCAGGTCATTCGCGGTCGCGCGTTTCACGGCCGCGAGCACGGCACGATGAGTTAGCGGTGTGCTTAATTCCGAAACCGGGCCGATTCGTTCGCGACCGCTCAATCGCGCGAGGATCTTGCGGAGGCGCAAACGACGCGGCCAGAAACGTCGTTGCAAGATCGACAATCGGCGGTCGGAGACCGCCGCTACAGTGTTAGCCGGGGATCTCCTTGAGCATCTGCTTGTTGGTCGGGAACTTTTTCACGAACATAAGCAGACGCTGAATGGCTTCTTCCGGTTTATGACCGGCCAGGCCGCGGCGGATGAGATTGATCTTTTCCAGCTCCCAAGGTTCCAGGAGCAGTTCCTCGCGGCGCGTGCCGGACAGGAAAATGTCGATCGCCGGATAAATGCGCTGATCGCTGATCTTGCGGTCGAGCACCATCTCCATGTTACCGGTGCCTTTGAATTCCTGAAAAATAAGCTCGTCCATCCGGCTGCCGGTTTCGATCAGTGCAGTCGCGACGATGGTAAGCGAACCCGCTTCCTCGGTGTTGCGCGCCGCGGCGAAAATTTTTCGCGGAATTTCCATCGCCCGGGCGTCGATACCGCCGCTCATGGTGCGGCCACCGCCGGAGAGCGCATTGTTGAAAGCGCGCGCCGTGCGGGTGATCGAGTCGAGCAGAATAAAAACGTGTTTGCCGGCTTCGACGAGGCGCTTCGCGCGCTCGATTGCCAACTGCGAAATCCGCGTGTGGCTCTTGATATCGCTGTCGTTTGAACTGGCGATCAGCTCGGCCGTTGGATGGGACCGGCGAAAATCGGTGACCTCTTCAGGGCGCTCATCCACCAAAAGAATGATGACGTGCATGTCCTTGTGGTTTTTGGTGACGGCCTCAGCGATGTGATGGAGCAATGTCGTTTTGCCGGTGCGCGGCGGCGCGACGATCAGGCCGCGCTGTCCCATACCGAGCGGCGTCATCAGGTCCATGATCCTGGTCGTGTAACGGTCGGGAACGGTTTCGAGCTTGATCCGCTTGTTCGGATTAATAGTGGTGAGCTCTTCGAACGGTCGCAGGCCCTGATATTTCGCAGGATCTTCGGTATTGATCGTGAGCAGCTTGATCAACTGTGGCCCGCGATTGCCGCGGCGGGTTTCACCGTGAATCCACATGCCGTCACGCAAGGCGAAGCGGCGCACGATTTCTGGGGTGACAAAAATATCCTGTGGCGTCTGGACGAAGTTGCGTTTCGGGTCGCGCAAAAAACCGAAACCTTTGCCGGAAATCTCGATGATGCCTTCGCCGAACTCGGGCTCTGTGGCGATGGGCTCGCCGTTTTCGGCCGTCCCTTCGGCGGATTGTCGATCTAACGTGGCGACATCGGTCTCGGCCGAG
>DATDFJ010000154.1:0-4962 GCA_036522675.1 Chthoniobacterales bacterium | reverse complement strand
CGACGCCCATTGAAGTGCCCGGATCGATTTCGCTGACGGTCGTCAATCAATGGATGAGGCAATTGCGGCGATTGCCCTATCGCTATTCGAATCAGTGGCAAACGCCGGAGGAAGTGCGGGCGGGGCGGTCCGCTGATTGCAAAGGCAAAGCGCTCGCGATGTATCAGTTCATGCAATGGATCGGCGCAAGCAATGTGCGTTTTGTGATCGGCAAACACCATGCCGGTGACTGGTTCACCCACGCGTGGCTGGAGTGGGAAACCGCGAGCGGGCATTTTGTCCTTGATCCAACTTTCAACGCACGCGTCGTGCGGGTCGAGCCACAGAATTGTTCAAAGTACATTCCTTTGTACGCCTACGAAGGAACGCAGCGTTATCGCGCCGTGAACGCGAAGCTCGTTGCGGAGACGCCCCTGCGCGCAGTCGCCGCCGGAGGCCAAGATCAATTCGGCGCGGCCGGCGCTTTCGGCTCCGACTGTCGAGTGCGCTGAGTTCGTGCTACAATTCGGGCCGCGCCAGGGTGGCGGAATTGGCAGACGCGCCAGACTTAGGATTGCGAAATCAGCGATTTCACAACATCTCTTTGCGATTCAATACCGTGCAGCTTTTCAGAGTGAAACGAGCCCGTTTTGCGATTTTTGGGATGAATGTCGAATCGGGAGTAAAAACACGGTCACTCTCGCACAAATTCTAGCACACAGACTGACTCGCAGACGCCAGAGCGGATCGAGCAACCTCCATCGGAACGACAACAAAGGTGTCGTGATCGCGCACATCGTCACTTCGAAAGCAAAGAACGCTGTGAGCTACGGACGGGGTTTTCCCATGTTCGTCAGAGTAAGAGAACTGAAGCAGTCCAAAGGCCGCTGAATTCGGCCCTGTGTAAGAATCGATGCATCGGATGCCCAAGTTACCACGGCAACGCAAGCTCCGCGCCACGCGTATCGGCGCTCAAAATCGGCTCGATTGAGATTTTGCGGTGTTCTTGATTAAACCGGACGACGGTCTTTCCCACAAAGGTCCCGACGACTGCGCCGGCGAGAACGTCAGAAGGCCAGTGCCGATTGTTATTTAAGCGCGCGTAACCAACTGTTCCAGCTAAACCGTAAGCGCTGATCTCGATCCAAGGCTCTTGGTAGTGTTCGGAAATTACGCTGGCCAACGTGAACGCTTCGGTGGTGTGCCCCGACATGAACGAATCTTTCCCGCTGAACGGCTGAAAACTGTAGGCCCCGCGTCCGTCGGTCGGCCGGGCGCGGCCGACGACGTACTTGACCGAATTAACGATGAGACCTGAGGCGATGCCGCTGGCGGCGATGCCATCGAGCGCGGTCGCTTTCGCGCGCGCATCTTTAAAAACTTCGCCGGCCAGATAAAAGGAGCCAACGATCCCGATGGCGTACTCGTTCCCAAGCGGCTGGACATTATCGAGAACGGTCGTCATCGCGTCGCTGCGTCCACTTCGAATCGCGCGCTCGATCTTTTGATCAAATACCGCGACGACACCGATGCCCGCGCTCATTCCACCGAGCGTCAACCAATCGCGCGAATCCCACCGGAGGGGCGAAGTAAACACTTCCTTTGCGTCGAGCAGAACAAGGTACCAATATTTTCTTTCGAAAATATCTTCCACCGGTGCGGTCAACGGCGGTAGCGGATTGGCTGGATTAACTCCGGGCTCGGTTACTGGCGTCGTGCTTGGCGCTTCCGGCGCCGTGACATCAGGTGAAGAATCGGGATTAGCGACAACCCCAGCGGCTTTGCATGAAAGCGCCGCCACCGTTGCGAGCAAAACGGCGAGACCAACGCTTTTCATCGCCCCCGGCACTAGCCCTCCAAGATTTCACTGATTAATAATCTCCTGCCCGGCACAATGGCCAGTTAAAACCGTCCAAGACTTTTGCTGAACCGCACGATGTTTGGGCCTTGCGCCTGGTATGTGCATCTGAAGCGCCTCTATCCAAAGCTCGAAACTAGATCGACACGCGCATCAGGAGATTCTTTTCATTCTCCGAGCGCGCTCCTCGCCGGTACGGAATGGACAACGAAGCGTCGCGCTGAAGCGCGTTAAAGAGGCGGTCTCACGGTTGAGCAATCTCTCCGGATGCGAGTTGCAGCCCCGCATAGGTCTCGGCGACGATGTGATCGACGACTGCTTTTATGTCGTGTGTCTGCTCCCACACTACGAGCTGACGATCGGCGCCGGTGCCTTCGCTGATAATGCCTTCAATGTGCGACAGCTCGGCTCGATTGCCGAGTTCGGCCATTTCGGTCGCAACAAACGCGAGCATCTCATGAAGCAAATCGCGCTCGTCCATCTCGCATTTGCGCCCAAAGTCGATCAGTTTGCCATTGATGCCATAGCGCGCCGCGCGCCAGCGGTTCTCGTCGATCAAACGTCGCGGGTAATTTCGAAACGTGACGTTGTCGCGACGCAGTTTTTGCAGTTTGACGACGATCGCCTGCATAAGCGCGGCCAGCGCGATAGTGTCATCCACGCGCGTTTGCGCGTCGCAGATACGGAACTCGATCGTATCGAAAAACGGGTGGAGTCGGATGTCCCACCAAATCCTCTTTGCGTTGTCGATGCAGTTGGTCGCGACCAGCAATTTTAGGTAATCCTCGTATTCGCTCAGGCTCTCGAACGCGTCGGGAATACCGGTGCGCGGGAAACGCTCGAAGATCATTTGCCGATACGCCTTCAGTCCCGTGTTCTGGCCGAGCCAGAAGGGCGAGTTCGTCGAGAGCGCGTAGATGTGCGGCAGGAAGTAGCGCGCCTGATTCATGATATCTATCGCTTCCTCGCGGTCGGGAATGCCGACATGCACGTGTAAACCGAAGATCAAACAGACGCGCGCGATCTGCTGCATGTCGTTGACGATGGTCGTGTAGCGCTGGTCGGTCGTGATCAACTGGTCCATCCAATGCGAAAACGGGTGTGTGCCCGCGGACGCGATTTTCAAGCCGTCACGCGCGGCGAGGCGTGCCAGTTCGCTGCGAAGATCGACGACTTGCCGGCGCGCCTCGCGGGCGTCTTTGCAAACGTCCGTATCGAGCTCGACCTGCGATTGGTGCAGCTCGGGTTTGAGCCGTTTTTTTAAAACGATTTTTCCGTCCGCCAGGATTTCCTGAATGTGCGAGCGCAGCGCGCGCGTTTCCGGGTCGATGATCTGGAATTCTTCCTCGATCCCGAGAGTGAAAATGTGATCGCGTTTGCGGGGCTTGCGCGCGGTTCGCTTCGCAGAGGCGTGGGAGTTGCGCCGCGCCGATACGGCGTCTACAACGAGAGTGTTCGAGCCGTTGTTCATGCGTACATGATCCGCGGCCGCTCTCTCGGCGGCTCGGCGGTGCTTGCGATTTGCTTACGGTTTTTTGCGCCGCGTTAGATCAGCGCTCGCCGTCGATGACAAAGAAGCCGGTCTCTCCGCCGCCGGTGGTTACGTTGACGACGGGCGAATGCGACAGCCGCACCATCGCGCCACAAACGTTTCCGGAAAAAAGAAAGGGATTCGTATCGACGAACATCGACTGAAGGTTCCACCCACTGTCATCGAACACTGGAAAATCTTCGGGCCACAGCTCGATTGCTTCCTGCACGACGTAATCGGCCGAGAGCGCCCTTCCGATTGCGTTGTCCCATTGACGCTCATCCAGGCGCGGCCCGAAGAAGACGCCGTGTCCGCCGTAATCATCGTTCGGTTTGAGCACCAGGCGCTCGCGATTTTTCCGGACGAAATCGATCAGATCGACGCGCGTGCCATTCAAGCTCGTCCGCCGCTCGGCCATGCGACGGGTCCAGGGAATCGAGCGCGTGATCGCTTCTCTTTGCCGCGCAGTGAACCAGCTCTGGCGCGCGTCGTCGGTGAGCAGTTCGAAGCTGGCCTTCTTGTGCATGATTTTGCAGCGGAACGGATTTACCACGCAAACATCATGTTTGACATAGGCGCGCACGAGCGGGTGCGTTTCGTCGTAGCGGGCGAGGAACTCATGGATAACGACGCGTTTGTAGACAAGATCGACACCGAAATCGCCGCAGCGTAGCCGCCCGCTTTCATACTCCAGTTGCTCGGGCGAACAGATGATCGTCGGCACGTTCTGCGCCCTGAAATAATCCTGGAGCAGAATGAATTCGTTCGCTGTTGGCAAACCTTTCCAATCGAGAATGGCGATGTTTGGTACACCCGGGGCGCGTTTCCATTCGCGGTAGGTCGCGAGTAGCGCGGCGAGCAAACTTTGCATGGGTGAGAATTGTCGCAGACGATAACGCTGCGCGAACATCGACATCGCCGGCAATTCGGACATGAGCCAGTTCAGTCCTTCCTGATCCGATAGACTCGACGGATTCTCCGCGTTGTATTCGACAAACTTGATCTGCTCTCCGTGCACGAAGCCGTCGAGTCGGGTCGTGATCGCGGCGGCGTTGAATCCCTGATCAATCATCGCAACCTTCTGCTCGGACTCGGTCAAACCAAGTTCTGTCATTAAAGCGGGAGAGTGCACCACCGCGGCGGCGACTTCCTCAAGCGCGGAGGCAATCGATTCGGCGGTTGTGGCCAGAAGCTTGAATTGCTTCCGATCCAGAAAATGCGGCCGCAGCGCGACGCCGATCGGCCTGTCTCCATAAGTCAACCGACGAGTTCGCATCCGTTCGCGGAGTTCTTGGAACACTTCGGGCGATAATGTTTTGTCCGCCGCAAGCAGATCGTGGTAATGCGCGATCGCTCGGTCGCGAAGGGTAACGGACCTGCATGCCGTTTTTTCCAAAACGTGAGCGCGATCGATTTTCATCTGGACAAAGCTTTGCCCAGCGCAACAGCGAAATGCTCGGCGCGATTTGCGATTCGCCGATCATTTGTTGCGCGCTGATAGGGATGGCCGCGCTGCGGCGTCCCGGGCCAGCGCGGACAATCTGGCGTTACCGGCGCGCAAAGTAACAATCTTGTTACCCAACAAATGATCAGT
>DATDFJ010000153.1:0-5711 GCA_036522675.1 Chthoniobacterales bacterium | reverse complement strand
CGCGATCGATCTCCTGCTTTTGCATCATGCCGCCGAGGCGAATGTGATTGTCGATCTTAGCGCCGGACCAAATTTTGCCGGCGAGATTCACATTGCCGGCGGTCAGGTTTCGCACGCCGCAACCGCGAATCTCACCGGACTGGAAGCGTTGCGGGAAATTCTTTCCTGGTCCGACGCGCGGGTGAGCGAACGAAAAGGCCTGGTCGGACACCACCGCGAAGTTCTGCGCGGCTGGATCAGTCTCGTTGTCGAACTGCTGCATTCACGCGAGCCCGTAGCGGTGGCTCCGGCGGTGGAGCGAGAGTCAGCCCGCCCTGAGCTTGCCGAACGGGAGCCGACGAAGAGAAAGAAGGTTGTGATCATCGACGACACCGACATGCTGCTGGTGTTCGTGGAAGACGCGCTGACCCTCGCGGCTCCAGAATTGCAGATCACGACGGCGGCCACTGGCAGCGATGGATTGACAAAAATCCGGGAGATCGTGCCGGACTTGGTGCTGATCGATTACAGTTTGCCCGATCTCAACGGCGACGAAGTTTGTCGGCGGCTACTAAAAGATGAACGCACGGCCGCGATTCCCGTGGTGATGATGTCGGCGCACGGGCCCGAAATGGCCGCGGCGGCGAAGCGGCTGCCGAATATCGTCGCTGCGATCGAGAAACCGTTTTTTTCCAAGCAGCTTGTCGATCTTGTGCAGCGCGCGCTGAGCGCGCCGCGAAAGCAGGTGCCTCCGCTGAGAACAGCGGAAGCTACAACGCAAATCGCGAAAGCCGCAGAGGAATCTGCCGCCAGAGACGGCGGCAGCTGCAACGCGCCGCAAGCGACCGATGCTATAGGTGAATCACGTCTAGCATCAGCAGCACCGAAGCCGGTGATCACGCCTCCACCAAAGCAGGAAGTGAGCAGCGTGGCGCGCCCGCCTTCTCGAAGCTTCGGCGCGCCAAGCAAGACGACGGCTAAAGAAACGCAATCCGCGTTGCCGCCACTGGCAGAGCGCACGCGCCTTCGACAAAGCTCAGGACAGGCTCCGCGCGGCCTCCCTGCCATTAAGCCGCCACCGCCCCCGATACTTCAGCCGCCGAAAGTTGCGCCGAAGCCGCCGTTATCTGCGCCGCAGGTTCGTGTTCCTGCGGCAGTAACTGAAACGGTTCTCAGTTTGTATTTGGAAGTCGTGTCGTTGCAGGTTACGCCGCAATTCGAGATGAGATCGATTCGGGCGCGGCCGGCCGCAGGCGCGCTTTCGTTGCGATTAGTAAGCGGCGCGGCGCATGCGGGGGTGGCGCGCGAAACTGGTTTTCAGCTTGGCGCAACCGAGCTGGAGGCGAACGGGCGCATCTCCGTGATGCGGCTCGTGCCGGACTCGAAGCCGTTCCAACCGGCGCAGGTGCGGACGGCGTTTCAGATCGGCAGCGTCGCGGTGGTGCCGGGCGCGACGCGTCAGCGAGTGCAACTCACAACCGCGGGTTCGACGCCGATGATGTTGCAGATCATCGCGCGACTGGAGCTCGCGGGCGTGAAATTGTCGCCGACGTTTCAAGTTGGCGAGCTCGTCCTTAAATGGCGCAGCAACGTGGTGCGCGTGACGCTCGATCCAAAGGCGCCGGAGGAATCCGGCGCGATGTTCGAGATGAGCGTGGTGCAGCTCGATAATGCGGGACGCATCGTTGAGCTATTGCTCAATCCGGTGAGGTAGCCTGAATTTCACCGCCCGCTCGCTGCGCTCGCTAAGAGATCACGGAGATGGGAGAGAGGAAAAATTGGAGAGCGCGGCGCTGTCGGCGCCTTGGACATGATCCGTCTTCGCGCTACGGCGAGGCAAGCGCTGCGTGTCCCTCGAGATTGTCGATCTATTCCAGCCCGAGCGCCCGGAATGTTTCGTCGATGTACGCGAAATGGATGTCGAGGGAGCAGAGGCGATCGATTTCTTTGGCGGACAATTTCGATGCGATCTCCGGCTCGGCTTTGACGTTGTCGGCGAATGTCCCCTCGCCTTTCCACGTTTTCATGGCGGCGCGCTGGACGGACTCGTAGGCGGTCTTGCGTTGCGCGCCGGCGCGGGTGAGCGCGAGCAAGATCGATTGGCTGTTGTAAAGACCTTTGGTCATTTCAAGATTTTGCTGCATCCGTTCGGGATAGACCTGGAGGCGCTCGACGAGGTTGCGCAGCTCGACCAGCATGAAATCGAGCAGGATGCATGAGTCGGGCAGGATGATGCGCTCGGCACTGGAATGGCTGATGTCGCGTTCGTGCCAGAGCGCGACGTTCTCGAGCGCGACGACCGCGTTGCCGCGGATGACGCGGGCGAGGCCGCTTAGCCGCTCGCTCGTGATTGGGTTGCGCTTGTGCGGCATGGCCGAGCTCCCTTTCTGGCCTTCGCCGAAATATTCTTCCACCTCGAGAACTTCGGTGCGCTGAAGATGACGAAACTCGGTCGCCCAGCGGTCGATGCTGGAAGCGATGACTGCGAGCGTGCAGAGGAATTCGGCATGTCGATCACGCTGCACGATCTGAGTGGAAAGTGTCGCGGCTTTAATCCCCAAACGCTCGCAAACTTTTTTCTCTATTGCTGGATCGAGATGCGCGTGCGTGCCCACTGCCCCGCTGATCTTGCCGACGCGAATTCGCTCGCGAGTTTGGCTTAACCGTTCTTCGGCTCGACCAAATTCATCGAACATAAGCGCGAGTTTCAAGCCAAACGTGATCGGCTCGGCGTGGACGCCGTGGCTGCGACCAATCATCGGCGTCATTCTGTATTTGCGCGCCTGCGTCGCAATCACTTCGCGCAACTGTTTGAGATCATGGGCGAGAATTTGCGACGATTCGTTTAGCTGCACCGCGAGCGACGTGTCGAGGATGTCGGAGGACGTCAATCCTTGATGAATCCAGCGCGCCGCCGGGCCGACGTAGCCCGCAACATTTTCCAGAAAGGCGATGACGTCATGGTTTGTGCGCTTTTCGATCTCGAGAATCTCCGGGATGGAAAAGCGCGCGCGTTTCCGGATCTCGACGGCGTCCTCCTTTGGAATCTGACCGAGCTCGGCCATCGCTTCGCAGGCGAGGATTTCGATTTCGAGCCAGATTTCGAATTTGCGCTCGTCGGTCCAGATGTCGCGCATCCGCGGGAGCGAGTAGCGAGGGATCACGCCGCAAGATAGAAGCGGGCGCTAAACGGGAAAGTGGTTTGTACAAAAGAAAATCGCTCCGGTATCGGCCGGAGCGATTTCAGAAAGCTGGTGTTGACCTTAGCTCAGCAAACCTTCGCGCGGATGAAGCGACCGTCGCTTTGGACGCGGACTTTACCGCTCGCCAACAGATCGGCTACGGTGGCGACGGTCTCCTTGGTGTTGCGCGTGCAGGAGCTGACGGCAACGATCAGGTCGCCGAGCGAGAGTTTTTTCTGGCGGGGTTTCAAGATGAGATTGTGTTTCTTCATGAACGACCCTTTTGACAGCAAATCCTGCGCCAGCGTTCAATCTGAATAACCTCGCGGTCGCGAGGTGCGCAGTTATTGGTGACTTATTCCCCGGCCGGGTGCCCGTATGCTGACAAGAGTGTCAGCTTTGTGAACACATTTAGCTCGCCAAATAGTGCGACGGTCATAGACCGCCGCTACAGACGCCGGCGTCGCGGCTTCGTCAGCCAGATGCTCAGGATGTAGAGCGCGGCGCAACTGAGTACGACCAGCAGGATGAAATGCGATTGGCTGCGGATGAAATGCAGCAGCGCGTCGGGATCAGAAATCAGGTTCGGCTCGAGGTGATATGCGCGATGGCCGAGCCACGCCAGGATCGCGCAGGAGATCGCCGAGCCGGCGAGGGTCGTGGAGCTGAAGACGGCGAAATTCATGCGAACAATGCCAGCCGGAATCGAGATGAGGTGACGCACACCAGGCAGCAATCGCGCGAAGAAGATGCCGGCCGCTTCGTAGCGGGCGAGCCAATTTTCGGCTTCTTCCAATTTTTTTGGTGGTAACAAAAAGTATCGCCCGAATCGCAAAAGAAGCGGCCGACCAATCCATCGTGAAAACCAGTACATCGCTGCGGCGCCGAGATAGGCACCCAATGTGCCGGCGAGAATCACTCCTGCGAAACTGAGTCGCCCTTGCGCGGCAAGGAACGCGGCCGGCGGCAGCACGACTTCGGCCGGTACCGGCAGCGGCGTGCTTCCGAGCGCCATCAGCACGATAATGCCGATGTAACCGCCAGTCAGGACCCACTCGAACCAGAGTTGAATCAAATGATGCACAGCAATTTCGGATTTCGGATTTCGGGTTTCGGATTTAGCCTGAGCCGTTTAGGCCGCTGTAGTTCAATCTGAAATTTGAAATCTGCAATCTGAAATTCCACGATGTCGATCTATCGGCGCGTTCTTCGTTACTACGAGCCGTTTTGGCCGCAGACTCTTTTTGGCCTGTTCCTCTCGCTTTGTGGAATCGGGCTCAACCTGCTCAAGCCGTGGCCGTTCAAGATCATCGTCGATTACGTCATCCCAAACTTTCGCAAGAGGGACACGTACGTCATAGCGCATCCACAGCTCTTCATTGGTTCGTTGCGTTTAGACTTACCGGTAACCGACATCGGCGGAATTATTGCTCTTCTCTGTCTTGCCCTCGTCGTCATTCAATTGCTGTGGGGCCTCCTCAATTCGGCCACGACGTATCTTTTCATCAAAACGGGTCTGCAGGCATTGCTCAAACTTCGCACTGAGCTTTACGCCTATCTGCAATCGCTCTCACTCAAATATCACGATGCACGGCGCTCGAGCGACTCGAGCTTTCGCGTCGCCTACGACTCGCAATCGGTCCAGACGATTTACAACAAGGGATTCACCAATGTTTTTGGATCAACCATCACGTTAATCGGCACATTTGTAATCATGGTGCAACTGGATTGGCAGCTCACCCTGCTCTCCCTGGCAATCGTTCCGCTGGTTGTGGCGACTATTTACTTTTTCTCACGCCGAATCCGGCGGGCTTCAAAAACAATTCAGGAACGGGAGAGCGCGCTGTTGGCTCAAACGCAGGAAGGGCTGAGCTCGATCCGAATGGTGCACGCGTTCGGCCGCCAGGAATTCGAGGTTGGCCAATTTCACCGCTCCGCGCGCCAAAGTCTGCAGGCCAATTTGCGTCTGCAGCTCACGAACGTGAACAGCGCGCTCGTGATCAGCACGCTCATAGTCGCCGCCACGGCGGCAATGTATTACGTCGGCACCCTGCACGTGCTTGATGGCCGGCTTACGCTCGGGGAACTGCTCGTGTTCAGCGCGTATTTACTAATGCTGTATCAACCGCTCGAATCGCTCACTTATACCGCGTGGGCGATGGAAGGTGCGGTCGCCGGGGCAAAACGCTGCTTTGAAGTATTGGACCGGCAGGATGATGTGATCGATGCGCCCGACGCAATTACGCTCTCCAAGACACAAGGGGCACTGCAATTTCAAAATGTCGCCTTCGCTTACGATCACGACAGGCCGATCTTGGAACACGTCGATCTAATGATCTCGCCGAACCAGATCATGGCGCTGGTCGGCGGGACCGGCGCGGGCAAGAGCACGCTGCTGAGTTTGGTGCCGCGGTTTTATGATCCGACCGAAGGCGCGGTCACGCTCGACGGTCGCGACTTGCGCAGCATCACGAAAAAATCGTTGCGTGCGCAGATCGGGATCGTCTTGCAAGACACGCTGTTATTTTCTACGACCGTGCGCGAGAACAT
>DATDFJ010000152.1:0-3927 GCA_036522675.1 Chthoniobacterales bacterium | reverse complement strand
ACCGTCTGGGCGATCAAGGCCGATGGCACGTTCGATGTCGATCTTAAGCACCAGGGCAAACGCGACGCGTGGGGCACTTACACTATCTCCGGCGATCAAGTCACACTCCAGCGCACCGGCGGCATTAATCCAAAAGGCTGCGACGGGTCCGGCGTATATAAATTCAGCCACCCGGACAAAGACACTCTGCGGTTCACGCTCGTGAGCGATGCGTGCAAATTGCGCAAGAAAAACGTGCTCCTCACCTGGCATCGCAAATAACGGCGTCTTGAAAGGAGGCTGAGCTTGCGCAATCTGCTGACCAGCGCGTCGGCCGGGTTGTTTGTCGGGTTGGCCTGCGGTTCGGCGCCCGCCGCGGAAAAAATTGATCTAATCAAGATCGACGGCGCAATTGGGCCCGCGACGGCGAGCTACATCGCGCGAAGCATTGACCAAGCGCGTGCGCAGAACGCGCAATGTCTCGTCGTGCAATTGAACACGCCTGGGGGGTTGCTCGAATCGACCCAGAACATCGTGCAAAGTTTTTTGAGCGCGCCGATTCCAGTCGTCGTCTACGTCGCGCCGACCGGCGCAACGGCAACGAGCGCGGGATGTTTCATCACGATTTCCGCGAGCGTTGCCGCCATGGCCCCGGCCACCACCATTGGCGCAGCGCATCCGGTGACGATCGGGGGGAATCCGGCCGGCGGCGAAGAAAAGCCGGACGAGACGATGAAAAAGAAGCTGGAGAACTTTTCGGTCAGCTACATGGAAGCGATCGCGGCCAAACGCCATCGCAATGTCGAGTGGGCGAAATCGGCCGTGCGCGAGAGCGCTTCGATCAGCGCCGAAAAAGCGCTCGAGCTGAAAGTTGTCGATCTGATCGCAGTCGATCTAACCGAGTTGCTCAAGCAACTAAACGGCCGCGCGATTGACGGCAAAACGCTCAACATGGCGGGCGCGGAAATTGCCGAGATCAAAATGTCGCCCTCCGAGCAAGTGTTCCAGAAACTTTGGCGCCCTGAAGTGATGTTCATCCTTATGCTGATCGCGATTTATGGCATCATCGGCGAGCTGACCACGCCAGGCGCGATTCTGCCCGGCGTAGTCGGAGCGATTGCGCTGATCCTCGCGCTCTATCTCGCCGCCATCCTCCCGGTGAACGTGACCGGACTCGCCCTGATCGCGCTCGCCCTCATGCTGTTCATCTTCGACCTTTATGCGCCGACGCACGGCGTGCTCACAATTGGCGGCATCATTTCGTTTTTGATCGGCTCGCTCATGCTCTTCAACCGCGCCGATCCGCTTTTTCGTTTGTCGCTCGGCTACATCGTTCCGGCGACGATGATAACGGCCGCGTTTTTTGTCTTCGTGATCGGAAAGGGTCTGCGCGCGCAACGGCTACCCATCCGCGCGGGCGCGGAAACACTTCTCGGCAAGACAGTGAGCGCGCTGACACTGATCGATTCGCGCGGCGGCCGCATTTTCGTCGAAGGCGAATACTGGAACGCGATTAGCGATACGCCGGTCGAACCGGGGACACCGGTGGAAATCGCGGCTGTGCAAGGCTTGACTTTAAAAGTAAAAGCAAAATGAAAAGGAGCTCTTATGCCGCTGGTTGAAGGACTGTTTCGGTTAACGGGCTGGATCATCCCGATCGTCATTCTCGGGGCGATCATCCTGCCGCAGGCGATCCGGATTTTGCGCGAGTACGAGCGCGGCGTGATTTTCCGGCTGGGCAAATTGCTCGGCGCGAAAGGGCCCGGCCTGATTTTTCTCATCCCGATGGTCGATCGGATGGTGAAAATGGATTTACGCGTCGTCACGATCAGCGTCGAAAAGCAGGAAGTAATGACGCGTGACAACGTCCCTGTGACTGTTGATGCCGTGGTTTATTTTCGCGTGGTCGATCCGCAGGCGGCCGTCGTTAAAGTGGAAAATTTTCTCAAAGCGACTTCGCTCATTGCGCAAACGACCTTGCGCAGCGTGCTCGGCCAGGCGCCTCTGGACGATCTGCTGTCCCAGCGCGAGTCGATCAATCAGGTGCTCCAGGACATCATCGACAAACAAACCGAGCCCTGGGGCATAAAAGTGACGACGGTCGAAGTGAAGGACGTGGTGCTGCCGGATACGATGAAACGCGCCATGGCCAAGCAGGCCGAAGCCGAGCGCGAGCGCCGCGCCAAAGTTGTAAACGCCGAGGGCGAATTCCAAGCCGCCGAAAAAATGGTGCAGGCCGCCGCGATGATGAGCAAGGAACCGATCGCGCTGCAACTTCGCTTCCTTCAAACCATGCGCGAGATCTCGAGCGAACATAATACCACCACCTTTTTCCCGGTGCCGCTCGATCTCTTTACCCATCTGACCAAGCCGCCGAAGGAATAGGCGCGTTGTAGCTGCCGCCGTCCTCTCGCGGCAGTCTGCCGGCGTGACGCCAGCGGCTACAATCTCAGTTGCGCGATTTGCTCGCGGAAAAGTTTCGCACCCCCGGATGCGGGATGGCGAACACCGCGTGCCTGAACGCCAAGTTCTTCGAGCTGCGCGGCAGCAATGCGCCCCAGCGCGATCACGCCCTTACACCGAAACAGATCGAGAAACGCGCGCAGGACCGGTAGACCGGCGGCACGTTCGGCTGGCTTCGGTGTGCGGTTACTCAACATGCCATGCCGCGGATCGAACGAATGCCAGGGGAACGCATTCCACAGGACGAACCCATCTGGTTTAAGTCCTAGCCGCAGCAATGTGCCCCAGATGATCGTCGCGGTCGGTTCGGAGAAACCGCGGGGAAATTTTCCGGGGTTGCTCGTCCGCCGCGGAGTGATGCCGGGAAGAACCTCGCTCGCTGCAACGCCGCCGATTCCTTCAAGCATAATCCGCTCGGAAGTCATCGGGATACCGCTGAAATGACCGCCGCGATAACCGACTGCTTCGCCAATAAGAACGAGCCGCGCCGCTCCGAGTCGCTGCTCAAAATACGCGCGCAACTGCGCGCGCCTGATCCGCGGCGCGCCGCGACCAATGTCGTTCGCGACATCGATCTGCCACCAGGGATTGAAAACGGCGCCGGGCGGCGATTCTTTTAAGAGACGGATAAAACGTCCGATCGAATTGGCTGGCATTTTTCAAACCTCAAGCAAGTTCCAGTCAGCGCGTTTCAAAATCCCGACAAATCGTGAGCAACAAAATTTTACTGACGGGCCGACCGGGCTGCGGAAAGACGACGCTGATCAAGCGGATCGCGAGCAAACTCGGCCGCGCAGCCGGCGGTTTTTACACCGAGGAGATCCGCCGCGGCCGGACGCGGGTTGGGTTTAAACTGGTCACGCTCGACGGCGACGAGGCTGTGCTGGCTCATGTTGATTTCAAAACGTCTGAGCGCGTCAGCAAGTACGGACTCGATTTGTCGGCGCTGGAAAAGGTTGCCATCGAGGCTGTGCGCAAAGCGATGCGTGCCCGTCATGTTCTCGTGATCGACGAAATCGGCCCGATGGAAATCCGCTCGGCGAAGTTTCGCGCCGCCGTCAACGAGGCGCTCGACAGCGGGGCGCCCGTCCTCGGCACGATCTTCGCGCGCCCACTCCCGTTCACCGACGCGATCAAGTCGCGTCACGATGTGACGCTTGTTGACGTGTGTCCGGAAAATCGCGACGAACTGGTGGCCGAGATCTTAGCCAAGTTCCAGGCGAGATGAATCAGGGATGCGGCAGCTCGTACACGCTTAGCCCCGGATGAATGTACAGATTCTGACCACGTTCGGCGCGCCAGACTAATTTCGCGCGCATGTCTAACGCGCGATAGAACTCCGGCGTTGCGCGCACCGGAACGACCTCAGCGCCTTCGAGCAGATCGCGATAAAACTTGCCGAGCACGACGACGTGGGTCGCGCCGAGTCCATGCAAGTTCTCAATGCTGCCGAACTCCGACGCGAATCGCTGCGCCTCGATCCGT
>DATDFJ010000151.1:0-2815 GCA_036522675.1 Chthoniobacterales bacterium | reverse complement strand
TGGAGAACGTGTGGTAGGCAGTGCTGCCCCAGTACTCTCCGCCGTCGCTGAACGTCCACTGGCGATTTCCGATCGCGCCATCCGGATCGTATGATTCATCCGAGGTCAGCGTGACGTCGAGTGGCGCTTTGCCGCTCGAGGGTGTCATAATGAACTTGGCGACCGGCACCTGATTAGGAGCGGTCACATTTAGCGCCACAGTGTTCGTGGTCGCAATGCCAGAATTGTCGGTGGCGGTGAGAGTCGCAACGTAATTGCCGGCCACATTGTAAGTATGCTGTGGATTAGTCAGCGTGGATGTCGATCCATCGCCGAAATCCCACAAGTAAGACGCGATCGTTCCGTCGAGATCAACTGTGCCACTCGAATCGAACATCACGGCCAGCGGCGTGTCGCCCGTCTCAACATTGGCAGCGCTGACGACGACCGGCCATTCGCCCGGGCCGTAAAGTTTGTAGCCCACGCGGTAGTTATCCAACTTCAGAGACTTGCCCTGCATGATGGACCCGGCGATCAACGTGACGCCATTGGCGCCGCTCACGCTCGGCCAGCTCTCCGCCGCGGGTAGAGCCGAGAATACGAAACCCATCGGATCGATCGCTGTGCCATCGGCCGCGATTCGCATCCCGAAGAGATCGCTGCGCGCATCGAATATATCGAGCGTAAATGGAGCGGAGCGATTAATCTGATCGTTGAACACAGCGACATAATGCACGCCGTTCCACACGACGCGTGGGCTGTATTGATTGCCGACCCACGGCGTTAGGTTCACGGGCGCGTTGTGCGTGCCGTCGGGCTTCACAATCACACCGACCAAATCAGTTTCGGATGATGTGCTCAGAGGTGCAGACTGCAGCACCAGCGAATTGTTTCCGTCAGAAGCGACGGCCACTTCGGTGATGCTGTTGCCGGCCGTGCTATATGGTCCGTAAACGACGAAGGCCGTACCTTTGCTTCCGTCAGCGTTGATGAAATTGCCGTAGGTGCTCCCGACTGGATTATCGTGGGTTGTCGTCGAGCGGAACGCCGCCAACCAGCGGGTGCCGGCTGTTGTCACCGAAACGGAGACGCAGAACGAATTACCGACTGAAATGCCAGCCGGGTCGAGCACGACGCCGCTAGTGCCGCTAATTCGCGCTACCACCGGCACAATGACCTCCGGGTTACCGCTAACGAATTGGCGCGCGATCACGAGGAACGTGTCGCCGAGAGCGGCAACGTCCGTCGGTCCAAATCCCGGCATGACCGAGAACGACGCCGTATCCACCAGTGTTCCATCTTGATTAATGCGTTGCGCGACGATGCCGGTCGAAGTTCCCCAGGTTGCCAAATAAACCGAGCCGTTCCAAGCAACAGATGGACCCCCGGGCAGCGTCGTCGAGTTGCCCGTGGCCAGCGTGACTGGATTCGTCAGGATCGGATTACCGCTTGCGTCGAGCGGCTGCGCCATGATTCGGTTGGTCCCCGAAAAATCGCTGCGGAACACGATCATCGACCCGTTTGCGCCCATGGCCACATCGCTGCGCGTCTGCGACGGAGCGCCGTTGCCGATTGGCAGAGCCCGTCCAGCTACATTGCTCGATGAGATGTTTATCGACTGAGTGTCGTACTCATTGGTCTTGGTGAGAACACTCCAAACAACCTGCAAATTACCGGTGCCCGTCGAAGCTGTCGGCCCCGACTTCGCGCCGTTAAATGCAACGCCGCCGGAATCCAGCACCGTCCCGTCGGCCGTCACGCGAGCGACGTAGAGACTTTTCTTCGACCAGCTCACCCTGAAGTTCGTGCCGTCCCAGGACACAGCCGTCGGAGTGTACAGGTCCGGTGAATTGGTGCCCGAGATCACATCGCCAGTGCCGTCGAGCAATGTTCCCGCCGTCGAAATGCGTGAACCAATCACTTGATTGTTCTTGATCCAGCCGGCGTAGAACTGCGTGCCGCTGGCCGTCAAATCGGACACGATGCCGCCGGTGACGAGCCTGAACGGCGCTGGATTGAGCAAATTAAAGTTCGAATCGAAGCGGATCGCTTGCGTATCCGAGAACTCAGCCCACGTGAAGAGAAACACTCCGCTCGTGTAAGCCAGTTTCAGATCGGAGCGCAGGAAGTAGGTCGAAGGCACAATGACCTTCGGCCCTTGCATCACCTGGCCTGCCGCGGTCACACGCAACAACGCCAGCGCGCTATCGGAATCACTTTCCTGAAACGCGATCACCCAGTCGGTGCCATTGCTGGCCACGGTCCACGACGTGCCGAGTGGCGAGACGTTGCGGATCTTGATCGGCTTCGTGTCCAGCACAACGCCCGTGGGCGAGATACGCACCGCTTCCAGGGATTCATCCCAGTAAAAGCCGGTGCCATTCATGTCGATGCTTTCGAACACGACCAGCCAGTTGGTCCCGTTCCAAACCACTTGCGGATTTTTTTGCGACGCCGCTTCTTGAGTTACGACGATCGGCACTTTGTCGAGCTGCTTACCGTTGGCGTCTATGCGCATGGCGTAGATGTCGCTCGAGGTTTCCCACTCGAAGTTGGGGAGGGGTTGGCTAATCCCGAGCGCTCGCTTGTCCTGCCAAACGGCGAGGAATGTGGCCCCGCCTGCCGCGATCTCCGGTGCGACTTGATCGCCCGAAGCAAGTTTGATCGTCGTGTCTCCGGGAAGAAACTGCGACGGGGTAATTGCCGAATTTTGCGCGACTGCGCTACCGACAATCAGCGTGGCGGCGAAAAAACTGATGATGGATTTGGTTTTCATGGTGTTTTCCTGGGGGATTTTTCTTTGGTTTCTTTTTCTTGAAGGCGCGCAAAATAGAAG
>DATDFJ010000150.1:0-5175 GCA_036522675.1 Chthoniobacterales bacterium | reverse complement strand
GCTCACGATCGCGACCATGCCGATGCCCATGTTGAAGACCTGATACATCTCCGCAGCATCGACATTGCCATTTTCTTGCAGGAATTGGAAAATGCGCGGGACGCGCCAGCTTTTGGTCTCGATCGCAGCATCGCATTTCTTCGGCAGGATCCGCGGTAGATTGTCGATCAAACCACCGCCGGTGATGTGGGCCAGACCTTTAATCAGGCCGCTCGGTGTTCTCGCCAGCAGCGGCTGATAATTTTTGTGCACGCGAAGGAGTTCGCTTCCAACCGTGGATGTCGACCCGGGCAAAGGCGAGCTCGGGTCCAACTTCATTTTGTCGAACAGGATTTTTCGCGCCAGCGAATAACCGTTGGTGTGCAGTCCATTCGAGGCGAGCCCGAGGACGACGTCGCCGGCCTTGATGGTCGATCCATCGATCATTTTTTTCCGATCGACAACGCCGACAATGCAACCCACCAGATCGTATTCACCCTTGCGATACAGGTCGCCTAATTGCGCGGTCTCGCCGCCGATCAACGCACACCTGGCCGCGCGACAGGCGCGCGCGAGTCCGCGCAGCAGTTGCGAGAAGACATGCGGCCGAAGTTTTTCGCAGCCAATGTAATCGAGAAAAAACAGCGGACGCGCGCCGACGACCGCAATGTCGTTGACGCAATGATTTACCAAATCGGCGCCGACGGTATCATGTCGATCTAACGCAAAGGCGATTTTCAATTTTGTCCCGACGCTGTCGGTGCTCGAGACGAGAACCGGTTCGCGCATCCCCGGAAATTTTGCGCGGAACAGTCCGCCAAACCCGCCGATTTTCCCGAGGACTTGTGGGCCGTGCGTTTGCGTAACGAGCCGGGGAAGGTCGCGTTTGAGTCGGTTGGCAAGATCGACATCTACGCCGGCGCGCGCGTACGCTTTTGTCATGATGCGCTGGTAGGGCGGTTCACCGAACCGCCCGCGGGCTTCATTTCAAATCCGCGAAGAGCGTCGGGTGACGCTCCTGCTCGGCGAGCGCTTTGGCGCGGGCTTCGCGTTTTTCCATGATGAACTTGTCGAGGGCGGGGTCGACGGGCAGGGGATAATTGCCTGTAAAGCAGGCCAGACAAAATTCGTTCAGCGGCCGCCCCGTGGCGCGCACCATTCCTTCTACATCGAGGTAACCAAGGCTGTCGACGCCCAGGTATTTGGCGATCTGTTCCATCGACATCTGATTGGCGATGAGTTTTTGCGGATCGGGAAAATCGATCCCGTAATGGCAGGCGAACCGGTGCGGGGGACAACTCACGCGCATGTGCACCTCTTTGGCGCCGGCCTCGCGCAGGTTGACGACGCGCGCGCGCGCGGTCGTGCCGCGCACAATCGAGTCGTCCACGACGACGACGCGTTTCCCCGCGACCATTTCCTTGATCAGGTTGAGCTTTACTCGCACATCGAAATCGCGGATGAGCTGACTCGGCTGCAAAAACGTGCGGCCTATGTAGTGATTGCGCACAAACGCGTGTCCGTAAGGGATCTTCAATTCCTCGGCAAAGCCGAGCGCCGCGTAGTTGCCAGAGTCCGGAACCGGAACGACGACGTCGGCTTCAACCGGAAATTTTCGCGCCAGCTCGCGTCCCATTTCGATGCGGACCTTGCCGACGTTGACCCCGCCAATGATGCTGTCTGGACGCGCAAAATAGACATACTCGAACATGCAAAACGCCGGCTGTTCGGGCGGGAAGGGGAACTCGGAGCGCAGTCCGCTTTCGTCAATGATCAGAACTTCGCCTGGTTTGACTTCGCGAATGAACTCGGCATGGATGAGATCGAAGGCGCAGGTTTCGGATGCGACGACATAAGCGCCGTCGAGCTTGCCGAGGCAAAGCGGTCGCCAACCGAAAGGATCGCGCACCGCGATCAGCTCCCGTTCGCTCATGATCAGGAGCGAAAACGCGCCCTCGATTCGACGTAACGCCGCGAGGACGCTCGCGCCGTTGTCAGCCGGGCGCGCCAGCAGATGCAAAATGATTTCGCTGTCCGCAGTGGTTTGAAAGATTGAGCCCTGGCGCTCAAGCTCGAGCCGCAGAATGTCGGCATTGATCAGGTTGCCATTGTGCGCGATGGCCATTTGGCCACGCACACAGTCGACCACGAACGGTTGCGCGTTTTTGATCGTACTCGTGCCGGTCGTGGAATAACGCGCGTGCCCGATCGCGCGTGTGCCCTTGAGTTGCTCCAGTTCACTTTGGCCGAAGACTTGGGAAACAAGCCCCATGTCCTTATGAACAAGGAAAGATGTGCCCGGGCCGTTGCTCGTCACGATGCCGGCGCTTTCCTGACCACGATGCTGTAATGCAAACAGGCCGTAGTAGGTCAACACTGCCGCATTCGGATGACCAAACACGCCGAACAGCCCGCACTCGTGCTGCGGGAACGCTTCGCGCTCGGTGGGTTCGAGCGCGTTGATGTGTTCCGGAGAGATCACAGTAAAAGCATCCACGAAATTGTCGACCGAATCAAACCGCCGTCATCCCGAGCGGAGCGCAGCGGAATCGAGGGACCCCGCGGAAATACCTGTCGTTGCGCCACGCGGTTCCTCGACTTCGCTCGGAATGACGGTTCGCTCACAAACTCGGGATCGGCTCGGCGGCATCGCTTTCTACCGCGCGCCGAATTGAGTTCCACCAATCATCGTAAAGATCGGCGATCGGCCAGGAAAAAATTTCGCCGTTTACACGGATTCGCAGTTTCTCGCCGCCGACTTTACCAAGCTCCTGCCCCGGAACCTCGCGCTCGCGCAAGATCGACAATGTGCGCTCAAGATTGTCCGGCGCGACCGAGACAATGATGCGCGACTGCGCTTCATGGAAAAGAGTTGCGCATCCGTCCCGCTTGCGATCTTTCTCCGGCAAGCCGGAGGCTTGCCCTACCTTGATCTCGGCACCAAAAAGTTTGTCGGGATTGAAGCAGCACTCGGCCAGCGCGACCGCCAGCCCGCCTTCGCTGCAATCATGCGCGCTGCTCACGAGACCGGCGCGGATGAGCTCGTGCACCGCGCCGTGAACTTTGATCTCGTGGGCGACATCGAGACGCGGCACCGGTCCGATTTTGCGCCCATGGCAAACTTTCAAGTAACGCGACCCGCCGAGATTGGGAGCGGCGACGCCCTCGTCGCGGTTGCGCCCGGCCCGAGGGCGGGCCGGCTCCAAGCCAACCAAGATTATAATGTCTTGCTCATTCTTGAACCATTGCGTGGTGATGTGTTCCTCTTTGTCGATCAAACCGACCATACCGATGGTGGGCGTGGGATCGACTACCCCGGCGGGACTCTCATTATATAAAGAGACATTGCCACCGGTGACCGGCGTGCCGAACGCGCGGCAGACCTCGGCGATGCCTTCGACCGCTTCGCGCAATTGCCAGAAATTTTCCGGCTTGTAAGGATTACCGAAGTTCAGGTTGTCAGTTACGGCGAGCGGCCGCGCACCCGAGCAGGTGAGATTGCGCGCCGCTTCGGCGACCGCAATCTTCGCGCCTTCGCGCGGGTCAAGCGCGCAGTAGAGCGAATTGCAATCGGTGGTCGCGGCCAAAATTTTGTTCGCGTAGCGGACGAAATAAACCGCCGCGTCCGAGCCGGGCTTCACAACCGTGCCTGTGCGGACGGTGTGATCGTACTGGTGGTAAACCCAATTCTTCGAGGAGATGGTCGGATCGCGCAGTAATTCACGCAAAGAGTTCACCACAGAGGAGACGGAGCTCACGGAGATTTTTTTAATTAACTCCGTGTTCTCCGTCCTCTCTGTGGTTGGTCTTTCAGCTTCTCTGGAGTACAGCGGTGCTTCTTCAGCAAGCGGCCTCGCCGGAATTTCCGCGGCGATCGAGCCGTTGTTGCGCACGCGCATCATGCCGTCGTCGGTGACGCGGCCGATCTCGGCGCACGGCACGTCCCATTTATCGAAAATCTCGCGGACGAGATTTTCTTTGCCGCGTCTGGCGATGATGAGCATGCGCTCCTGTGATTCGCTCAGCATGATTTCGTACGGGGTCATACCGGGCTCGCGCTTCGGCACTTTGCCCAAGTCGATTTCGACGCCGCTGCCGGCGCGACTCGCCGTCTCGCAGGTCGAACAGGTCAGGCCGGCGGCGCCCATGTCTTGGATCCCGGCCACGGCATCGTGCGCGAGAAGTTCGAGGCACGCTTCGAGCAAAAGTTTTTCCTTGAATGGATCACCAACCTGCACCGCGGGGCGATCCTCTTTTGATTGCTCGGTCAATTCGCGCGAGGCGAACGCTGCGCCGGCCAAACCATCGCGGCCGGTTTCGGCCCCGACGTAAAAGACGGGGTTGCCGACGCCCTTCGCCGTGCCGCGCGCCAGTTGGTCGTGACGCAAGACGCCGAGGCAAAACACATTTACGAGCGGATTGCCTTCGAAACTTTCGTCGAAATAAATTTCACCGCCGATGGTGGGGATACCGACGCAATTGCCGTAGTGCGCGATGCCCGAGACGACGCCGATGAATAGCCGCCGATTCTCGCTCAACCTTGGATTCTGGATTTTGGATTTTGGATTTTCGCGGATCGGGCCGAAGCGCAGTGAGTTCAGGCAAAACTCCGGGCGCGCGCCCATCGTGAAAATGTCGCGGATGATTCCGCCCACACCGGTGGCTGCGCCTTGGAACGGCTCGATGGCGCTCGGGTGATTGTGGCTCTCGATCTTGAACGCGATCGCCCAACCGTCGCCGATATCGACGACGCCCGCGTTTTCTTCGCCGGCTTTGACCAGGATATTTGGGCCGCTGGTCGGGAATTTCTTTAGCTCGCGGCGCGAATTCTTGTAGGAGCAGTGCTCGCTCCACATCACGGAGAAAATTCCCAGCTCCGTAAAATTAGGTTCGCGTCCGAGGATTTTCTTGATGCGCTCGAATTCTTCCGGGATGAGGCCGTGCTTCGCGACGAGTTCGGGCGTAATCGGTGGATCGACAATTGAGCGGGTCATCGACACGATCACATTAGCTGAGGCGACGCGCGGCTCAATGGCGCAAAAATCGTGACTTCATTTTTTAACCACAGACGATTGAATACTCCCGCGCCGTTTGCAGTCCAAGCTGCAACGGGTGCACTCCATCGAGGCGCCCAACAGGTTAACCAACGGGAGAACACAAATGAAACGAACCATCGTCAGTATCGCTTGTGCGCTG
>DATDFJ010000149.1:0-2222 GCA_036522675.1 Chthoniobacterales bacterium | reverse complement strand
GGCTCGTTTGCGTCCATCTCGATGATCGCGTTGTCCACGCCCATCCCGGCCAACGCCGCGAGCACGTGTTCGACGGTGTGCACGCGCACGCTGCCTTCGCCGATCGTCGTCGCGCGCTCGACCGTTTTGAGATTGTCGATCTTTGCTTCAACGACCGGCTCGTCGGCCAGGTCTTTGCGTTTGAATTTGATCCCGTGATCGACCGGCGCGGGCTGCAACTTGAGCGACACCTTCTCGCCCGTGTGCAGCGCCGTGCCGTTAAATCCAGCGGCCTTGGCCAGAGTCTGTTGAACTTCGCCTGCCATGCGTCGGCTAACTAACAAAGATTTCGTCGCCTGACCAGCGGGGCTATTTCACTTCGAACTCACCGCAGTCGAACGCCATCATCTTCGAGATCGGACTGACTTTGACGAGAATCGAGTCACCCGGGCGGCGCAAGAGAACCGTCAGCGCCTGCTCCGAGCGGTTGATGAATGCCGCGTATTCCACATCGCCGACCGTCGCGAGAGTAACGAGAGGAAGCCCGTCGGCAGTTTTCAAATAAGCGTTCTCGTCGTCGTGGTCGAGTTCAAGATCGGCACTGGGCGCGTCGTTCTTTTCCAGCGGATTCCGAACGAGGCTGACGCGCATCGGTGTCTCAAGAATCGGCGGCCCGATAACGGTTCCGCCGATCGGGACGGGCTCGGCTTTTGTCGCAACGATGTAGCCGTGCGCGCGGTATTTGCCCGCGGGTACGTCGTAGCCGCCATCGTCCTTGCCATCCCAGCGGACGCTTAGGCCGTCGTCGCCGACTTCGAATTCATCGAGCTCGGCCTCTTGCCTCAAAATGCGAACCAGCCGGCCCTCATCGTCATAAATCCCGAGGCTGATGGTGCCCTGCATTGGCGGCGGAACAAAACTGATCCTGACGTTGCGTGTTGGAGTCCCCGCCGCGGCCGGCGCAGCGCTCGGTGATTCTTCGGCGCGAACGAGCGTCAGAATCAATCCCGACGTGATTAGCCCGGTGAGAATAGCTTTTCCTGTCATGTCGAGCGGCAACGTGACGTTGCATCCAGTTTACTGCGGCGAAGCCGCCATTGTGTGAGCCTGCCCTGAGCGAGCGAAGCGAGTCGAATGGGAGACATCTCTTACTGTTCGCGAGCGAAGCGAGAAAAATTAACCGCAAGAGATTCCTCGACTTCGCTCGGAATGACAATGATTAACAGTAGTAGCGCCAGTTCACGTTCGGAAAGAGATTATCACGCTGCTCACAGTCGCCCAGGAATTGTTCATCGATCTGATTCGCGACGAACTGATCATGCAATCGATTGAAGCGGGCGAGATGATCGATTGTTCGTCTCGTCGCGTACTCACGCGCCGTTCCCGTCTTGATGAGAAAAGCCCAATCGCTCGATTGCGCGAGCAACAGTTCGCGCGCGAGTTGTTTCAACACGCGCTGCGCCAACGGATCTAACGAGCTCGAAACTTGTTCGGTTAAACCGAACGAATTTCGAGGCGATGTGTGGGTGAACCCAGGGGCAAGCGCGCGCGCGAGTTCGGTCATTCGTCGCGTCGCGACGTCGAGGTGTGGGTAAATCCAACCATTGGTGGGATCGAGCCAGACGCCGAGCTGGCCGTTCTCGCCCCATGTCGATCTTGCCGGCTCGATCGTTTGCTGAGTCGGATGGCGGGCGAGGTATTCGCTCGGCGTGGTCAGCTCCATAACATCCTGCGCGGCGACTTTGCGAATGAACAGCTCCAGAAAGCGCGGACCTTCGAACCACCAGTGCCCGAACAATTCGGCGTCGAAAGGAATCACGATGATCGGTTCGAAATCCGACGTGACCAAGCGACGGAGTTGTTCACGGCGTTGCTCGAGAAAATGCATCGCGTGCGTCTCGGCGGCTTTCTCCGCCGCGGCCCGATCGTACAATTCCTTTTCCGAATCGCGACCGGTGATCCGGTGATATTTCACGCCGGAAAACTTGCGCATGCCGCGCGCGACTGGGCCGAGGTGCTCCAGCGGGAGATCGAAACCGATATCGCGATAGAATTCACGATATGCTGGATCGCCAGGATAACCTTCGTGCGCGCTCCAGACTTGCCGGCTCGAATCGCGATCGCGGGCGAACGCCGCCGGGCCAGCGCGCGTGTAAGACGGCGCGTAAATCGCGCGGTGCGGCTGCGGGTTCCCGAAGAGCAAGCCGTGCGCATCGAGAACGAACCAGCGGATGTTTGCCTCT
>DATDFJ010000148.1:0-2285 GCA_036522675.1 Chthoniobacterales bacterium | reverse complement strand
AGTCGAGGAATCTCTTATCAACAATGATGCCGCCGCGTCGCATCACTCAGTCGCGACTTTGGAGAACCGTCGCTGCAATGCACGAATCGATTGTCGATCTTGCGTCATGTCGCTCCTGTCGGAGCCAAGCGCCACTGGAAGTGGTACCTTACAGCGTCAAGGTTTTGCCAGCGTTCTATCGAGCTACAGCGCCAGGGCCGCGATCGTTTATAACTGGTCTAGGCGCCAGAGTTTATCGCGAGCTCCAGTAGGAGCGGCATGTGAATCATAGCGCAAGGCGGATCGTGGAAGCTCAACGACAAAAAAAAGTCAGGATCGACAATTTGCTGGTTGAGCGCGGCTTTTTCGAAAGCCGCGAACGCGCGCAGCGCGCAATCATGGCGGGAGAAGTAAGGGTGGGGGATCGCGTCGTCTCCAAGGCATCGCAATTGGTGGAGCTCGATGCCGCTGTTTCAGTCGCGGCCCAGCCACAATACGCGAGCCGCGGCGCCTTGAAATTGGCCGGCGCACTCGAGCATTTCGCGATCGATCTACCCGGCGCGGTTGCGCTCGACATCGGCGCGTCGACCGGTGGATTCACCGATTGTCTGCTCCAGCGTGGCGTCAAAAAAGTTTATGCCGTCGATGTCGGGCACGGGCAGCTCGCCTGGAAAATACGCCGCGATCCGCGCGTCATTGTTCTGGAAAAGGTGAACGCGCGTTTTCTTTCCCGCGAGCATATACCTGAAGCTGTCGATCTTTGCGTCATCGATGTTTCTTTTATTTCCCTCACGCTGATCCTGCCCCGCGCGTTCGAGTTGATCAGGGACGCCGGCCTCGTCCTGGCCTTGATCAAGCCGCAGTTTGAATTGCAGCGCAATGAGGTGGCCCGCGGGGGCGTGGTGCGCGACCCGGCGTTACACGAAAAGGCACAGCAAAAAATCGTGAGCTTCGCCAAGGATGCCGGTTACCACGTGGCCGGCCTCGTTCCATCGACAATTACCGGAGCCGATGGTAATCAGGAGTTCTTCATATGTCTCCGAAAACGATCGGCTTGATCGCGCACACCGGAAAAAAAGGTGCGGCCGAATTGGTACAGGCTGTGGCCGACGAGCTTTCTCGGTTTTCCATCTCGGTGCTGGTCGAAAAAGAAACCGCTGCGCTGGTCGGTCAGCGCTCTGAATTCACCATTGCGCACCTGGGGGCCAAAGCCGATCTGCTGGTGGTGCTCGGGGGGGACGGCACCATCCTGAACGTCACCGGTCAACTCGGCGACGTCATCAAGCCGATCTTCGGGATCAATGTCGGTTCGCTGGGATTTTTGACCTGCTCGAGCTCGAGCGCGATTCGTGAAGCGGTCGAATGCATCGCCCATGGAAAGATCGCCTTCAGCGAGCGCACATTGCTGGAGGTGACGGTTACGCACCCGAAGTCGGAGCGGCCGGCGATGGTTGCATTGAATGACGCCGTTTTCAGCCGCGGTGAATTGTCGCGTTTGATCCGGCTGCATGTCCGCGTGAACGGCGAATCCTTGACCGAGTTCAATGCCGACGGTTTGATTATAGCGACTCCGACCGGCTCGACCGCTTACTCGCTTTCCGCCGGTGGGCCGATCATGTCGCCGGACTCCGGTGTTCTCGTGATCGCGCCGATCTGCCCACATGTTTTGACGAATCGTTCCATCATCGTCAGCCATCAGTCGGTCATCGAGGTCGATGTGACCGAGCGCGATTATGCCGTGTATCTGACCGTCGACGGGCGTGAGCCGTTGCGCCTCGACACCGGGGCAGTTGTCCGCATCACCAAGGCCGGCAACACGCTCCCGCTGGCGGTCATGCCGGACACGTCGTTTTTCAGCGTCGTCCGCCAAAAATTAAAGTGGAGCGGCAGCAATATCTGAGCTGACCGTCCGCCGGTGCCGCTCGCGAATAACGCGGTCGCGTGTGCATAATTCCTGCTGCGGCTTGCAGGAGCCATGGCTCTACCCAATCCACCGGAAGTTCTAGTCCTGACAGGCGAAATTGATTTGCATGTGTCGTCGGACATCGCCGCATCGCTGGCCCGGCTCATCGAACAGCGGCCGTCGCGCCTCATCGTTAATCTTCGCGAGGTCAGTTACATCGACAGCTCCGGCCTGGCCGCCTTGATCACGGCAGCGAAGGATGTCGAGGATTACGGCGGCAGGCTCATGCTCACAGGCGTGTCCCAGGTTGTGCGGTCAATCATTGAGACCGCGAGGCTCGACCAGTTTTTCCTGCTGTATCCGCACGTCGACGCCGCAATGGCCGCAACCTGACGCCGTCATC